>CAYOBX010000620.1:1745-3386 GCA_964402245.1 uncultured Saprospiraceae bacterium | reverse complement strand
TTTACTGGTCATATAATTATTATATGCTCTATTATCGGTCTATGGGGCTAAATTTAGATGGATATTGATTATCAGCTAGTTAGATCATGGTTATTTTAAAAACCACCATAATCTGGACCATAAACACCTGATTTTCTTTATTTTAGCCCGTTATTCGCATTGACTACTAATTATTAGAGATCAGCCATAAAAGTCTCATTAATTTGAGCCAAGCAAGTAAAAAAGAGTATTTCTTAATATGTAAGGTAGGGAAAATAAGTCCGTACCTAAGGGTATGCACTGATTTTTTTGAATCCTTAGAAGAAAAAATCTAATTCTCATATACTCAATTCTTATTTATGAACAAGTCTATTAAACAATAGTCCGTGCAGTTTTTTCACGCAGAGCTCGCAGAGTTTTGATAATCAACATATTATACTCTGTGGGCTCTGCGCACTCTGCGTGAAATAATTTTGTAACTCATTGATTGTTAATAATCATTTTTAAATTGCACGGACTATTGTTAAACAAAATGGTATAAATATCATATTTCTTCTTCGAGCGATTTTTCTTGGACAATTGCTGACTGCTCGTCTTGTATAATCTCTAAAATATCTTCTTCCTGAATCCGCTTTTTTAAATCTCTATTGACCGCAATACTGGCATTTAATTCAAAACCTATCAAGAGTATAAATGCATTCAATTGTATCCATATCATAATAACGATTACCGTACCAATTGATCCATAAAATTTATTATATGCCCCAAAGTTATCGACATAAAAAGAGAAGGCAACCGAAGTTAGAATGGATAATATACAGGAAAGGGTAGTGCCCGTAGTGAAATAAGGTAATTTTCTATACATAGAACTACCGTACCTATAAATGATGGCAATACTAGAATAAAATAAACCAATAATTACCAACCATTTTACAGCATATAAACTATATTTAGTAAAATTATCTAGATCAATATAAGTAGCAAAAAACTCTATTATATTAGTTCCTAGTATTATTAATGCTACAGAAACTATTAACAGCAGCCCTAAGAGGAAAGTAAGGTTGATGGAAACTAGTCTACTTTTAAATGCCCCTCTTTGTTTGAAGGTCTTTACTTGGTCAATTTTTTCAAAACTCTTCATTAACTGTAGCATCCCATTGGAAGAAAAATAAATGGCTAGTATAAAACCAAAAGACAATAAACCAAACCTAGGGTTAGAAGTAATATCTTGGATAAATTCAAATAAACTTAAGCCCGCATCACCAGGCATTAATTCTTGTATTTGTTCCTGAACTATTTGATCAAAATCATCTCCATCTGGTAAATAGCTTAAGATATATTCTTGAAAATAGGGTAGTAGGGTGAATAATAAAATTAAAGTCGGGAATAAGGATAAAAAGAAACTGTAGGCCATGGAATTGGCTCTAGTAATTAAATCACTTCTTCTACTTTCATGATAAATAAATACTACTACATCATAAACGGGCACTTTAAAAAAGCCTGGAAGGGAGTGGGTTCTTGCCCAATGTAAGGTGCCTTCCACAATTGGATGGTGGGTTATATATTTTTCTATATCTGATAGTGTTGGAAATTTCATTGCTCACTAATTCTTTGTAGAAGTCAGAGGCCAGATCGCTACGCTGTCAGAGGTCAGATGTATGA
>CAYOBX010000620.1:0-1645 GCA_964402245.1 uncultured Saprospiraceae bacterium | reverse complement strand
AGCGATCTGACCTCTATTCTTTATTCTCTTCTTCCTGAGTAATCGTCTTAATATAATTAAAAAAATCTTTTTTGCGTCTAGAACCTATTGCCCAATCTACAGGTATTGATTGAAAACCATTCGCAAAAGACTCTCCTTTTCTTCTATAATCAAAGTATCCCCAAGAAGCATAGGCTTCAATAGCAGCCTTACAATTATTCTTAGGACGATCAAAAGCGTAATGGTCATCTTCATTAAAAAGAATAGGCATAGGTCGATAAGCTTCTAAGTTTTTTACCGCAGCTACCATATCTCCTATTTTGTGCGGTTCATTTACACCATTTCCATGTAATAATATAAAATCTGCTTGTTTAACAATTTCATTAGTTGGGACGACATACCCCTCAAAACTGGTACTAACTAAGTAGCGATAATTTCCTTGCATATTGAACTTAACATTATCCATCAACTCATAAACTCGATCTTCTTTTAATATCTCATGCTCATAATTGCGAGAGTCGCATTCATTATTTATTTCAATTAGAACGTTTCTATATTTTTTTTTGTGTAACCAATTGATCGTATTGTCTACAGCGGCAATGACTGCCGCTTCATCTTTTAAATGTTGATCCTGGCCAAAATAAAACAAACCTAATATGACTACCATTTCCAATTCATCTGCCTTTTGCAAAATCATATCCAACCTTAATAAATAATCTTCTTTTAAATTTCCTAGACTATCATATGCTGTATTGATCCAGTCTTTATTTCCATACCCCATAGGACTTCCACCTTGCATATTCAACGAGAAAGCTAATAAACCATGTTCCTTCCAAGAAGGCATAGCAGCTATAAATTCCTTAGTATTTCTGTAGGGACTAAAATGCCTGTTATTGGGGTATCTCCACCTACTTCTTGTTTTTTGATTAGTATCGTCAAAAATACCTTGAACCAATCGAGCATTGAAGAGTAAGCCTTCAATGTTGTTTGCTTCCCAAGATCGATTCTTATAGGTAAGATTCCCATTAATTTTGAATTGAGTACTATCAATGCTGACCTGTGTTTGAGGAGTATATGCAATCAAGGGGGCTAAGGAAGATTCTTTCGGTTGGTATACCTCTACACTGGATAATTCCGGTTCCCCTCCACGATTACCACACCCAGAGGCAATGACCATGTTTTTTCCAATATGGACAACTCCAGTACCGTGTCTACCATGAACTAGATTAGGATAGCTACGCCATGAATGGTCTATTGTATGAAATCCCTCCACCTCACTATGGGCCATTATTTGATTGGCGGATTCTCCCCCTAGTATTAATACTTCTTCGCCATATATTGTAGCAAAATTACCAGCTCTTAATGTTGGCAAATCATTTTTAGAAGTAGACCACTTATTTTTCGCTATATCGTAGATATCTACTTCTTTTACGGGATATAAAAAAACTTCATCAGGTGCCTTCGATAATCTTCCAGCGATAAGGTAAAGCTTACCATCTTTTGCTACTGCTTGAAAATGATCTCTAGCTCTTGGTGCATCTCGTAAAACATTCCAAGTATCTGTATTAGGATCATACACATCTAACCATTTTTTATGATCTCCTATATGGCCGTTTTTTATCCCACAGATCACATAAATCTTGTCATTATATAAGGCTACACCAGT
>CAYOBX010000619.1:0-3390 GCA_964402245.1 uncultured Saprospiraceae bacterium | reverse complement strand
AGTTTTGGGAATAAACTGCAACGTAATGCAGAGATCCGAAAATTTAATACTGCTATTGATACTCTCGTTATTCACGAGAATAACAGAAGCTATACGTATCATAGCTCCAGTATTATTGTCCCCTTACTGGATAGGTTAACAGAGCTGTCTAAAGTAGACGCTACAGTGAAGAATATATTGCTGTATAGCGATATTTCTGAGTTTTCAGATATTTTCAATGTATATGATACTAAGAGTCGTTTTGAGTTACAAGACGATCCTGTATCTGTTGTAACGGCATTTACTTCCCAATTGACCATTCCTAATCTACAGGGAATAACACTTCATATCATTTACTATCCCAAGACTACGGAGCAGAATAGATTGTTCCGCAGTATGGTAGAAGTATATACCGAAGTCTTTAAAGATTCTGGATTGGAGATTCGTATTGGTATAGATAAAAGCTATACCCAATGAAAGATTCCATTCTATCTCAAATAGCACGAGCAATCTTCAAGCTTAGCTGGAGGTTGCTCCTTAATGCCTTTTATATCCTTTCTAAAATATGTGAATGGATGATCACGGAATTCAATAACTATTTAAAAAAACAGCTATGAAAACAATGATATATGATTTTTTTGAAACCGCAGGCGATTACATTAATAATGGCTTGCAAGATCTACTCGCTCATTTAGATAAAGACAAACACCGTTTAAAAGGAGAATTAATGCCTAGTGATAAAGTGCTTTCTTCTCGTCATAAAGGATTTAATTTAAACGGGAAGAACATTAGCCCTGAACTCTCTAGGCAAGGCGTACTAATAAATGGCGAGACTGGTAGTTTTAAGAGTGCAGGAGCGGTTATACGCTCTATATTAACCGTTAATGGATCACAGATTATACATGATCCTTCTTCTGAATTACACCAAAAGACAAGTGGTGCATTAGCCAAACGAGGTTATACCATCTTGCAACTCGATTTTGCAAAGCCTACTCGAAGTCTACGCTATAATCCTATAGAACGTGCCAATACCCGAAGTCAGATTACGCAATTGGCAACACAGCTGGTGACCATCAATGGCGATGATAAAACAGAAGATGCATCGTTTTGGAATCAGAAAGCTATTGAGGTCTTGTATATTTTGATTTCGATAGTGAAAACACAGGAAAAGAAATATCAAACCTTGTATCAGGTGGCAAGTCTACTGGATCAGATGCAATCCAAAGAGACGGCACCACTGGTGGACAAGCTCTTTGCGAAATATGCTCCTAATGATGAACTGTTTACTAAATATTCTTCGGTCGTTTCACAATCTCCCAATACACTTTCATCGGTACTGGCTTCAGCACAAACGGCGGTACAAATCTTTTCATTGGATGAAAATATCGCAGAGATTACAGCAAGCGATACTATTGGAGAGTTTAAAGATTTACGCATACAAGGCACGTGTTTGTATATTCATTCCAGTACGTCAAAAATGAGATATTACAGTAAGATTACGAGTATCTTCCTGTCTCAATATTTTGAAAGTTTCTTTGAAGAGCTACCAACGGAAGATATGGAAGATGTGTATTTCCATTTGGATGAAACCCCCATTTTATCCATTGGTTCTCTTGATATCATCGCCGCCAACATTCGCAAATATCGAGGAGCATTGATGTTGGTTTGTCAAAATGCAAAAGCACAGCTTACTGCCAAATATGGAAAACGTGCGGATGCCATTTTAAGTAACCTTAGAACTAAAGTATATATGTCGACAGATCTGAATACGGCTACTGCCTTAGAAATAACTTTAGGCAGATATGAGTTTAACGATGACCAGGACTATAACAGGCTTAAATCACGTTCCGTACTTAACGCTGATGAAATCATGAGTCTTCCACCAGAAAAAGCCCTTATTATGGTTTCGGGAATGCGTGGGGTCTTAGCACGGGTAAAACCGTACTTTAAAGTACGTGCTTTACGTGAACTTACAGGCTTGCCACCATATAGAAACGATCAACACTATGTTATGAGTGATGCTATCGCATTACTACCGCTCAAAGAGCTATTTCCAAATACGGATGATGATGGAAGTGCCGACTAGGTTTACCAGCGCTCACGATTATCTGGATGAACTCTTTGCTAGTAGTGATCCTAGCGAAGCAGAAATTATACTGGCAAAGCAATGGTATTGGCGATGTTATAACAGCCATTTAAAGCGACAGCGCAAGCACTACACTAATTTATCTGTGTATTTCTCACAAGAGCAAATTACACGTATTAAAACGTATGCAGAAAAGGGAACGGTATCTGATTTTATTAAAAAGGTTGTGCTGTCATATTTAGATGGTACAACCTCTATTATTCAGGAGGTAGATATGGGGATTATAGAGCAACAACTTTTTCTTATTACAGAATATTTACAAGATATTATTCAAAATGATACGGTGGTAGATAGTCTGCGATTACAATTGCTTGAGGATAAAATCAAAGATCTGCAAATTCATATTGAAGCTCTATGATCATTAAAAGCAAGTCATACAAAACTAGGTGTTATGATAACGTAATATCTTATGTTCTTCGGGAATCGGAACTAGAAAACGGCTTTGTAATCTCTCGTTTTATCAAAGGTAATAACAGGGATTCTAAAGCTATATCCAAACAATACAAAACCAATGAAAACTACAGAAAACATATCCGTAAGAACAATGTAAAACTCTATATGGATATTGTTTCTTTCAAGTCAGAAGATGCCAAACTACTTACCAATGACAAGCTAGAGAAGATTGCAAAAAAGTACATCTCATTACGCTCACCTCTAGGAATATCATTGTGTACCGTGCATAGAAATGAAAAATCCCATACGCATTTACATTTTGTGTTCTCAGGCACCCATTACCGCACGGGAATTGCTAATCGTATCTCACGAGATGATTTTAAGCATAAGGTAAAGCTTCCAATGGAAGCCTATCAGAAAAAGCATTTTCCAGAACTCAAAGCATCTGAAATAAATCATCAGAAGAAGTCATCACCCTCAAAAAAAAAGTGGTAACCAAAGATGCAGAGTGGCAAATGAAGCATCACCGTAATGCTGTTCCAGAAAAACAAAAATTCATTGCCATACTGGATAGTATTTATACAAAAGCATCATCACAAAAAGCTTTTTTTAAGGAACTGCAAAAACAAGGATTAGAAATATACTCCCAAAGAGGAAAGCAAAAGGGGATTATAGGCAAGCGTAAGTTCAGACTTAGGACTTTAGGTTATGATACTGAAATCCTTAAATTACTGGATAAAAAGGTAACAAAGAATGTCCGCTTGGAAGCTCTCAAGCATATTAGAGAGAACCAACAGGAGCATTCTTTGGGAAGGGAACGAACAAGAAAGAGAAGCCGTTAAAGCTTCTCTTTTTTGTATAGAGGAATGGGG
>CAYOBX010000618.1:0-3400 GCA_964402245.1 uncultured Saprospiraceae bacterium | reverse complement strand
TTAGTAGTTTTCCAAAGACCAGCCGTTCGATATTCCAATAAATACAAACCACTCTGCAAATCATTTACATCAAGAGTCGCTTTTAAAACGCCTTGCTGTAAAGATCTTTCCTTCAATAATTTTCCACTAATATTATAAATTCTCACAGTAGAGCTAGTAGTAGAAATTTGACCCAAATGTAGACTTAGTTCATTGAATACAGGATTCGGAGAAACTTGAATATTGGTCGTTTTACTGGTAGTACTTAGCTTTAAGAATGTTGCATAATCTATTGGTGTTGTTAATTCACTAGATTGTGAATTGGTAGCAGTAGTGAATTCATAAGAATCAGAATAAGAAGAGGTAGCACCTGAAGCACATTCTTGTTGCACTTGGTATTCATAGGTAGTACCAGCACTTAGTCCAGTCAAGTATCTATAGTAAAGGGTATTCATTTCTGTTCCCGTCCAGGAAACCGTTCCAACAACTCTATATCTAAACTGATTGTTGGTAACACCATGTGGTTGAGGTGTATAGACATAAGCAGCAGAAGTAGTCACACTACTTACATATAATTGATCTGATGTCACAGGAAGACAATTGATATCGTCAACATTATTTCCAATAGTAACATCTTCTGCATCATTATTATCTGTATTGTTTCCACCAGTTTGTGCTTGACCAGTAGTGGTAAATAAAGCTGAAGCAGAAAAACTAGAAAAAGAACCATCTGGACAGATTTGACTTACTTGAAATTCATAGATTGTACCTGCTGATAAATTGCTTAAGTATCTAAAATAGTTATTAGAAATATCTGTAGTAATCCAAGTATCACTATTTATTGGACGATAACGGAATTGGTTATTGATGGCACCATTTGGTTGCGGTGTATAGATGTAGGCATTGTTGTTGCCAATACTGCTAGTTGTTAGATTACCAGAAATACCTGCACACGATCCAGTAGTAGGCGTATCACTTCCAGCATCCGTATCCGTTGTAGTATCGCTGCCACTCCCTTGCGCTTGACCAGTAGTAGTAAAAGTAGCAGAGGCAGAAAAATCAGAAAAGGAACCATCTGGGCAGATTTGGCTTACTTGAAATTCATAAGTAGTACCTGCTGATAAATTACTTAAGTATCTAAAATAGCTTGTAGAAATATCTGTAGTAATCCAAATCGTACTACCTATTGGACGGTAGCGGAATTGGTTATTGATGGCGCCATTCGGTTGCGGTGTATAGATATAGGAATTGTTATCAGTGGTGCTACTAGTCGTTAAGTTACCTGAAATAGGTGCGCAACTACCTGTATTAGTGGGAGTAGTGGGAGTAGTAGTAGGGGCATCCTCTGTAGCTTCGTCTACCACTTCTTCTTCGGTCATGTCATTATCATTATCAGTGTTATCAACTACAGCAGTAATAGCATCTTGTCCATTACAGTCTTCATCTATACCATTGTCTGATATTTCTGGCGCACCTGGATAGATGTTAGCATTTGTATCATCGCAGTCATTAGCTCTCCCAAAACCATCCCGATCCAAATCATCATCTAGCGTTGCAGCATTACAATCATCATCAATTCCATTATAGGCGATTTCTGTTTGATTTGGATTGACCTGAGCATTGTTGTCGTTGCAATCTACTGAATTGTCAAAACCATCTTGGTCTACGTCCGTAGTCTCCACTACATTTTCTATACAGCCATTTGCTATCGCTTCTGCATACTGTGATTTAATATGAGCCGCCACTTGAGGATGCCAATTATTATTAGCGATACAATCGAACAGAGGAGCATCAGGAGTAGAGCAATAACTCATAATTGTTCCACCTCCAGCAGGACAGTTAGTATTTGGTCGAGGGCAAGTAATTTCTCCATCCTCACCAGTTGACTCAGATTCAACGCAGCCATCAATAGCCGTATTATTGCCATTCCAAAAACAGGCTTGTGTGTGGACAGAACCAAAATTATGTCCTAGCTCATGCGCAAACGTATTAATATCATCTAAGTCAGGTGTTTGCGCATCAGGTACGCCTATTCCAGATAATCCGTATGGGCCATCTAGACCATCTTTTTCATAAGTGGAACATAGCACCCCTAAAGTGGCTATTCCACCTCCTTCTTCTCCACTAATGAGATGTGCTAATATGCCCGTGAAGTTCCCTTTTATTGCCTCACTAAAAGCAGTTAATTTGGGATCGCCTACACCTCCTGGATATCCATCAGGAGTGGTATGTATTTTTAATTGACTTATTTTGATTGGAATATCTAATCTAGCATACAATGCCGTAGTTTCTGCGACCAATATTTCAATGAATCTAGTTGCGGTATTCAGGTTCCGATTTTTTTCTAAATATAATGCATAATCTACCTCTAAGTAAATAGGTACTTCTGCGATTCTACTACTTCTAGAATGACTAACAGTTTCATTGCTAGTAATCTCTCTAGATGGACTGCCTTGAGTCCCGCATGCTACTTTATTTTTCTTGAGCCTATTATGACCATTGTATAAAGTATAATCTTCCTTACCAGTGTTGGTAGCCACTTTATAATTTCCTACATGGTCTTGAATAAAGATATCCACCATATCATCAAAAATACTCACGGATACGGCGGAGTTAGGATTTCCCTTAATGATCCCTTGGTAGAATATACCTGTATGATTGACTTCTTGATCTACAGGAGTACTTGTCGTTACTTTAAATCCCGGGGAATAGATCGTGATCTGGTATAGTTCTAATTCAAAAGAAGCAGCTTCATTGACAGGGATCGTCAGATTGAGTAAAGTACTGGGAGTATTTCTTATATTTTCAAGGACTTCTTTTTGTAAGCTAAGTTGTACTCCCTTGGTAATATTGGTAGGTAATGATTTCTTTTGGTTGGTTATCTCAAATAATTGATAGCTTTGAGAACTTCTACTAGAAGCATTTTGTCTTTTTGTGTCTAAAGTGCTTGCTATACCATGGGTAGCTGGTGAGCTTCTGTATTCAGGATTAGCTATTCCAAGTTGTGTGCGTTCTATTAGGTCTTGCGCACCTAATGTAATAACGGAAAGCATTAAAAAAAGTGTAAAAAATTTCTGGATCATAATTTTTTGTAAAGGGTTTAAAATTAGATTGTGATGAATAACTACAAAAATCAATAATTGTTTTAATTAAATATTAAATATCAATATATTTTTAAAAATATCAAAATTTAAAAAGAACGAACAACCGTAACTGTCTTGTTATTTATAATAATATCAACATATAGACGAATTTGATGAATGTTGCCTCTATGGGAAATGATGAATGAGAAATGATGAATGATGAATGATGAATGATGAATGATGAATCACTTGATGTTGACGCATTCCTTCTTTACTTTGAAAATTTTATGGTCAATAGCAATTCTCATTTTGAAAATTTTAAAAAGCCTAATAAAAGA
>CAYOBX010000617.1:0-3427 GCA_964402245.1 uncultured Saprospiraceae bacterium | reverse complement strand
ACGTTTTTAGCCTAATTTTTAGCGAATACTTTTTTATAAGAAAACCCTTTAAAAAAGAATGAACACAGAGACACGGAGGAAAAATTATACTCAGTGTCTCTGTATTCATTCTTTTCTCCTTTTACAACTTCCCATTCGCCTCATTATACAATACCGCCAATACTACCTGCCCTACTGCCCTCAAAGTTCGTTTATCAATATTCTCCATTGTGTCATTGGTCGTATGCCAATGCTTAACAAATCTTTCTTCGGTATCCGTAGGCAAATTAATAATATCCACCATTGGTATTTTGGCTATCGTATTGACGAAGTAATGATCATCTGTCACGCCACCTACATTTTGAGCAGAAAAGTAATCTGAAAAGCCCATACCCTGCGCTAGCTTCCATACTTTACGCACCACATTTGGTGCATAGGTAGCAGAAACTCTTTCTATAGGAAATCGAGCATTTTTTCCACCGACCATATCTAGTAATATTCCATAGTCTGCTCTATAACCGTTGACATGAAAATTATTGGACCAATATTGAGAACCCAATGCCCAACTTTCTCGATCATCGCTCCCACTATTTCCATGATCTTCTGCATCAAAAAAAACAATATCCACACCTAAATTTTCTATAGGATGCTGCCCTAGTTGCTTAGCAACTTCTAGCAAAACGCCTACCCCACTAGCTCCATCATCTGCCCCCATAACGGCTTCATTTCTTCGAGTTTCATCTGGATCATTATCTGTTATATGTCTTGTATCCCAATGGGCGGCTAAGACAATTCTTTTTTTAGCCGTAGGATTGAACTGTCCAATAATATTGGTTCCATTTAAGGTCGTACCTGTATATGCTTGTGCTTTAAAATCTTGCTCTATTACCGAGGCATTAAATTCTTTTAGTTTTGCTACTAAATAGTCTTTACATGCTTTATGTCCTTCCGAATTAGGCACTCTTGGTCCAAATGCTACTTGCTCTGCCACGAAGTTGTAGGCCGCTTCTTTATCAAACTTGGGTACTTTCATCTGTTTAGCTGGTTTTGCTGCTGGCTTGGGAGTAGTGCTTGCTTGTTTGCTATCAGGTTGACAAGCAAATAAACAGATTGTAAAAAAGAATAATAGAGCATTTTTCATTAAAGGTGTTTTTTCTGAATTATGAGGATCGCAAAGATAATAAGAAAACATTATTCCATTTGACTCCAATTATATACCTTAGTTTAAATTTTTCATAAAATGATTATTAGAAAACTACTCTCTTAACAAATATTGTATGAAATTAATTCTAAAAACTACTACTGCATTACTAGTAATGCTACTTCTCTGGCATTGTTCTACTAGTACTTCTACTGCATCCATAGACCGACCATTATCTCCTTGGGTTTTTCGATCTGTTTTAGACCAACAACCTAGAATGCTGACCATTGCCTTACATGATAATCTGTGGGCAGCATATCACACCCAGACAGCCGCCCTATACAAAGTATGGGAAGGAGGTGTCAATTTAGATGGTGCCGTATATACGACCGCACATGGTCCTCAACCAAGTACCCTTGGTGATGCTTATTTTGAAAATACTCATAAGACTCCTTGGATCATCAAAAAAAGTGGACAAGTCCTTGAAACGAAGGTCCAGTACAAAGGACATCAATTTAAGCATGGACATGTTCAGATAAACTATGAATTGACCTTACCTGATGGATCAACAATAAATATTAGTGAGCAACCAGAATATACAGAAACTTCAAAAGGACTGATTGGATTAGAACGAATTTTTACTACTAGCAATGTTCCAGCGGATGTCACTGTTCAATTGCAGACGAATATGAGTTCTATAGTTGCTGCTGATAAATTAAAAACAGATGGCTCCTTAACGATCAGTAGTGAAAAAGATCGTTCTGCAAAAGGCTTAGTCGCTAAAGATGTAGATGGATTGCTCGCTTTAAATTCAAATGCTAGCACTAGTCTATCTGCTACATTTGTTGCCGAGCCTTTGCTAGAAAATGAAAACAAGTTAATTGCCGAAGAAGAAGAGGATCAAGTTTTAGGTGCTAGATTAATTGGTCGAAGTGATTGTAAGACTTGTCATAATCCGCATATTAAAACCATTGGCCCTTCCTATGCAGATATTGCTAGAAAATATACCAATACCCCTGAAAACAATCAACTCCTTGTTAGCAAAGTTAAAAATGGTGGTGCGGGTGTTTGGGGAGAAGCTGCTATGTCTGCACATCTGGATTTAGACGAAGTGGACATTAAAGAGATGATTAGTTATATCATGGAAATGGATACGGAGGAAGAAAAAGAAATGTTAGCCATGACTAAAACCAAAGTACCAGAAGATAGCGATTTAGTGAGTGGTGATGATAGTGTTAACGATAGTGATATGATTCCTGGTGCTATTGTAAAAGCCTATTTATCTGAAACAGAATTAAAAGTATTAGCGGATGTGGATTGGGACAAACCTGCATTTGAAGGAGTCATTCCAACGATAGATGCAGAGGGTAATGACTTTGGACCTTTACAAGAAAAATTTGGATTAGCAGTCGAAGGTTATTTTAATATTCCTGCCTCAACAAATGTAGTATTCCGATTAGCGAGCGATGATGGTTCTCGATTAATTCTAAACGGACAAGAAATCATCAATAATGATGGATGGCATGGTACGGAATCTAAAGATGCAGAAATGGCTTTGCGAAAAGGCTATCATCCATTCCGTATTGAGTTTTTTGAAAATGGTGGCGGGCAAGCACTCTTTTTAAAATGGCGATCTTTTGATAGTGGTGAATTTGTAACCGTTCCTGCCACAGCTATTGTTCATAATAAATCTCATAGTCCCAATTCTATCAATCCTTTTGATAGAGGGAATACTTCACCTGGAGATAAAAGTCCATTAGAAGCAGTCCATCCAAGTTACGATTTAGCACAAGCTAGACCGAATGATTTCTTACCAAAAGTAGGAGGGATGGATTTCTTACCTGATGGACGTATGGTTGTTAGTACTTGGGATTCGGAAGGGGCAGTTTATATAGTGGAGGGTGCAAAAACAGGAGACCCTAGCAAAATGAATACTAAAAAAATTGCAGGGGGGTTAGCAGAACCATTAGGCTTAAAAGTGGTAGATGGTGAAATTTATATCATGCAAAAACAAGAGCTAACAAAGTTAATAGATAACAATGGAGATGATCTAATTGACCAGTATGAAACGATCTGTAATGCATGGGATGTTACCGCTAATTTTCATGAATTTGGTTTCGGTTTAGAATACAAGGATGGATACTTTTATGCTGCCTTGGCAACAGGTATTTTACCTGGTGGTGCAAGTGCACTCAACCAACCTAAGCACAGAGGTAATGCGATTAGGGTTTCAAAAGAAACGGGTGCTATAGAATTTTTGGCTACTGGTTTACGTACGCCAAACGGTGTAGGTATCGGTGTAGACAA
>CAYOBX010000616.1:0-3429 GCA_964402245.1 uncultured Saprospiraceae bacterium | reverse complement strand
GTTATTGTTATGTCAATGAGTTCATTTAAATCTGCTGAAAGTGTTTCTTTTGAGAGTACACAAATACCAGATATTACTTGTACTATATTTGCTAATAACGCAGCTCGAGAAGCAGAACAACTTGGAGGCAATTATTTTCAGGCCTGGTTTGATGCATATGCTTTCTGTGTAAGAAATACTACCGACTCGTTATAATTTTGATAAATCTGGAATTTTGCTAAAGAATTCCAGATTTCTATTTTTTAAAGTACAAATATTTTAGTCTAAAAAATTATTTAAATGAGAAAAGCATATTTTATATTATTAATAATAATAACTGGACTTTCTTCAAAAATGCTTGCTCAATCTAATTCGGGTGAAGTAATTTATGCCGTGGACATAGATTTAGGCGAATCTGCTAAACTTGACAAAAGGACCAACTTTAATCCTTTTAGAAGTAAGCTTCAATCTACTGCTAAAAAGTTAAAGTTTGAATTGACGTTTAACAAAAAGGAAAGCATATTCAAAATCGTTGAAGAACTAGCAATTGATAAAGATGATTTAAATATCAAAATGACTATTTCCATTTTGAGAGGGCAAAGTTTATTTTATGCAAATCTTAATGAAAACAACTTTCTGGAACAAAATGAAGTTTTTGGTGAATTGGTTCTTATAAATAAAGATATTGCAGGTTTAAGCTGGGAGTTAACTGACGAAACAAAACAAATTGGGAAGTACCTTTGTTATAGAGCTACTTCTGTAAAAGAAGGGAAAGACAGAAATTTTCAAATAACCAAAACTCCAATAACAGCTTGGTTTTGTCCAGAACTACCTTATCAATTTGGTCCTTTTGAAGCCATAGGATTACCTGGATTAGTTTTGGAATATCAATTAAATTATCTTATCTGGAGAGCAGAGGAAATTAAATTTTCTGAAACTACGTATACGATTAAAAAGCCTGAAAAAGGCAAATTAATTTCAGAAGAAGAAATTGACAAAATCATTGATAAAAAAGCTAAAGCAAGTTTTAAAGGCAACTAATAATCCTATCCTTGAAAAGATTACTTTTTTATTGCCTAATATATATCAGCAGTTTTTTGATTTCTTTTACAACAAAAGCTCAAGAAACCAAGCTTTTAGGTAGGGTGAAAGACACAATGAATCTGTTTTTAGAAAATACCAATATTCTTGCTATTCCGCTATCTCAGGAAGCCAAAATCAAGTTTTCTATTACTGATGCAAATGGTAATTATCAACTTAAACTTCAAAAAGATCAACCATATCGTATCGAAATTAGTTATTTGGGTTATCAAAAAATAACAGATACGATACAGCTATCTCAAGAGACGATAAGAAACTACACGCTCATTCCTTCTAGTCAAAGTTTGGAGGAGATCATCCTAACCGAACGTATTCCCGTAAAAGTACGAGAAGATACGATTACCTATCGCGTAGATAAATTTACTGATGGTAGTGAACGCAAACTACGAGATGTACTTAAAAAATTACCCGGTATTGAAATAGACCGTGATGGGAATGCTACCGTAAATGGGACAGCAGTGACCAAGTTGCTGGTAGACGGAAAAGAGTTTTTTACAGGAGATGAAAAGTTAGGTGTTAATAATATCCCTGCAGATGTGATAGACGAAGTAGAGGCTTTGGACAATTATAATGAGGTATCTTTTTTAAAAGGATTGAGCGATAGTGAGCAACTGGCACTTAATATTAAACTTAAAGATGGGAAAAAGAAATTTGCCTTTGGTGATTTGGAAGTAGGAGGTGGTATCGAAGAACGTTATCTAGTGCATCCTACTCTCTTTTATTATAGCCCTAAAACAAGTGTCAATGTTATCGGAGATTTTAATAATACGGGACAAAAGCAGTTTACGGTACAGGATTACCTGAATTTTGAAGGCGGATTTAGTCGTTTTGGTGATGACCCTTCTGCGTATTTCAATCTCTTTCGGGATGATTTTGCACGTTTTTTACAGCAACGGGATTTTGTCTTTAATCGTAATAATTTTGGAGCCTTGAGCCTATCTCAAGAATTGACTAAAAGTATACGTTTGGATGCTTATTCCATCGTATCCGCCAATACCCTTGAAACCCGTCTTGAAAATGATCTGATCTATCTTACGGGAACTTCTCCGGATGAAAACAGACTAACGACTCAGGATAACGATCTTGTTTTTAGTATCAACAAACTACAATTACGTCATAGTGGTGCAAATAATCTGGATATCAAATATGAGGCTTTTCTAAAAACCAATGACGCAGATGGAATTACCAATCTTAATTCTCAAACCGCCATAGACACAACCATTGTCAACACACTAACACAGCCAGAAAGTATTGATTTTACACAAAAGCTGGCGATCAATAAGCAGTTTTCGCGTAAGCATACCACCTCTTTTACTACCAGTTATAAGTGGGCAGATAATGAGAATACTCGTAATTACCTTTTTAATCAGGCGGTATTCTCCAATCAGATTCCGTTTATTGATCAAGGAACAGGTTTTTTTAATCTGGATCAAAATACAGAGAATCGTATCAATGATCTAAGGGTAAATCTAAAGCATTATTGGGTATTGCATCGTTTCCATCATGTGTATCCAGAAGCGGGTGTCAATATTCTTAACCAACAGTATTACACGCGTGATCGTCAGGTATTAGATAACGGAGAAAATTACTTTTTTGATAACGGTTTTAATAATGATGCGACTTTTGATCTGGTGGAGAGTTATGCAGGGCTTACGTATAAGGCTAAAGCTGGAAAGTTTATTTTCAAACCGGCTCTGTTTTATCATTACTATGATTGGGCATTAAGCCAATTTAATACAGAAGTGCGTGATTCTGGCAAACCCGTATTGCTCCCAAGAGTAGATATTGATTGGGAGATTAAAAGTTCCGAAAACCTGCGTTTTCGATACCAATTTACTTCCAGCTTTGCAGAAGTATCACAGTTGGCAAACAGATTACAGTTAACTAGTTTTAACAGGCTTTTTAAAGGAAACGAAAACTTGGAAAATCAACTCACCCAAAGAGTGTCATTAAACTATAATAAATTCAGTCTTTTTAAAGGAATATTTTTTAATGCTGGAGCAAGCTACACCAATCGTCCCGCCACTATACGTAATAGTACTGAGATTGAAGGTATAGACCAAATTAATACCCTTATCTTAAGTAGGCTTCCCGAAAACACCTATAATCTCAATGCCGTATTAACCAAACAACTAAACAAATACCGTCTCACTATAGCTGGTAACAGCAGTTTTAGTGATTACTCTCGTATTATTAATGAAGAGTCGCAAGATTTTAATTCCAACAATTATACTTATTCGCTTAGCGCGAAAACATCCTATGATAAAGGTCCTAACTTTGAATTAGCCATTCGTCAAAGCTTTAACAGTTTTAACGGGAGTGCTACCAATCAGAATCGTTTTACGCAGA
>CAYOBX010000615.1:380-3430 GCA_964402245.1 uncultured Saprospiraceae bacterium | reverse complement strand
AATGGGTGGCTACTAAAAAAGGACTGCCTGATGGAATGAAGGTCAGAGCAGATGGAATTATTTTTGCTACAGGTCCTGGTGGCGTTTTAGTTTTTACACCAGAAGGTAAACATTTAGGCACTATTAATACTGGACAAGCTACGGCTAATTGTGCTTTGAATATTCTTGAAAAACATTAGGGCCTTTTACTTGTATTTCACCCGTCTGCCCATCTGCTACAACTTGATCCGCTTCATCTGCTATGCGGATTTGAACTTTTGAAAGTGGTTTGCCAATATGCCCAGGACGGCGTTCGCCATTGTAGGGATTACTAATCGCCATGCCCATTTCCGTCATTCCATATCGTTCTAATAGTGTATGACCGCTAATGGTTCGCCATGTTTCTAAAACACTAATGGGCAATGCCACAGAACCAGAAACCATAAAACGAAATTTTGATAAAGCAGCAGAAATCTCTTTTTGAATTTCAGGGGAGTAAGTATTATACTGGGCTATTAATTTATAATAAATGGTTGGAACGGCCATGAATATATTAACTGATCCTCCCTTTAGAATATCAAATACTTTTTCGACATTAAACTTCGGTAAAAACTCACAGCAAGCTCCAGACCATAAGGCACAAGAAAGAATATTGACAATTCTATGCACATGATGTAGTGGCAAAATATTCAAGATATGATCCTTCTTGGACCATTCCCATGAGGTCACTAAGGAAGTAATTTGAGCTTCTATATTTTGATGCCGACTCACTACTCCTTTAGGAGAACCCGTAGTGCCACTGGTGTATAAAATTATGGCTCGACGATCCATTGCTATGTCTGGTAATTCGCAGGAAGCCGCCTTTATTGCTGTCGTGGAAATAAATAGTATATCTTTCCTTTTTTTAAATGGTGCTAACAGTTCCTCGTATTCTTTAGAACAGATAACTACTGATGCTTTGGTATCATTGATTACATACTCAATCGAAGTAAATGGGTGTTTTGTGCATAATGGAACAGCTATTCCTCCTGCTCGCCAAATGCCCCATTGTAATAGGACATATTCAAAACTTGGAGTGACTAAGTAGGCAATTCGCTCTTCTTTTAAATCTGCTTTTCCTTTCAATAAAGTAGCGGCTACTGATTCAGAATCGGCTAGTAATTGTTGATAGGTAAAGGCATAATTGTTAGAACGGATAGCTATTCTTTGTGGATTTCTTTTTGCTCTTTCTATTAATTGGATCATTAGTTATACTTCTATAGACTTGTTCCTAAATAAGTATTGAATAAAGGAAACAAGATAGATAATCTTTTGACAAAGGATCGTTTTTCTCAATTAAATCTCATTTCGTTGTTGTTTAATCTGCTCCGTTGCTCGACCTACTTCATGTTTAGTCGTTACTTAGTCAATTGGACTGTTGACAGATTACTCGACGGCTCACCCATCCGTAAACGGTTCTCTTCCCAATAATAGTCCTCTGGGACTTTTATTGCTTGTTCAAGTCTCGTAAGTAGAGTTCTTTGGAGGCAGAAATTCTAAAAAATGGCTTTTCAAAGCCATTTTTTAGAATTTCTGCCTCCAAAGTCCCTATTTTATTTATTTTCGAACCTATATCACCAGATGGATTTTTGATTTTCTTATTTTTTTTGTCACAGGATATAGGAAAGATCCTTGTTTTAAAAAAAATAAATGTTGTCACAAAATAATTAAGCGAGTATGATTTTCATGATTTAAAATAGAGAAATTATATACCTAAAGTTCTCATGAATTACTATTTCTTCTTCGTGTTGAATCTCAATGATATTTTCTTATGTCACGATATATTCTAAATATTTTCTTTGTAAGAAAAAATAATTTACTACTATTTGTGTGACTAGATTTAATTTTTTAACTTTATCGCATCTTACCGATTTGGTGTCCAACATAAATAATTCTCCCCCACATAATTACTACTACTATGTCTATAGCCTAAAGAGATGTCTCTCTTTAAGCCTCTACTGTTATTGTAAAATTCAAAGATTAGAATAAGTGATTTTTCTTCCTTGTTGCTTTTACTATACACCGCCCTTTATTACCCTCAGTTGTATTCAAACATTTCCTCAAAAAATTAAAAATTTAAACTATGTTCGTTTTTAACAATCGTTACTTATTAGCTATTCTAATTAATTTTCTTTTTTTATACGCTGGATATGGGCAAAGCTGTTCTGGTAATTTGACACTTTCTTCTCAAGCAGAGGTGGATGCTTTTCAGTGTACTGAAGTTACAGGCAGCCTCACTATTCAAGGGACTGATATTACTAATTTGAATGGGTTATCGGAGTTGGAGATGGTGGGAAATGATTTACTAATTCAGAATTGTCCTATGTTAGGGGTAATCAACTTTCCAAATCTAACGATTGTAGAAGATGGGGCACTAAGGATTACAACAAATGCGTCTCTTACAGTTATTAGTTTTCCAGAACTTTTAAGAACAGGCAATAGCACTCGTAATACTTTTTCTTCCGCTATTGAATCTTTTTATATTAACGATAATGATGCGCTCACTAATCTTGATAATTCGTTTCCTAGACTAGCTTCCGTTGGTAATTTCTTTCTAATTGATGGGAATGAAAATTTAGAAACGATTAATGATTTTAATTCACTCGATTTTACTGGACGGAATCTAGCTATTTCAAACAATGCTAGTTTGCAAACTATCAATGGTTTTCAAAATGTAAATCAGGTCGGTAATGCTCTTGTGATAGAAAATAATGCGGCATTATCTAATTTTTCTGGTTTTCAAAATATACGTATTATAGGTACTAGTCTTTCTGTCAATAACAATCTTCTATTAGAATCAGCGACTTTTCAGAATATTGATACAATAGGTATTGATTTACTTTTCAATACGAATGCTGCCTTGACTAGCATAAACTTTCCAAGTCTAACAATCGTAGAAGATGGAGCACTAAGACTTACAACGAATGCTGCGCTTACAGCTATTAATTTCCCAGAGCTTTTAAGAACAGGCAATAGTACTCGTAATACTTTTTCTTCCGCTATTGAATCTTTTTATATTAACGATAATGATG
>CAYOBX010000615.1:0-280 GCA_964402245.1 uncultured Saprospiraceae bacterium | reverse complement strand
CGCTCACTAATCTTGATAATTCGTTTCCTAGACTAGCTTTCGTTGGAAACTTCTTCCTTATTGATGGGAATGAAAATTTGCAAATAATTAGGACTTTTACCGAACTGGCTTCCATTGGTAGAAATTTAACAGTTACTAATAATCCTAATTTACCTGCTTGCTGTGGATTAAATTCTATTATAGAGAATTCTACTACTCAAGTTGGTGGCTCTGTCATTATTCAAAATAATTTAGATGGATGCAATAACCCGATGGAAGTTACAGCTGAATGTGATAATAC
>CAYOBX010000614.1:0-3439 GCA_964402245.1 uncultured Saprospiraceae bacterium | reverse complement strand
TATAGACTTAATATCTTCCGAACCAAAGTCCGAGCATGCCCCAATTTAGACTCCTGCGTCCAACCCGCAATATGCGGCGATAAAATCACATTATCTGCCGCCAACAAATAACTATATGGAGCTGGCAAATGCTCAGAGGTAAACGTCTCAAAAGATTGCTTTTCATATTCCAACACATCCAAACCAGCACCTAGTACCTTGCTCGCTTGCATTGCCTCCACCAGATCCGCCGTATTTAACACCAAGCCTCTAGCCGTATTGATGACGTATATAGGTTTTTTAAATTTTGCTAAAAATTCCTTATTGATAAAATAATGGTTAGCTGTATTATAGTATATATGAATACTAATAAGGTCGCTTTCTTGAAATAAAGTATCCAAATCTACCTCCTTAGCAAAAGCATCCCCAAATCCTGTTTTATATTTATCATAAGCAATCGCCTTTGCTTCAAAACCACTTAACTTTTTAGCAATAGATTGTCCCATATTTCCATAGCCTATAATTCCCACTGTTTTTCCCTTTAATTCTATTCCTCTATTCGGTTCTCGAAGCCATTGTCCTGCTCGAATTTCCCGATCCGCCTTATTCAGTTTATTAAATAAGGATAAGATCATTCCTATAGCATGCTCGCCCACAGCATCCATACTTCCTTCTGGCGATAAAAGCACAGGTATTCCTTTTGATTTGGCATACGTCCTATCAATATGTTCATAGCCCACACCCACCCTTGCTAGAAATTTTAAATTAGGTGCTTTGTCAAAAAATGCTTTATCTGCATTGAATCGACTTTTCATGACGACCCCTGTATATGCCTGTAAGTCCAAGTCCTCTTTAGGTGTTTTGTAGTCAAAGTGACACTCGAAGCCTGCTTTTTCTAAGTTTTCCGCTAGATGTGGATGTATGCCTGGGTTGGTGAATAGTATTTTTCCTTTTTTCATATGTTGATATCTACGATGACTCTCGTCATGGCCTATAGGATGTCGCCTGCATGACTGCGTCATGGGTTACAGGATGTCGCATGGATAACGCTCCGTTGGAATTTACTAAACGTGGGGCAAAGTATACCTTGTGCTTACAATGCCTTGCAATATAGTCAAAGTCGCTCACGACCTACAAAAATCCGTGTCATCCGTGTGGCTACCAAGTAGCTCCGTGTTGAATTATGAGTAATTAGCCCTACTAAAATATTCTAAGAAGCAAATATATCAAAATCTAAGTCAATCATTAACTAACATCCCACCGTCAACATCATAAATCTGACAGCGCAGCGATCTGACTTCTGTCTTCTGACCTCTACATTCCTTATCTTTGCAAAAAAAATAGATTTGAAGACGAAAACACTCAGAAAGGACAAAGTAAACGTTATTACACTAGGCTGTTCCAAGAACTTAGTCGACTCCGAAAACCTGATTACCCAGTTAAAAGGAAACGACTTTGAGGTAGACCACGAAAGCGAAAAAGACGATGCCAATATCGTTATCATCAACACCTGTGGTTTTATAGATCGAGCCAAAGAAGAATCCGTGAATACCATCCTGCAATATGCAGACGTGAAAAAGGAAGGAGGTATAGAAAAACTATATGTAACAGGTTGTTTGTCACAGCGATACAAAGATGATCTCGAAGAAGAAATTCCAGAAGTAGATGCCTTTTTTGGCACATTAGAACTACCAGGGTTGCTGGCTAAATTAGAAGCAGACTATAAGCATGAGTTGATTGGAGAGCGATGGACGACCACCCCTATGCATTTTGCCTATATGAAAATATCGGAAGGTTGTAATCGAACTTGCTCCTTTTGTGCGATTCCACTGATGAGAGGCAAGCATGTTTCTAGAACGATAGAGAGCCTCGTAGAAGAGGCAAAAAACTTAGCTAGAAGAGGCGTGAAAGAAATCATGTTAATCGCCCAAGAGCTAACTTACTATGGCTTAGATATTTATAAAAAAAGAAAATTACCCCAACTATTACGGGCCTTATCGGAGGTAGAAGGCATCGAATGGATACGCTTACATTATGCTTATCCAAGTAAATTTCCTGTAGAAATATTTGATGTAATGGCAGAATTACCAAAAGTCTGCAATTACTTAGATATGCCACTGCAACATGCAAGTGATACGGTCTTACATCGTATGCGCCGCCAAATCACCCTCGCCGAAACCAAAGCATTAATTGCCACTGCCAAAGCTAAGATTCCAAACTTAGTTTTACGAACGACCTTCCTAGTAGGCTTTCCAGGAGAAACAGAAGAAGAATTTCAAGAGCTATTAGATTTTGTTGCAGAAATGGAATTTGATAGAGTAGGGGCCTTCCAATATTCACATGAAGAGAATACGAGTGCTCACGAACTAGTAGATGATATTTCTCCAGAACTCAAACAAGAACGTGCCAATAGATTGATGGAAGTCCAGCAAGAGATTTCCTTACAAAAGAACCAAGCGATGGTCGGTAAAACCTATAAGGTATTAGTGGATCGTAAAGAAGGCAATTTCTTCGTTGGCCGTACAGAAGGAGATTCGCCAGAGGTCGATAATGAGGTGTTGGTGAATGCGGAAGAGAACTTCCTACGAGTGGGGGATTTTGCGATGATTGAAATAATGGATGCTAGTGATTATGATTTGTTTGGGAAGTGTACCATCTAACAATCATTACAATCAAAAAATGAGTCCACTTCGAAAACACAATTAATATTTTGCCATTTTTTCGCAAAACTTAGGTCTTTATGCAATAGGCATATAGATCACATAGCGAGATGTATAAAAAATAGGAATATCCACGTCTCTGCGTTCAATTTCTACTTTTTGGAGTGGACTCAAAAATTATATGTTTATTAATTGATAGACTTACCCCCAAGTATCTACAACACCTCCCATTAAGGCACAACAAATGATCCAATAAACAATGTGGATAAAATAATTTTTTGCACCTCTCAGTTCAAATAGACCGTTGATGACAAAGAACGGAATGGCAAAAAAAGCACCGAAGGTTGCTCCATGCATGGCCCCATGTCCAAAGGTATTGAAGCTGCCAACAATTTCATCTGATAAATGTTTGAATTGATCTCCGTGAGAAGTGAAAATTATTACTTTCAATGCAAAAGCTAAGACGAAAGATAATAGCAAGGAGATACCCATATTCATTGGCATATTGCTATTCTCTCTAAAATAGTCTTCTGTTTTTCCTGTTGAAGCTAGCCATGGTTTTGCCATGATTTGACCATACCATAGAAAACCAATGATCGAAGGAATAATAGCTGCACCTACTAATGCTAGCCAATTAAAATCAAAACCCATGATGATAATGTTTGTTAAGTAAACAGATCAGAAATCTGAAAGCTAAGTAACGACGAAAGAATCCGTCCAAATGCGGAAGTTATTTTTTTGTCATTACTAAGGTAGTAAAATAATTTAGATCTTTTCTATCGTTCCTTCAAAAACACTTT
>CAYOBX010000613.1:1601-3443 GCA_964402245.1 uncultured Saprospiraceae bacterium | reverse complement strand
ATTTAGTTTATCGGAAAAAGACGATTATTGGTAAGTTCAGGTTCAAGTATGTTATTTTTATGGGATTATTTCTAGAGCTTTATCCCGTGACTTCCCGTCACAAGATAAATTACACCCAGACCTTATGAAACTATCCAGTGACGGGAAGTCACGGGATAAATTACACTCAGACCTTATGAAACTATCCAGTGACGGGAAGTCACGGGATAGTATGGATGTCAAAAACGATAAAAATGCGATACCTCCTACTCTATTTAGTATGCCTTTCCTATACCATCCAACTTTATAGCCAATCTATTCCCCCGAAAAGAGAATTTCGAGCTGCTTGGGTGGCTACCGTTTTGAATATAGATTATCCAGCAAAAGGTCATTGGGATAGTAAAAGGCAGCAAGAAGAATGGATTCGATTATTAGGAGAGTATGAAGCATTAGGATTTAATGCAGTTATCTTTCAAATACGTCCTGCTGCGGATGCTTTTTATCCTTCTAGTCTGGAGCCTTGGTCGGAATACTTGACAGGGCAGCAGGGAAAGCGGCCTGAACCTTATTATGACCCGCTAGAATTTATGATAAAGGCCTGTCATGAGCGAGGGATTGAATTTCATGCATGGTTAAATCCTTATCGGGCAACAATGGATTTGAATTTGGATAAATTAAGTCGACAACATCCATTAAAAACTCATCCTGAACGATTTTTCAAATATGGTAATCGGTATTACTTTGATCCTGCGCAACAAGTGGTACGAGATCATATTACTAGCGTGATTGAGGAGGTCGTTGAAAAGTATGATGTAGATGGTATTCATTTTGATGATTATTTTTATCCTTACAAAATCAAAGATGTTCCTTTACCTGACCAAAATGCTTTTGTAAAAAGCAGAGGCAAGTTTATTCATATTGAAGATTGGAGAAGGAACAATGTAGATTTATTAATTGAACAGGTTTCTAAAAAAATTAAAAGTATCAAACCCTATGTTCAATTTGGAATCAGCCCTTTTGGTGTTTGGCGAAATAAGTCGGTTGATCCAGTTAGAGGTAGCGATACCCGAGCAGGTATTACCTGCTATGATGACTTGTATGCGGATGTTATCAAATGGTTGAGCAGTGGGTGGATTGATTATGTTGCGCCGCAAATTTATTGGCATATTGGTTTTCCTTTAGCCGACTATGAGATCCTCGCAAAATGGTGGAATGAGAATACTTTTGGCCGAAACTTATACATTGGTCACGCTGCTTATAAAGTAAATACAGATAAACAAGAAGCTTGGAAACGTCCGAATGAATTGGCGGATCAAGTAGCTATGAATAGATCTCTCGATAATATCAAAGGAAGTATTTATTTTAGTACCAAATCTTTAAGAAATAATGAGTTAGACCTTCTTGCCTATTTAACAGAAACTTTTAATGCGCCTGCATTAATTCCTACTGCACCTTTGGAAGAGATTACTACCCAAAAAGGACCCAAATTAAAACGAGTAAAAAAGAAAGATCAGGGGCTCCGTTTAAAATGGAAAGTTAAAGGTAAAACTCCTCACTATTATGTCATTTATCGCTTTTATGGAAATCAAATTGGAGATATAAATAATCCAAAAAGTATCTGGAAGATTACCCCTTTTTATCCTAGTAAAAAAATGACTATTTATGACGATGCTTATCAGAAAGGTCAACCTTATACTTATGTTGTGACGGCGGTTAGTCGGGGTCATATTGAAGGGGTTGGGAATAGTCGAACTATTCTTGTGAAGTAGCACGGAATTCATTCCGTACTATCAAGATAAATAATAGACTATTTGGGCTGCGCTTGATAGTGATAGGATACGGAATGAATTCCGTGGTACAGGG
>CAYOBX010000613.1:0-1501 GCA_964402245.1 uncultured Saprospiraceae bacterium | reverse complement strand
TACGGAATGAATTCCGTGGTACGGGAGCACTTTATATATACTTATATGAATCTGATTTCTTTTAAGAAAATGCCTTTAATGGGTATCCTTCGTGGGTATTCGCTGGAAGATACTTTGCAGATATTAGCATGCTATGCAAATGCTGGTTTGACGACTATTGAAATAACGATGAATACAGAGGATGCTGATTCCATTATAAGAACTTGTAGGAATCATTATAAACATAAATTGAACATTGGGGCAGGTACAGTACGTACTATAGAAGAAGCAGAAAAGGCGGTTGCTGCTGGTGCACAATTTATTGTTTCTCCAATTACTGATGCTGCTATTATTCGATATTGTACCGATAGAGATATACCTATTTTTCCTGGTGCTTTTACTCCAACGGAAGTTTTTACTGCTTGGCAATTAGGAGCTACTATGGTAAAAGTATTTCCTGCTCAATTTTTAGGCCCTAGCTATATTAAAGAACTATTAGCACCATTGGATCAAGTCGCTCTTATGCCTACTGGTGGCGTCAATCAATCCAATTTTAAAGATTATATCAATGCTGGGGCTAAAGCTTTTGGAGTAGGTAGTATGCTCTTTGATAAGGTATTGATACAAAATAAAAATTGGGTGGCATTGGAGAAAAAAATGCTAGCAACTAGGATGTTTGTTGAGCAAGAAATGATTTTATAATAAGCCAGTAGACTTGTTTATAAATAATGCATTTCATTAACGCCTTCGCTGCGACACCTTGGTAGTCGCAAATAATTTTTTAACACTATACTTACCACTTCCATTCACCCATACCATCAAAAGACCTCCTAGTATAGCTAAGTTTTTTGTAAATAAAATAGCCTGTATTCTTTGTTCATCTGGTGGATAATGCCAATAAGAATGAACAATAAACGTAACGGGTATCCAATATAAAACTAGCAAAAATGCTCCTAAGCCAGAACGATAGCCAATGAGTACTAATGTTCCACCTAGCACTAATAAAAATATAGCTCCATATAAGAGTAGATTTTGATTCCCACCAATGCCATAGGTAGTCATGACTTCTTTTGTTTCTTTAAAATAAAATATAGAATCGTACGCCTCATATAAAAATATAAAGGAGATTAATATTCTACCTATTAAATCTATGATGTCTTTCATGTTTTTTAATGAGTGTAAAACAAACTGGGGCAGCCTGAAAAATCAAGTTACAAACCATAGCCGTCAGGTTAAGAAAAAACAGTACTGAAGATCAATTACTTATGATTGAGTAACAGAGATGGCTGGCACTTTGAAGTGCCTGCCATCTTCGCCAAAATCCAGCAAATACAAAGGTTTGAGATTATCTCATCTTCAAGTAATATTTTTTATAACAAAACCCTTTGCGGTAAAGCTAGTTAAAAACTGATGAATAGGTAAATGAATAGATGAATAAATGGAAGCATTTAATCATTACAACTTAGATAAGGATTGTGTACGAAATAACCTCGTAATTTAGGCTGCTTCTTTTGCCCTTATT
>CAYOBX010000612.1:0-3445 GCA_964402245.1 uncultured Saprospiraceae bacterium | reverse complement strand
TTAACGTTTTTAGCCTAATTTTTAGCGAATACTTTTTTATAAGAAAACCCTTTTAAATGATTAATTAGAAGAGACTATCTCTTTCAATGTTTCTAAGCCTTCTCCTTCTTCAAAGTAATTAAGATGATGACAGCAAATATCATGGGTGTCAGGATCTATTGTAGACGGTATTGCTTTAATTTGTTCTACTAAGACGGCAATATCGTTAGGTACATGACTGTTTGCTATATTTCCTACTTTAAGCACAAAATCTTCTATAAACTGACTAAAACGCTTATCTCGTTTCTTACTATAAGCAGTTGTATCTCCAGCAACCACCGTATATTTTGTATGTCCTTTGATACTATTTTTGTATAAATTTTCTATAAAGGGACTCGTTGGACTCATTTGTGCTAAGGTAACGGTTAAAATTTTTGATGCACCTAATGTTTTATTGACAACATTCATAAAAGTACCTAAAGGACCGAGCCATTCTTTTCCGTAATTTAAGGCAAGGGTAAGGAACTTGTTTAAAACATCTCTATATCCTGGAATATCTCCAAATACAGAACCACCATTTGGCGTGCCAAACATAATTAAACGATCAATGGCATTATCTCCTTTTCGGATTTGTTCTATCAAATATCTAGAAACTAAACCGCCCATGGAATGCGCTAGAATATCTACTGTCTTGCCATCATCTTTTCCAATACCGTATTTCTCTAATCGCTTATTCAATTCTAGCGCAATTTTTTCTATAGGTTCGTTTAGGTTTTCGTAGTCATAACTCAATATTAGATCATATTTTTTTTGAGTTAGCAGAAAATTTAAGTTGGCTAACATAGGCTTTGTATCTCCTATAATACCATGAGTGACTACGAGTATTTTTTTTGCTTGATCTATACTTGGTAAAAGATTGATTTGATTTCTAAGTACTTTCCCCTTAGGCGAATAGCTTACTTTTCTCAGCTTGAATACCTTTTCTCGGAAGCCCGTTAGTTTCAATAAACCAAACCATAAGGCTCTTCCTAGACTCCTTTTACCAGTACGAGAAGGGGCAGCATCTGCGTCAGGAAATTCGTCAATTTTGATATGTGCTTTCCCGTCTTTCGTTTTGGTCGTTTCACCGAAAGGAATTAAAAAGCCATCTTTGAAAGTAACAGGGATAATGTTTTCATTAGCCCCTAATCTTTGATTGACCGTTAATTCTAAGGGCTGTTTTTTTAGAGCTGCTTTATTTTTAATTCCACTTAGCGCTATAATAGATTTATCTTGATAATGTCTACTTCTGGTATTAGATTTTGATAGATTGAGTAATTCAAATCCATCTCCTTTTCTGATATTATTCAAACCCAACGATGGTTGTAAGCTTCTACTAGCCGTAGGGGCATTTAAGGCAGTAAAGGCTATATCGGCTTGGAAGTCTGGAGGGGCAGTTATAGTGATGCCTGCTCCTTGAAAGACAATGGATTGATCGCCAATGGTATCTTGTTTACGAATGGTATTCACCGTAATAGTTTGAGTACACCAGTCTTCTTTTGGAGGACCCGTAGGTCGTTTGGCAATAGACTTAGTAGCTCCTAGCTCTATTTTATTTAGTTGGA
This sequence comes from uncultured Saprospiraceae bacterium, assembly GCA_964402245.1. GTDB lineage: Bacteria > Bacteroidota > Bacteroidia > Chitinophagales > Saprospiraceae > JAFMDF01. The sequence goes on along the minus strand of CAYOBX010000612.1, from coordinate 1,862 downwards.
ATTTATGATCGTCAAAAGGTTCTGTACTAATGATTACTTTGAAGATGTCTGTTGTTTGATGAGCATTTTCTTCTTGAATCAACAATCCATGATCCTTGTCTAATACAATGGTATTAGAATTAGCAGGAATCAGTTGACTTTTAAAATGTACTTGTATTTCAAAACTGGAACTTAAATAGAGTAGGGCCACATATAAGTTCTTGTTGCTAGTATTAGTTGCTTTAATTTGATACCAGATCGGTTTAGGATTTCCTTCTGTATCTTTATCTTTCCCAGATTTCCAATAATCAATAGTTACTGGATTGTCTTGATGTTCTATTAATTCTCCATTGGATTGTTCCTCAAAGAATTGTAGCTCAATTGCTTTTAATAATTCGGGATTTGCGTCTTGATTGGACAAGGAAGCAATGTTTTCCCATTCCTGTATATGCTCTAATTGTTGGACAATGTATTGTGCGGCAGCCCTACTCATACCTCGTTTTCCCTGTAACAATTTTCTAGTGTCCGTATATAGAATTTCTAGCTTTCTAGACCATACTTTTAAGGTGTAAGGTGCTGCGGAATAGTTTTCAATAAATTTAATAAATGGAGAAGGATTTGCTTGGTATTTTTTTAAAAACTTAGCGATATGATGAGGTTTTCCTTCCAAGTTGACTAACATAGAAGTAGGAAACGTTTCTATTTCTCCCCAGTAGGTTTTAGAGGTATCTAGTTGATCTGTATTGGCTAATATAGATTCATTTAATAAAATTTTTGAAACACTTGCTTGTCCTAATGACTTGGCTACTTCTTTGATCTCTTCATATATCCCAATGCTAATTTTCGATAATAAGAAAGGTACAGTAGGCAGTCCATGAATGCCACCAAATGCCAATCTCCAATTGCCATTTTTATAATGAATTAAATGTCGCTTTCTATTGGGAAAGAGTTCTTTTTGTAGGAATAACGTATTGGGATTAAAACCATCTAAAGGGTAGATGGTCGGTTGTTGATTTTCTGCCGTATTATATACCTTATGTCTAACTCGTTCAAATAAATCGCTATAACTTATATTTCGATTTTTTTCTAGCGTCTCTAATAAAATGGTACTGAATAAACCTCGTCGATTAGTGGTTTCCCATGCTTCTTCTTCTCTTTCGCAAGCAGAAAGTAATAGGTGTTTAGAATGAGGAATACTTAGCACACCCTCTGTAGTTAATTGGTCTTGATAATAATTATCTCCTTCTAATAAATAGCTGTTTAAAGACCGTTCTTCAGATCGACTTTCTGTATATCTACTTAGACCTAAATGTAATCGTGCTGCACCACTTCGAGTAACAGATGCAGAATGGCAAGAATCCGCTATTACTACCGTATGAACATCATTTGGTATGCGAGATAATAATACGGCTATCTCTTTATCCGTCAAATCATAATGATCGGGTAGTCTACTATCATAACAGACAAACGTTTCATCTTGATTTTTAGGATCATATTGCTTAAAAGCTTCCGCTGAAGTAGCATAGGATCCATGACCTGCATAGTAAAACAAAACATTGTCCCCTGCTTTAACTTTGTTGATAAGGTGGTCGGTAAAAGCTTGGATAATATTGCTTCGAGTGGCTTGCTCATTGGTTATCGTATGGGCTAAGATATTGGAATAATTCTTTTCTAGAAAGTCTCGGAATGCTTGTACATCATTCACGCATCCAGCTAGGTTGCTTACCCCTGATTGAGGGTGGTATTTGTTGATTCCTACGAACAGCGCATGTGTCGTTGCCATATTAGGTTTTTATTCGGTTGACGGTTGGGTCATCTTGCTCGCCGCCTTCGGCGTCTCGCAATTGGTTCTTTTGGAGGCAGCTATTAAAGAAATTGGTTTT
>CAYOBX010000611.1:0-3447 GCA_964402245.1 uncultured Saprospiraceae bacterium | reverse complement strand
TTAGTATGGCCATTGCTGTAGCACCCGTAACCAGTTGGCGATTTTATGATACCATTTATACAGAGCGATACATGCAAACCCCTGAGGAAAACCCTACAGGTTATGATGAGAACTCTCCCATGAGTCATGTCGATAAATTACAAGGAGATTTTTTATTAGTGCACGGAAGCGCAGATGATAATGTACATGTACAGAATACTACCCGTCTTGTTGAAGCGTTGGTTCAGGCCAATAAGCAATTTGACTGGGCAATTTATCCTGATAAAAACCACGGTATTTTTGGCGGTAATACCCGCTTACATCTATATACAAGGATGACTAATTTTATTAAAGAGAAACTATAAGTTAACCACAGACAACTAATTGTTAATTAATACTAGAACTTATGTCAGTAAAAACAACAACGCCTGAAAAAGAATTATTTGGACATCCTATAGGACTCTACGTTTTATTTTTTACGGAGATGTGGGAGCGTTTTTCCTATTATGGAATGAGAGCAATTCTTGTTTTATACCTTGTTGCAGAAGCTACTGCAGATAATGCTGGTTTAGGATGGTCTAATGGAGAAGCATTATCATTATACGGTACATATACAATGTTGGTATATGTAGCTTCAATACCAGGAGGCGTTATAGCTGATAGGCTATTGGGTCAACGAAAATCTGTGTTGTTAGGCGGGTTGTTGTTGGTTGCAGGGCATAGTATTTTGGCTATTGAACAACTTTGGGCTTTTTATACAGGATTAGGTCTAATTATATCAGGAGTAGGGATGCTAAAGCCTAATATTTCTACTATGGTAGGTGGACTATATAAGCAAGGCGATATAAGACGTGATAAAGGCTTTACTATATTTTATATTGGTATTAATGTAGGAGCTTTTTTGTCAAGTTTAATAGTAGGGTATGTAGGTGAAGTATATGGATGGCATTATGGATTTGGCTTAGCAGGAATAGGTATGGCATTAGGATTAGTTCAATATTTAGCTGGCCAAAAACATTTAAAACATGTGGGTAATTATCTTGGAAAATCAGAGAATGCAGAAGAAAAGGAAGCGTTGAAAAAACCTCTCACAAAGATTGAAAAGGACAGAGTAGTAGTGCTTTTTATCTCTTTCTTATTGGTAATTATATTTTGGGGTGCGTTTGAGCAAGCAGGAGGATTAATGAATATTTATGCTAAGGATAATACGAATAGGATGTTAATGGGCTTTGAAGTGCCAGCTTCCTGGTTCCAGTCACTTAATGCTATGTTTATTATTTTCTTGGGAACTTCAGTTGCAGCTTATTGGGCGATGAGAAAATTAAAAGGTAAAATTTCAACCTCTTTATTCAAGATGATACTCGGGCTTATTATTATGGGTACTGGTTTCTTTTTTATGTCTGCAGCATCTTCACAATATGAAAGTACAGGTTCATCGGCAATGTATTGGTTAGTTCTTGCTTATCTTTTCCATACTATAGGTGAATTATGTATATCTCCGGTTGCATTATCATATATTACGAAACTTGCACCTCTTAAGTATGCATCTATTATGATGGGGGTCTATTTTGCTATGACAGGTTTTGGTAATAAACTGGCTGGGATTTTGGGAGAAGCTTCAGAAAAGTTAGGAGAGTTCACCATTTTTACTGGGATTGCTGCATTTTGTGTAGTTTTTGGATTACTTGTATTGATTTTTAGAAAGAAATTGGAAGGATTGACACATGGTGCTGAAGACAATGAAAGGGTTTTAAAACATGATGAAGCTGAAGGTTTCGAATTGGCAGACAACTAGAATAACAACTATAATTAAAAACCTTACAATATTAAAATTGTGAGGTTTTTTGTATTAAATATAACATATGAGTACATCTAGTAACGTAAATGAGTTTAGCTTATTAAATCATAAGCCGGCATTATTTGTATTGTTTTTTACAGAAATGTGGGAACGTTTTTCATACTATGGAATGCGTGCTATTTTCGTTTTGTTTTTGGTTAAAAGTTGGGATTGGAGTAATGAAAAAGCAGTAGGGCTTTTAAGTATATATACAAGTACGGTATATTTGACGCCTTTGATAGGCGGTTGGCTGGCAGATAAGTTTTTAGGATATCAAAAAGCCGTAGCCTTAGGAGCATTGGCCATGACTTTTGGGCATGCAGCCATGGCATTAGAAACAGAAATGACACTTTATCTTGGTATAGCATTTTTGATTATTGGGAATGGGCTATTTAAGCCAAATGTTACTTCAATAGTTAGTGGGTTATATAATAAATATCCAGAGCGAAAAGATGGAGCCTTTACCATATTTTATATGGGGGTCAATGCAGGAGGATTTTTAGGAGTATTGTTATGCGGTTTTTTGGCTAATAATTTAAGTTATTCTTGGGGCTTTGGTCTAGCGGGCATTTTTATGTTTTTAGGAACATTACAATTTTGGTTTGGAAGAGGTATTTTTGAGAATGTAGGGAAACAACCTTCTAAAGAAATAGACCTTTCAGATGCTATTGAAAATGTGGAGATTGCCGAAAAAGTGTCTGGAAACATACAAAGAGATCGTTACATTGTAGTTGGATTATTAGCTTTTTTTACAGTTTTTTTCTGGGCGGCTTTTGAACAGGCTAGTGGATCTATGACCATCTTCGCCAGTGATTATACACAAAGAACTTTAGAAGGGAATTCAGCTATTGTATTCAAGATTATTGATGTGCTTGTTTCAACAGTCCCATTATTGATTATTACTTGGGTTTTGTACAAGCTTTTTCGAGAAACATTTAGAAAAATCTCTTTATCAAATATTGTTTTAGGTTTTAGTTTTTTAAGTATTTGGGGAATAGTTTTTTGGAAGCTAAGTATTATTATTCCTAAAGAAAATGCAGAGATTGAGGCATCTTGGTTTTTGATTTTGAATTCCCTTTTTATTATCGGTTTAGCTCCTCTATTTTCAAAATGGTGGGAAAGTAAATATAATCCTCCTGCGGCAATAAAATTTGGTATAGGAATGCTTTTATTAGCCATTGGATTTGCGGCTTTAGCTTATGGATCTAGTGGGATTCCGCAGGGCGCTAAAACAGCTTCAGTTAGTTTATTATGGCTTGTACTAGCTTATTTGCTGCATACAATGGGAGAGCTATGTGTTTCTCCGGTAGGATTATCATATGTGTCTAAACTAGTGCCCCCTAAAAAGATTGGAATGATGTTTGGTGTTTGGTATTTAGTAAATTTCTTAGGAAATCTATCCGCTGGAACCATTGGGAAGTATATTGATACTATAGTCGAAAAGTTCTCTATGTCTCATTTCTTTTTAATATTTACAATAGTTCCTGCATTGGTGGGAATAATATTTTTGATATTAAATCCATTGATGAAAAGATTAATGCATGGAGTTAGATAAACTCAGATAGAAGATTAGAAGAACGTTCCTCTATGGAACGTTTTTTGTACGTAAGTTTATCATATAAACGGAGACA
>CAYOBX010000610.1:0-3470 GCA_964402245.1 uncultured Saprospiraceae bacterium | reverse complement strand
GCAGAGCCGCGGAGCATTACATGTAACGCGCATCTCCGCACCTCTGCGTTTAATACCCCAATTACTGCTTATAACTGATCCGATCTCGAATCGTCCCATCCTTTCGATGAATCACTACAGAAGAACCATAGTTATAAGCAATGTCTTTTGCTCGGTCGATGGCCTCTGACTGCAAATCAAAAATAGCCGTATATTTTTCGTTGCCTTCTCCTTTTACGGCCCAGCCATCAGGGTGCGGAACAACATGTTGATTCATAGTAGGTGGAGTAGTCCTAATACCATAATTTTTAAGGACTACTTTAGCCACCTTTTTTAATAAGTTCATCCAAAAGTTAGAATTAGCCATGCAGTAATTTTTATTATTAGATTGGGGCTATCATTTATTAATACTCGTAGATTGATAGCAAGTTTAAATATAAAATTAATCAATTCCTAATAGTTATTAGAGAAATAATTACGCACCTCAGTTTGTATAAATTTTAAACAAGCTTTAAATCAGAAACTAATGAATAAAATATTGACTTTACTATTTTTTTTTATAATTGGAAATAACGCATTCACACAAAATTTACAAGTAGAAACTTTCGGAAATGAAAAAGATACACCGCTTATTTTTTTACACGGTGGACCAGGTTACAACAGCGTAGTATTTGAAAGAACTACTGCTGAAGAACTAGCGAATAATGGATTTTATGTCATTTCCTACGACAGGCGTGGCGAAGGACGTAATGAAGATTTGAAAGCTGAATTCACTTTTAATCAAACTTTTGACGACTTAAATCAAATCTTTGAAATCTACGGACTACAAAAAGCAAGCTTGTTAGGTCATAGTTTTGGTGGAGTAGTCGCAACTCTTTTTGCGGATAAATATCCAGAAAAAATAGAGACTTTAATTTTAGTTGGTGCCCCCATTTCCATACAGGAGACTTTAACAAATATTGTAGTTAAATGCAAAGCAATATACCTAGAGAAAAACGATAAGGTCAACTTGAATTACATAAGTATGCTAGAAAAAATGGATAGTTCAAGTTTAGAATATAGTTCTTATAGTTTTATGCATGCAATGTCAAATGGTTTCTATTCCACCAAAAATCCTAATAAAGAGGCTATCCTACTATATCAAAAAATGCAGTCTGATACGCTACTAAAAAAATACGCTTCTAAAATGGAATATTTAGCACCTCAAAAATTTTGGGAAAATGAACAATATACTACTATATCACTTAAAGAAAATTTGCAAAGATTAAAGATTAAAGAAGTTAAAATATACGCCATCTACGGAAAGGAAGATGGTTTGTATTCCATAGCACAAGTAGATGAATTAAAAGGGATGGTGGGAGAGCATAAAGTAAAGTATCTAGATAATTGCGCGCATAATGTATTCATAGATCAACAAAAGGAATTTATAGGCTCCTTAAAAGAGTGGACTCAGCCCTAGATTTAGAAGGAACCACAAAAGTCACAAAAGTTCACAAAAGACTGGTGTGGTGTCTTTTGTGACTTTTGTGGTTTAAATTATACTTGCAGCTTAGTCACTCTGCTTATGAGGATTTATATATTCTAAAGTTGTTTAAAATTGGGTTAATGATTCTGAATATTCATACCTGTCATTTCCCACTTCCCTAAAGAAATTGGAATATTACCAATAGTATTTAAAGTATCAAAAAAGTCTTTTAGTTGGAATGGTTTATTCTGGAGTTCTTGTTGTCTAGCATACTCTGCCATCGCATCTTCAACCAAATATTTTCCAGTAATATAACTAGTGCCGTATCCTGGTTGTCGTAGATAGAGATGTTGTTCAAAGATTAAAAGTTCCTTTTCTGTCTTCATCCATCCTCTTGGGGTGTATTCGGAATGGATACCTCCTGCTTCTTCCATCGTCATTTCATTGGCATGGGCATAAAGTGATCCTAATCCTCTTGCTGCCCGCTGCGCAATCATGATGTAAACGATTTCTTTCACTCTAGGATTATCATCGTATAAACCTGCTTGCATAAACATTTCTTCTACAGCGGTAGCCATCCCTTCATTTCTAGAATCAAAAATATTATAAAGCAATGGGTCTCGCCGAATTGCACTTTTATGAGGTGTAATATCCATCCTAGCTAACTCAAACCAATGGTAAAAATGAGAGTAGAGTGGTCTTGGATCATAGTGGGCTGTAATCCAAAAGAAATTACGCTTATCTTTTGGAATAAAACCGCCTAAGTGTTCTCGTAGAGCAGGGTCGAAGTAATCTTTGACGGTAACTATATCTTCCTCTTCTAAAAAGCGCATCAAACTTTGGGCAGATTGTTCTGCTAGTGCAGCATAGGCCTCAGGGGAATCTGCATCTGACAAAGTCGGTAATTTTCTATTCCGATGTTCTTCTAGTTTTAGTGAAGACCAAGCACGCGCCAGTTCTCGTTTTAAAATCATTACCTCGTCTTCCCAAGTCAAAGGGACCAAATGTACATTTTGTAAATACCAGGTATAATTTTCTTTACCGATGCCTGACGGCCCTGTTTTAGATGTTCCTTCCTTTTCTAACCAAACCACTAAATCATTGGTTGAGTTAATGGCTTTTTGAATCACATCATTTAATTCTTTATCCTCCGATACGCCCGGTTGATCCAATATGTTTTTGAGATTTTTACTTTGGGAACGAATATCTCGAATACCTGTTATCCAAAGGTCTTTAGCATTGCCAACTAGATTCTTTTTGGCTTGCGTATTTAACGGTGGAATAATTTGTAAATCTTTTAACAAGCGAGTTTTTTCTGAAGCACTTAATGGAAACTGATAAGTCCATATTTCGGTCGTGCCATGATTGGTCGGGCCTTCATGTGCGGGGACATCACTGCGATACATCCAAAGGGCTTTATAATAAGCAGGGTCTCTTTCCCAAGGTTTTAGAATCCGATGGTTAAAATCATACCCATTCATTTCTGCCCAGACTATATGCCAATCTACTCGTTGTGCTACGGACCAACCTGTTGTATCTATAGCGAGTAATTTTTTTTGTATTTGTTTGAAAGCAGGCCAACGTTTTTCAAAAGTTGCTTTGGTATAATCGGGTGCGCCCTCTAATAAGGGAGGTGTTTCAAAGGTCCTCCATTTTTGGAATAGAGTTGTTAAGTTTTCATATGTATTGACTGAGGGAGTGGTTGATACCACTTCCTTGATGGTAGCTGTTTGGCAACTGGCGACTAAGATATATAAAAATGTTAAGAGTAAAAACAGGTATGCGTTTTTCATTTTTGAATAGTAGTTTAGTTACGTATTATTATATAGAGTTACACAGATGGATTCAATATTGAGTTGAAGTTACCAACCATAGCCGTCAGGCTAAGGTTTTTCCTCTTGATACCCGGCAACAAGTATGTTTGATATTTTTCTTTAGAGGCAGCAATTTTATTAGGCATTTTTTCAAAAATGCCTAATAAAATTGCTGCCTCTAAAAAACTATTCCAAAGCTACTGCTTGCCGAT
>CAYOBX010000609.1:0-3477 GCA_964402245.1 uncultured Saprospiraceae bacterium | reverse complement strand
CCATTGTTTTGATTCCCGCCATAGTTACCACCATTATTTTGGTTGCCGCCATAGTTGCCACCATTGTTTTGGTTGCCGCCATAGTTACCACCATTATTTTGGTTGCCGCCATAGTTGCCGCCATTATTTTGGTTGCCGCCATAGTTGCCGCCATTGTTATTACCTGCGTAATTAGAGTTTCTAGTTACTTTATAAATATCTTCTTTACCTTTTCCTCCATCTCTATTAGAAACAACGTAACCAATATTTCGACCACTATCATAAATAAATCCGTAGTCATCTTTTGGAGAATTGATTTGTGTATCTAAGTTATATACTTTATCCCAAAAGGTTCCATTAGAGCTTGCTCTAAACACATCGAACCCACCCATTCCCTGATGCCAATCTGATGCAAAAAACAAGTCTGAGCCATTAAAGAATGGAGTAATTTCATTACCTTCTGTATTGACAGTCGGGCCTAAGTTTTCAGGTGTTGTCCAAGTATTACCAGAACGATAGCTAACGAATAAATCAAAGCCTCCAAATCCATCTGGTCGGTCTGAAGCAAAATACAAAGCATTGCCATTAGGAGAAAAAGATGGATAACCAGTAGAAAAATTAGTCCCATTGAATGGAAAAAATACTTCTCTTTGCCATTCCCCATTTGGTAAAACTTCGGCAATAAAGATATTTAGATTCAAGCCTGCCTCAGGTATTTGACGAATCCCATCAATAAAATTATTTTTAGTAATTGCTACCCATTTTCCATCAGGAGAATAAGAAATAGGACCTTCATTAAAACCTTCAAATTGTTGGTGAAATACTTGTGGATTTCCTAGATTGCCATTGAAGTCAATATTTGATATAAATAACTGATTAAGATCATCTCTCTGTTTGTCCTTTTCGCTATAATCAATCCTAGACGAACTATATACTACCCCATCTCCAAAGAAGGTTGGTCCAAAATCAGCCGCATCGCTGCTTACATATTCTTGAACAATTTCATAGGTGGATGGAGAAGATTGCTTTTCTATTGCAAGGGAACAACTCTCCGCAAAGTGTATTCCTTTTTTTGGATATTTCTCTGCATAATTGAGAAATATTTTTCTAGCCTCTCTATAATCGCCTAATTCTTTCAACAAAAGAGCGTGTTGGAATTGGAAGTCAGGATAGTCCTTTCCTGCAAAGCTAATCTCTTTGTACCAGCGTAATGCTTCCTTTTGGCGACCTAAATATTTCAGGCTATTTGCTAATTTTCCTTTAGCAGGAATATTATTCCTATCTTTTTTGATGTAGCGTTGGTAGGTAGTAATCGCTTCTTTAAAATTGTGAAGTTCATACTGATTATTTGCTTTCTCTAAAAGTCCGTTTTGGCTAAATCCCGTAAATGGAATTAAAAATAAACCAATTAGTACCCCGTAGATTATTTGAGGTATTCTCATAGTATTGCTGTCTGAATTGTGATATAATATAATGGAAGGGTCTTATACCCTCTTACAAGTAGTGCTTATATAACGTTAGGAAGGGTTATCAAATTTTAAGATAACCTATTTAATTCAACATTACCTTTGCATGGATAGATAGTCTAGCCAATTTAAAAGTGTGTGAATATCCAGTAGTAATGATGAAAGTTGTCTCAAACTCAGATTGAAAAAAGGAAAGGCAGATTAACAGGCTAAAAATAGGAGTTTATTAAGTCAAATAAAAGTTTGTATCTAAAAAATAGCGATTTTTATCCCATGAATAGCATATTTTTCGATCAAATTGGAAGAAATCTTAATGTTAACGAAACACCAAGACGAATTATCAGTTTGGTTCCTTCCATTACTGAATTGTTAGATGATATAGGTTTAATAGGTCAATTAGTTGGTAGAACTAAGTTTTGCATCCACCCAAAAGAAGCCTTAAAGCCCATACAAATAGTCGGTGGCACCAAACAAATACACCTAGATCGGATTGAGCAACTTCAACCTGATTTAATTATAGCCAACAAGGAAGAAAATCAAAAAGATCAAATAGAAGCACTTGCCGAAAAATACCCTGTTTGGATTAGTGATGTCCCTCATTTTGAAGGAGCTCTGGATATGATCGCTGGCTTAGGTAAGGTTTTACGAAAAGAAATGGCTTGCAATCAAATAATCCAACAATCAAAAGCACTTCAATTATCTTTGTCCACTAATAATCGACAAAAAGCGGCATATCTAATTTGGAGAAATCCATATATGACGATTGGTAAGGATACTTATATACATGACTTACTGCGATTAACGGGGTTCGATAATGTATTTGGTCAGCAGACACGTTACCCTATTGTTTCTATAGAAGAGATGAAAACAGTTCACCCTGATGTTATTTTATTATCATCTGAACCCTTTCCTTTTAAGCAAAAGCATATTGATGAATTAGCAGTTCATTTTCCAAATATTCCGATCCAATTAGTGGATGGTGAAGCATTTTCTTGGTATGGCACTCGATTTATTAAAACATTTGAATATCTTAATTCCTTTTCGCATCTAAATCAATAAAAACCGTAGGGGCAACCACAAGGGTTGCCCATACGGTTGCTCAAAATATATAAAAAGAACCCAGAATTGATGAATAAAAAAGTAGATTATTTAATAGTTGGACAAGGTATTGCAGGAACAATGTTAGCGTGGTTCTTAGAAAAAGCAGGTCAGTCCTTTATGATTATTGACAATAACTATGCAGACTCTTCAACCAATATTGCAGCAGGTATTATTAATCCTATTACGGGCAGACGTTTTGTAAAAAGTTGGATGATAGAAGATTTATTACCTTTTGCTAAACAGACCTATCAAGAAATAGAAGCTTTTATTGACCTACCTAAAGAAGTACCCATATTTAAGGAAATGGAGATCATTCGTTACTTCCAATCGAATGTGGAAGGAAATAATTGGGTAACCAAAACATCTTATGAAGAATACAAACAATACTTAAGTAGTAAAAAGCTATCGCAAGATTTAAGTGGCATTATCCATAATTCAGGTGGATATGGAATTGTGCATGGCGCAAAAGTAGATCTAAGGGGAATGATTAACTATTTTCAATTGCATTATAAAACCAAAGGTCAATTAAAAATTGGCACTTTTGATTATGCAGCCCTACAAGTCAAGGAGGATTCTGTTACTTATAAAGATATAGAAGCTAAAAAAGTCATTTTTTGCGAAGGATATGCTGCTTGTCGCAATCCATGGTTTAAAGATTTACCATTTGAATCTGCAAAAGGAGAAGTTCTGTTGTTAAGAATTCCTACATTCCAAACGCCCTATATAATTAAAAAGAACCAATTTTTAGTTCCCGTTGGAGAGGATGTTTACTGGTTTGGTTCCAATTATGAATGGGAAGATTTGACTAATACGCCTACCCTAGCAGGCAAGGCATATTTAGAGGAACGGCTCGCCGATATATTAAAGGTTGATTTTGAAATATTGGATCATATGGCGGCTGTTCGGCCTGTGCTAAAGGATCGCCGTCCTG
>CAYOBX010000608.1:0-3479 GCA_964402245.1 uncultured Saprospiraceae bacterium | reverse complement strand
GTGTTCAATTTTCCCTCAGGTAACTCCTAGTTCAGATCCACCTCCTTCTTCTTCAAGATAATCGCATCTATAGACCGTTCCTTCACCTGTTGATTAAATTTAGGTAAATCCGTACCAATGATTTGTTGGAAAGTAGCCAACTCAGAATCTATTTGCTTAGTAATCTCATTCCTTACCTCTTTCATCTGCTCCGTAGGTGGGAAATCACTACCTTGAATTAAAGAATTTAAATGGGCTAATTTATTATTTAATCGTACTGGAAAATTTAATGGATCTTGACGACTTCTATTTTTAGTTTGGTAGAGTGCTTCTTCCACTTTGGTCATTTTCTCATTAATCTCTTCTGCTAATTTTAGCACATCTTCCATTCCTTCTTGATCGCCAATTAGTTTTTTATAATTATCTAATTGATCTCTTACTTGTCTTATGTCTTTAATCGTTTGATGCGTCTCATTCAGTTTATCACTAAGCCCTTTTACGAACGTAAACTGTTGCTGCATTGCTGCTGGAGACACCTCTGAACGGGGGTCTTGTAAGATTTTAAAATCTTGTGTCTGCTCTACCCCATCGACAGTAAGCCTTACTTTATAATCACCTGGAATGGCCTTTGGTCCTGTTAAGGAACCCCACCATAATATCATCCCATCAAACTTTTCAGTGTCTGGATAATTCATATTCCAAACAAATTGATTACTACCTTCTTTAACAGTTAGCTTGTTCTTTTTTTCTTTGGACTTAGTAGAATAAGTAGTAATCAAATCACCATCTGCTTCATAAAATGATAAAGCCACATCTTTTAGTAAAGAAGTATCTTTTAGGTTATAATTAACCATCACCCCACTAGGATGATTCATTCCTGCATTCTTTACTTTCTTATTTTGAAAACCGCCCATTCTATAACTATCCATTGGCTTAAATAGGTGCGTCTTTGCTCTGGCAACATCACTATTCATCTGATGTAATACCGTTAAATCATCAATCATCCATATACTTCTACCTTGAGTAGCAGCAATCAGATTATTGTCTTTAACCGTTAAATCTGTGATGGGAACTATTGGTAAATTCATTTGGTAAGACTGCCAATTTGAACCATCATCAAAGGATACATACATACCCGTCTCTGTACCTGCATATAAGATTCCTTTTTTCACAGGATCTACTCTGACCACTCTTGTAAAATGGTCATTTGGAATACCGCTTACGATTTTTGTCCAAGTTTGTCCATAGTTAGAGGTTTTGTATAGGTAGGGTCTGAAATCACCTGCTTTGTATAAAGTAGCAGCCAAATAACAACCTCCATCGTTATGTGGATCAGGCTCTATACTATTAATCATGGCCCATTTTGGCAAACCTTGTGGTGTTACATTTGTCCAGTTTTTACCACCATCTTTAGACATATTGACTAAGCCATCGTCCGAACCTACCCATAATAAATCTTTGACTCTTGGAGATTCTGCCGCTGCAAAAATGGTGCAGTAATATTCTACAGAAGTATTATCTTGAGTAATCGGACCTCCAGAAGATTTCTGTTTTTCTGGATCATTTCTTGTCAAGTCTGGGCTAATAATGTCCCAACTCTGCCCTTCATTATAACTTACATGTAAATGATTAGAAGCTGTATATAATTTCTCTGGATCATGAGGGGAAATAAAGATTGGAAAGTTCCATTGGAACCGGTATTTCATCCCTTCTGCGCCCCAACCCATCGGTAGATCAGGATAGACATTAATTCTACGTTCAGAATCTTTATCATGGTCTTTCCTTTCTATATACCCATCATAACAGCCTCCATATACAATATCATTATTACGTGGATCAATAGCTATATGACCACATTCACAGCCTGCTGTTGTTTCCCAATCTCGCTCTCCTATAGATCCTCCCTTTGTCCGGTGTAGCACTCGCTGTGTACTATTATCTTGCTGTGCCACATATATTCGATAAGGAAAGCTATTGTCCGTTGTTACTCTGTAGTATTGTGCGGTCGGTTGATTAAAATAAGTACTCCAATTGGTACCCCCATCAAAACTTACTTGTGCACCACCATCATCTCCGATGACCATACGGTCTGGTGCTTCTGGTGCAATCCATAAATCATGATGATCTCCATGTGGGGTGCTAATGGCATTAAAAGTCTTTCCGCCATCTTTTGATTTATGGAAACGAACATTTAAAACATATACTACGTCTTCATTTTGTGGATCAGCATACAAACGTGTATAATACCATGCACGTTGTCTTAATTTTCTTTCTGCATTGATCTTGGTCCAAGTTTCGCCTCCATCATCTGACCTAAACAAGCCCCCCTCTTTAGCTTCTATTAATGCCCATACTCTATCTGAATTGACTGGTGACACAGCGATACCACTTATCCCTAAAACGCCTTTAGGCATTCCTTTTCTAGTAGAAATATCCGTCCAGTTGTCTCCGCCATCTGTACTTTTCCAAATTGCTGAACCTTCACCTCCACTTTCTAAACTATAAGGAGTTCTTTTAATTTTCCAAGTCGTCGCATAGATATGTCTAGGATTATTGGGATCAATCAACAAATCACATGCTCCAGCTTCCTCATTGATATATAAGACCTTTTTCCAAGTAGCACCTCCATTGGTTGATTTGTATACGCCTCTTTCGTTATTCGGTGCAAATACATTACCTAGTGCCGCTGCATAAACAATATCAGGGTTTTTAGGATCAATACGGATTCTTGGTATATGGCGCGTTTTTCCCAAACCTAAGGAGGTCCATGTTTTTCCGGCATCTACTGATTTCCACATCCCATATCCATAAGACATGTTTCCTCTTACGGTCACCTCTCCCCCTCCGACATAGATCACATTAGGATCATACTCACTGACGGCAATGGCTCCAATAGATCCTCCAAAATAGCCATCAGATATATTGTTCCAATGTTGGCCTCCATCTGTAGTTTTCCATACGCCGCCACCTGCTGCGCCCATGTAGTATAGATTAGGTTTGTTCGCCACTCCTGCTACTGCGGCAGAACGCCCCCCCCTAAATGGGCCTATATTCCGCCATTGAGCGGCATCATATAAGGATTCATCGTATTTGGTGGTATTGGAGTTATTTGTACTTTTAGTAACTTTCTGTGCATTGATTGGCGCACAACAAAAGAATAAGCAACTGATACCTATTAATAATAAAGTGTGAAATGGTTTCATTCTGTTAGTATTTGAATTTAATTTGCCTCCCCTAGATATAGGAGTTATTCTCCCAAATATAGAGAATATTAAGAAAAAAACTTACTCAAATTTAATTGGATAGTAATTAGGCTTGATATTTACGATTTAGTTTAACCACGAATTCACTAATTGTAACACGAATTCACTAATTTTTGTGTTGCTCACTTTTAGAATTAGTGAAATTGTATTTAATTCGTGAATTCGTGGTTATTCTTTTTCACCCTTAGTAGTCTTTCAAGTTAATCCTGTCGGGTAATTTGAAGATATTTGGTCGAT
>CAYOBX010000607.1:0-3496 GCA_964402245.1 uncultured Saprospiraceae bacterium | reverse complement strand
TAAAACCATACACTTTTTAGAACAGAGAGCAGAGCAGCGAGAATAGAGACACAATTCGTTTAAAAAACTACGATAATTCATTGTTTGTAAACGAAAATCTACCTCTATTCTCTGTTCTCGCTTCTCTATTCTACAAGTTGTATGGTTTCAAATGTCCCTTAGTTTTTTTTATATAATTTATAGAAATTTGATTTCGGCAGAGTTATAAATCTGCCAGTTTTTCAAAAACTGGCAGATTTCGTACGAATTGATTTTTCAAAACAGTTTCAACAATTATTTACTACAACTTTTACTCACCGTATAATCAATAATATAGTGTGAATTAGATTTTTCGTCACAACAACAAGGATTCTGCTCTTCTTCATAAGCACGTTCAAACAGTCGGATAGACACTCCAACTTTTAAACTAGCAGACTGCAAAATATTATTAGAAAACTGATATGCAGTTGGCGTTGTAGTAACGTTTTCTAAAAAAGCAGATTGATTCACTTCTTCTAAGTGCCCTATATTATTAGAAATAATACCACCCACCCCAACATTTAAACTAACATTATCGGTCAAGTAAATATTCAAACCTGCTTCCAAATCTACTGCTGCTCTATGTTGGTTTCGAATGGAGGTAGACTCTCGTAAAAATTCATTATTGTCAGGGCAGTTATGGTTTTGGTCATAATTGGGGTTAAGGGGGCGTTCTACTAATTCGTGGCGCATAAATAAATAGCCTCCACCTACTTCTGCGTATGGACGAATCTTTTGCTTGCCTAGTATTACTTTATATCTAGCAGATACATAATTATACAAATAGGCCAACTCTTTTCCCATGAGCCCATCTACCATAAAATCAGTATCACTTTTACCATAGCCTTCATTGAAACCAATCTGCCAGCTCAATCCAAAGCTGTTTTGCAAACTAGGCGTTTTACTGAACCAATATTTCGCTTCAAAAGCAGCATCGTTGGGGCTAGGAGCAGATTTTAAAGGAAGTATTCCATTGATGTCCAAATAGCCTAAGTATTCGGGAGGTTGCTCTTGAACAGTAGCACCTATAGGCTGTGGCCCAGATTCTTGGGCATGCAAAAATTGACTTAGACATAGAAAAAGGGGAAGAACAATCATTACTACTTTCATAACATCTGGTTTAAAAAGTTTAGAAATAAGGAGCAGAGCTCAAGAGCCTATACGCCTAGATTTAATAGACTTTAGACCCTTGACTCTCAACCCCCACTTAAAATTTCGGGTGATCCCACAAGAAGCGAAAAGGGGTGTTTTAAGTTTTGGAGGTATATTATTTCTTTGAAATATTTTTTTATATTATCTTGGTCTTTTACTGGTTATATGAGGTAAAACTTTCTCGTCGGATGGTATTCCCTTCCGACGAGTTAAGTAAAATATTACTGGTCATTTGCAGTGGCAATGTAGAAAGAAGTATATGGACAGTGGATAGACAAGTAACGACAAGTGATCGTCAAATGACAGAAAATCAATTAGTTAGGTATTGTCGATGTGTTTATTTAATGATGAATGAGAAATGATGAATAATGAATGAGAAAAATACCAATCACTGTCAGAATTAGGATTCATAGGATTTCAGGATTCGTAGGATTTTTGAGCAGTAGCACAATTCAAAATCCTACTAATCCTGAAATCTTATAAATCCTAATTCTGACATTTAAGTGGTATTGAGAACTTATCAAAATCTCCTATAACTTATTGATTATCAACAAAACGATTTTTTATTTTTTTAATATGATTTCAACGAAATGTGAAGTCAACGTCAAAGAATTCATCATTCATCATTCATCATTTAAAAAACTCATTTAAAAAACTAAGCATGCAATCCCACTTTATCAAGGAGTATTTATTGAAGGCGGCCTTAGAGAAAGCTGGGATCAAATCCATTACAGCCCCCTATGCAGATGCTAGATTTTTAGCTAATAAAATTGCTGAAAACTTAGGGGAAGCTGGACGCGTCAGTGATCGCACCTTGGTTCGCTGCTTTGAGGATAAGGAAAAATGGACAGATACTTGGGGCTATTTAGCGGCTTTTGTGCTAGAAAAAGGAGGGGCATTTCAAGACCTACAACCGACGGATAAGTCAGGACGACAATTTTTAATTAGAACTTGCCTGGAAGAATATAAAACTTCCTTAGAAACAGAGATCCAAGAAACTACTAAAAGTATCGAGGAACTAGACCCAGTAGAGATAGAATCTGCTCCTAGAAGAAACTTTATAAAAAATGGACTTTATGTAGGACTCGGGGCGATAGCTGGCACTGGTTTATTATCCTCTTATCAGCACTTTATAAAAAATGCAGCACTTCCTCCCTTAAATATGTTAATACAGTCTCATCCTGGTAATGAACTCTTTCGAGGACTTATTAGTAAATGGGTCGATTTATTAAAAACTAATAGTAATGGTCGAATAGATATACGACCAAGATCTTTAAATGAAGAAGAAAAAGAGCGGAAAGAAAGCTTATTGCAACGCCTCATTTTAGGAATGGATTTCAACGAAGAATCTTTTGATTTGTATTGCTCGGTTAACTATCATGACGAACCCGATAATAGTAGCCTCAATTTTTATGGCTCTGTTCCGTTTGGAATGACTAGTCAAGAATTTAATGCTTGGTATTTGCATGAGGGGAAGCAATTGCTCTATGAATATAAGGATGCCTATAAGACCTATTTGTTTGGTAATTCAGGGGAGCAAATGGGCGGTTGGTTTTTGAAACCCATAAAAGAGTTAAGCGATCTAGATAATATGACCGTTCGGATGCATGGTTTGGGAGCCAATGTATTACAGCGATCTGCCAATCGAGTAAAAGTATTTCGCACTTTTTTGGATGCGAAAGGATTTGTTCAAAAAATAAAAGCAGATAATGGAATTCCTTCGCAATATGCCATTGAGTATATGAATGCGCATGCGGATCAAGTCTTAAATTATCCGAATTTATTAGAGGTACTCGCTGAAGAAGGCTTTAATCATCAGCAACTATATTTATATGAAAAAGGCTGGCATGAGCGAGGGAGTCTTTGGACCATCAAAATGAATCGAGCGATTTATGAATTGCTCAAAGCAGATAAAGAATTGTTGACTATTTTTAATTACACCACCCAAGACATGCATTATCAGATTACCCAAGCATTTGAAAATGCCAGTAGGGTAGCAATGAGTAAATGGAAACAAGAACCTGATAGCATGCCTTTTGAAATAAAGAAATTTCCTCGCCAGATTGGAGAACGATTTTTGCAGGAAACTTCCCAATTATTAAATGAGAAATATAGTGGCAATAAGATCTACCATAGTTATGCTGCTTTTCATAAAAACTGGGCTGGAATAGATTTAAAGAATGGACAGTTTTTGAAAGCCTATCTTTGGGAAGAGTTGTTTGAGTCTAGTACATAAATGCATACACTTGCGCACTCTAACAACTATCCCAATTTTGCCAATCGCTCCGCTGCTGCTGCCAAAGTACTTTCCTTTTTAGCAAAACAT
>CAYOBX010000606.1:0-3500 GCA_964402245.1 uncultured Saprospiraceae bacterium | reverse complement strand
TAAGGGCAAAAGAATCCGTCCAAATGCCGAAGTTATTGTTTTGTCGTTACTAAGTATGTAGTAGTTTTTTGAGGATATATATCGAAATTATATGACAGTTCTTAAGAAAAAGTAATGTTATTAATGGTTAAACTGCATATACTACTTGTTATTATTCCTAATGTAATCTGGAGAGATTTAACTTATTTATGATTAGCTATTTTAAATAAGGTTAAAGAAATTTTAGATACAATCATTTAACACATATTTGCTATTTCTCAATATTTCAAAATTTAATTATAACTTTCTCATAGATTAATTATAGTATGTACTGCGTAGAGGGGCAAATTAAAGAATTATTATTATTTTTTTGAATTAAAAGGGAAAAAATTTCCATTTTGGGGTATTCTGGCTCCTTAATCTAATTTTTTTAGGAAATTCTCTATAAATTGTTGCTTTTTGCATAATGCTTCTCCTGTAGTAAAGAAAGTTTTTCCATCCCAAAATTTAGGAATTGCAAGCCTTCCTTTAATAAAACAATAAAGTAGAATTATTTCTATAAGATTTAAATAAGAACAAAATTTGGTTACTGTGTCAGTTTTTCCTATTTTAAAACCTAGTTTATTGGCTGTGCGCTTATTGAAAAAATAACTATAACCTACTATCTGCACAGTATTTGGTAATTCCCCACAATTTATCTTACTAATAATCTGCAAACAAGAATTGGCATAATTTTTTAATATATATTTCTGTATTGATTCGCCCTTTTTTTTCTTGTAAAATGCATAAATGTAATCCATCAAATTTCCATTGTGTAGATCATATTTTTTGCTATTGGGCCTAAATACAAATACTGGTGGCGTTAAATATTGATAGATCCCTAACAAATGAAATAATGGGGTAGCACAAAAGTGTAACCAAGGAATCAAAATAAATATAAAAATTAGGTGCCAAGAGGATTCAATTAGAGAAAACGACATCCAACCTATGTAGAATAGACCTATCGAAATTACCCACTGTATTAATACCGGAATATTTGTAATATTCATTTAACATGTCTAATAATAAAGATACTATGGTGAAAAACTTAGTGGCATTATTGATTTTAGCAATATGGTTGGCTTTTGGGGCATGGTACTATACCTGTAAAGTAAGAAATTTGTGTGGCTCTAAAATTGAAACGTCAATAAATGCCCCTGAAATCTCTTCTGATGCTTTAACCCCCACCAAATTAAAATTAGCCTATCGAAATATCTTCAGTATGGAAGATGGAATAGCCTTTGAATTCTCTGAAGAACAAGTTCTTGTAGATTCAATATTTGAGGAGGGTATTAATAGTATTTCCTCTTTTTTAGCCGAAAATCCTTCCACCTCTGTTATCATTACTGGCCTTTATACTTCAGACGAAGTAAATTCTACTAAAGAAACAAATTTAGGAAAAGCTAGAGCAATAGCCATCAAAAATATTCTGGAAGAGAAAGGAATTTCAGGCGAACAGATTATTACCAATGATGCAGTGGAAGAGGATCTGTATTTAGATAATAAGGTGAAACAAATATTTAATTTTAAATTCTCAAAACAGAACACGACTTTTGATGAATCAGAATTAAGAGCGGCCTATCAAGCTATTGATTATTTGGAGCGAAATGCTCAATTTTTTAAGGGTGGTGAGGAAGTTTTATTTATTCAAGAACCTAAAGAATCTATTAAGACATTAGAATATTATTTGAATAAGAATAGAAATTATTTCTTACAATTAACTGGCCCTTACATGGAAGGAGAAGAAGCTCCTTCGAGAATAGATAATATTGGATTAGTTAGAGCTTATCATCTAAAAAGCCAGCTGAGTAATTATTCTTTAAACCCAGAAAAGGTTTTAATTGATAGTAGAATCGAGGAAAATATTTTTGATGACTTAGATTATTCTTTTCCTAAAATGATGGAAATGAATTTTGTTTTCCCTGATAAAGAAGATGAATCCAACCAAAGAGAACTTGCTTTAGAATATGCATTAGCTAATCTACTAACTATAGAAACGGAGGAAGAGGGTAGTTCAGAAATCGATACGGACACTCCAGAACGCACAGCTTCCGATACACCACTTTCCTTTGGTTATGCTAGTCATAATGTGCGCATGAATAAAAAGGTCAAAGATTATGTAAAAGATCTTCAAAACTACCTATCAGATTATCCTGAAAAAACGGTTAAAATTATTGGTCATACAGATAACATAGGAAGTGAAGAGTATAATTTTGAACTTGGTAGAATTCGTGGTTTATCTGCCAGAAATTTATTAATTAATTATAAGATTCCTCACAAGCGAATCAAAGTGGTATCTGAAGGAGAAGGAAGCCCTATTGCTGACAATGAGTCATCAGAAGGTAGACGTATGAATAGACGGGTGGAAATTGATATTGAATGAACGTAAAAAAGAAACTACACATAAACAATATAACTTAGAACTGGGTCTTGTTGTCAAGATTTTAAGCCTGACTTTTTAACTTCTAAGTTATACTCTATAACAGAGATGGCAGGCACTTTGAAAGTGCCTGCCATCTTCGCCAAAACCCAGCAAATTCATAAGTTTTAGATTATCACATCTATAAGTAATATTTTTAGCCTGAAGGCTATGGTTATAACCTTAAAATCAAACTACTATGAGTTCACAATTATTTGCTATTCTCACTGTTTTAGTGATTGGAATTGTATCATTTTTAATTGGAAAATACTTGACTAGTTCTAAATGGAAAAAGAAATATTTAGAGGCAAATACTCAGAATAGATTATTAGAAATTAGGAATGGTTCTGTAAAGGATGCTTTAAAAGAATCAAAAGAAAAAGAGGATGGGCTAAGAAAAAAAAATAAAGAACTTCTTGATGTCAATAAATCAAATCAAGAGACCATCAAGGATTTAGGAATACAAAATTCTAAAAAATCTAAGACCATCACTCATACGGATGAGTCTTATAATGAAATACAGAATGCCTTAAATGCTGAAAAGAAAAAGGTGATTGCCTTAGAAGCACAATTGGCAAAAAACATTGCCCCTAAAAAAAGAGTAAGTACTTCGACTTTCAAATCTTTTGAAAATGATAAATTAGGGACTAAAAAAATCTTACATACTAAACCACAATATAATGGGTTGTTAGCTACTGTTTTAAATCGGATGTCCATGTTTAATAATCAAGATGAAATAGACGACCTTACTAAGATTGATGGTCTTAATTCAGCTATCTCTGATATACTTAAAAAAGAAGGACTCCAAAATTATAAGCAAATCGCTATGTTAGAAAAAGAGGATTTTTCTTTAATTGCCAAAGTAACAGGAGTAAGCCCTACTCGAATTTTGGAACACAACTGGGTAGGAATTGCTAGGGATTTGTATCACCAAAAATATAAAGTAGATCTGTGATTTTTGAATAGCTAAGGAACGACGAAAGAATAAATCCGTCATTTGGGCGAGACCAAAAGAAGCCGTCCAAATGATGGAGTTATTTTTTTGTCGTTACTAAGTTGCTTT
>CAYOBX010000605.1:0-3505 GCA_964402245.1 uncultured Saprospiraceae bacterium | reverse complement strand
GGATGGGAAGTCAAGTTCTTAAAATACTGGTTATCAGGAAGTAGAAATTTAAACAAGCTCTTAGACTTATAAACACATGTACTAAATTATTTATCGGTTTCGTTAATTTAATTCTATTTTAGTGCTATAAAATTTGGATCCTCTGATCTTGTTGCCTGCGGTAGGAGGGTTTGGGGGTAGGATTTTAAGCTTTGTAAAATCCTACCCCCAAACCCCTTTGCGAGGCGGCTTTGCCGCCGAGCAAAATCTAAGAAAATTAATTTTACAAAAACAAACACTAATTAACTTATGCAAGTCAAACAATTTTTATCTGCAGCAGGAGCTGTTACTTTTTTATATGGTATTGGATTAGTTATATTGCCAGATATACTGGCGGAAGCACATGGTGCAACTAATTTAAATAATTTCACCTTGCTAATAATGCGAATGTTTGGTGGTGCTTTAATTGCAGCAGGAGTAATGTTTTGGATGGCCATGCCTGCAAGATTATCGTATGGAAGAAGAGCTATACTAGTCTTTTCTTTAATATTTGATGCTTCTGTAGTAATATTAAATCTTTTGGAAATAGGAACTAATGGAAATGCTCATTTGATGCATTGGATAGATATAGGGATTGCTTTTTTATTTGCTTTAGGTGCAGGCTATTTTCTCACAAAAGAAAAGGATTTGAAATTTTAAAGTTCCTCAGGCAATCTCCACAAAAAAGGAAGGCTTACACTGATTTCATATCTGTGTAAGCCTTCTGTTTTGAATGCGATTATCTATAATACAAATGCACTTCTTATTTCTTGTCCAAAAGAAATAAGAATACTGTTTATTACTTGGTAAGTAATAACTGATGAAAAGGTTATTTGTGTGTTATTTGTGTTTGGGAGAGGAGGTATATTTATGGGGAAACCGTAGGCCTTTAAAAATATAGTAGCGTTAACTAAAAAAAGGGGATAGGGATTTTTCGCTAAGGAAGGTGAAATAAAAGTTGCAAAAACAATGCCGATTGACTGTTTTTTAGTGTCACAGTCGTTTTTAACTTTTAATTTAGGTTTTCTTATGAACTTTGAAACCCTCTTGTGACTAGCGTTTTTTTCTTCTTTTCTTTTCTTATTAAAATAAATACAAATTGAATTAATATTTATTTTTGCTTTAAATTCTTGTTAGTAAGTTTATTATACATGAAACAAATAGATCAAATACCAGAAGTTAATTTTCAAAATCGCCAAAAAAAGGCATTTGAGTTTGAAATTGTTTCTAATAAAGAATTTTTAGTAAATCATCCACCAGAAGATCATGATCCTTTCCGACCACATCGCTTGCAGTATTATGCCATTATCTTCATAGAGAAAGGACAAGGGTATCATTTTATTGATTTTAAGCGGTATCCTTATAAAGAGGGGAGTATCATTTTTGTAGCAAAAGACCAAGTGCATGCCTTTGAGCGGAATATGGATCGTGCAGCATCTTTTCTATTATTCACAGAAAGATTCTTGGAACGTTCTAGTTTGGGTTCTAATTTAATGCACCACCTAACCCTATATAATTACCAATTATATGCTCCTGTATTACAATTACCAGATGAAGCATCTATTAATATTATTACTACTTTAGTGAATCAGATAGAAGCAGAATTTATTGCTCCTGATGATTTCGCCACAGAAGAAATTATTCAGTCGGCCTTGAAAATATTATTATGTATGGCGGAGCGAGTAAGGAAATCTAATATTGTTATTAGCCCATCTTCTTTGTATTACAAAGATTTTATTTCTTTTCAAGGCTTACTAAAAAAGCATTTATTTGAAACAAGACAAGTCCAATTTTATGCAGATAAGATGATGTTTTCTACTAAAAAATTAAATCGTATTACCCAAGAAATGAAAAGTCAAGCTGCCAAAAATTATATTAATGATCTTCTAATTATTGAGATTAAACGTTTGCTGACTAATACCGCTTTAAGCATCAAAGAAATTTCCTATAAGACAGGTTTTGAAGAACCGACTAATTTTGTGAAGTATTTTAAGAAATATACGAATTTGACACCTGTGGAATTTCGGAAACAGATATAGGACAGTTTAAGAAAATCACTAAGATTGTTAAGAGTTGGAAATAGTGTATGTAATTTAAAATTTGTTTCTGATAGAAAGAACGATTATAAGGTTATTTTTGAGATAATTGAACATCATACTTAGTTTCTATAAATATATCTAAAGCATCCTTGTCTTTTTCCTTGATGATAAAGTCTTTTTCTTCTTTTGAAAATTGGTATATTCCAAATGTCTTGATATAGTTGCGACTCAATGAATAATATCCTGATCCATAAGGCTTACTAGTATTAACAATATAAAACCAAAATAGACGTGAGCTTAATAATTTTCGCAAAAAAAGTAACTCTCTTTTAGATTTACCTACAACGGCTATACCATTATAAAATAGTAGATTTTCATCGGAATCAAAAACAAAATTAGGTATATGTGGTGTAATATGAGGAAAAAAAAGTTTATTCTTTAGTTTTTCAAGCGATTGATTTCTTCCGAAAGCATACCATTCATATTTTAAGTTTCCTTTATCTCTTTGTTTAAGTATATCTTGTTTATCTTTTAAATATTTATAAGCTTTAGGATAAGTTTTTTTCAATTTTTCTTCTCGAATCAAAATTGATTTATTGTATGAGTTTAAAACATAAGGAAATATTATTTTTTGCTTCAAAGAAGAGAGATTATCAATTTTAGTTAACTTGTTTGGATTAACAATGTCCTTGCATATTCCTTTTTCAATTGGATATAAACTACCATTTTGAAGATAATAAAAATCTTTATCTTCTTCAACTGGATCGAAAATGTAAATTTCATTTTTTAATGTAGCAATTCCATTCCTGGTAATGTATTCAAACCCCAAAGGATAGCCTGTTGCTTCAATTTTCTTTATTAAGTCAATATTTTGCAAATTCCAGCCACCTTTAGCATTAAGTTTTTGATATAATATTTTTTTTGAAGGAATATATTTTTTTAATCCTTGAACATTGCTCAACTTTGAATATCTTAAATATTTAGAATCACATTTTTGAATAAAACACAAACATGTGTAGGTTGATTTAGATTGAAAAATTTGAATTCCTCCAAAATCAATAATCCTAAAAAAATATTTTTTCTTTTGAAAATAACTTCTTAAAGCTCTACCATTAACACTTTTAAAAAAGGTATTCATGGTAATATATCCGAGTATTCCATATGGCTTTAAGTCTTCAATACCTATTTGGAAAAAAGGTATGTATAAATCTGGATGCCCAGTTGAACAAACCTCCCACTTAGACAAATAGTTTTTTGAATCTGTATCAATATTTCGTGAAGCAACGTATGGCGGATTTCCAGCTACGATATCAAAACCAGTAAATTTCTTAATGTGATTTTCCCATTTAAAATTTAATGTATTACCTTCATACAGATTGAATTTATACTCCTCTACATCTTCTCCTTCAGAAAGTGCTAATAAACTAAGTAATAATTTAGATCTTGTT
>CAYOBX010000604.1:0-3522 GCA_964402245.1 uncultured Saprospiraceae bacterium | reverse complement strand
TAAAGCCCAATCGAAACTGATGTAAGTGCGCTGTTTTGACATGCTTTTGTTTTATTTCAAAGATAAGATAAATTTGAGGATTAGGAAAAATATTGTACAGAAGCAAGGGCAACTTTGTCCGCCACGCCAAGTAGTGCAAGTTATGAATGGAGCAATGGTGATACAACCCTGCTAGCGCATCACGTGTGCTGGTTAGGGTTTATAATCCTATATCAACTATTCGTCTCGCTTCCAGCAAAAAGGTACTATGTATATTAAAACCCTTCCTTTCTACTTCAACCTTTCCCACATTTTCCATAATTTCGCACCTCTTTTTCCAAATCCATTCAATTCTGTTTTAAAAATGGAACTTTGAACCAGTATTGATGGTAGTATGTAGTATGTTAAACTAAACAAGCAAATAATATTTTAAAACCACGAATTCACTAATTTCGCCTAGCTCACACTAAGAATTCGTGAATTAGTGGTTAAATTTTCAAGGCTTAGTAACGACAGCACAATCAAATAATATGGATTATACACCAGGACAGATAGAACCCAAATGGAGAGCACACTGGAAAGACCAAAAAACCTACAAAGTCAGCAATGATTCTGACAAGCCCAAGTACTATGTACTAGATATGTTCCCGTACCCATCGGGCGCAGGTTTGCACGTAGGACATCCACTAGGCTATATTGCCTCGGATATATATGCGCGATACAAGCGATTAAAAGGATACAACGTTTTGCATCCAATGGGCTTTGATGCCTTTGGCTTGCCAGCAGAGGAGTATGCATTGCAGACAGGTATCCATCCTGCGACCTCCACTAAGGAAAATATGGAACGTTATCGAGAGCAATTGGGAACATTGGGTTTTTCCTTTGATTGGGATCGAGAAGTCTATACCTGCAATCCAAAATATTACAAGTGGACCCAATGGATTTTCACTGAATTGTTTGACCATTATTATGATCGAATAGAAAAGAAGGCTAAGCCGATCAGCGATTTAGAAAAACGTTTTGCAGCGGAAGGAAATAAAAAGGTGAAAGCGGCGAATAGTTCTAAACAAAAATTCACTGCGGAGGAATGGAAGGCGATGAGCAAAGTAGAGCAGGCGGATACCTTGATGGAATACCGCTTGGCTTATAGAAAGATTGGCTATGTTAATTGGTGTGAAGAGTTAGGAACCGTATTGGCGAATGACCAAGTCAAAGATGGTATATCAGAAAGAGGAGGTTATCCTGTCATCCAAAAAGCCATGAAACAATGGTACTTGCGAATTACGGCTTATGCAGATCGCTTAATGTATGATTTGGACGAAATTGATTGGACAGATTCTTTGAAGACAATTCAAACTAATTGGATTGGTCGATCAGAGGGAGCAACAATGTTTTTTGATGTAGTCGATTCAGATGAAAAAATAGAGATTTTTACGACTCGACCCGATACCATTTATGGAGCTACTTATATGGTCTTGGCACCAGAACATGATTTAGTTGCAAAATTGACAACGGACGATCAAAAACAAGGAGTTGCGGATTATATCGCTTATGTAAATGCCAAGTCGGAGGTAGATAGAATGGCAGAGAAAGAAGTGACAGGCGCATTCATTGGAGCCTATGCCATCAATCCTTTTACCAATACAAAAATCCCAATTTGGATTGGAGAATATGTATTGAAAGACTATGGTACAGGGGCAATTATGGCCGTACCAAGTGATGATGAAAGAGATAATAAATTTGCAACAAAATTCGGCTTAGAAATAATTGATGTCGTAGATAAGTCCAAATACCCCGGTGCCACTTTACATGATAAAGTAGGCATTATTAAAAACTCTGGTTTCTTAAATGGG
This sequence comes from uncultured Saprospiraceae bacterium, assembly GCA_964402245.1. GTDB lineage: Bacteria > Bacteroidota > Bacteroidia > Chitinophagales > Saprospiraceae > JAFMDF01. The sequence goes on along the minus strand of CAYOBX010000604.1, from coordinate 1,690 downwards.
ATGGAAGTACCAGAAGCCATTACGGCTGCTTGTAAAAAAGCGGAAGAAATGGGGATTGGTGAAATGCACATTAATTATAAATTGAGAGATGCTAATTTTGGTCGCCAAAGATACTGGGGAGAACCGTTTCCTGTGATGTATGATGCGGATGGTTTAGCCCATGTATTAAAGGTAGAGGATTTACCATTAGAATTGCCTGATACAGAAGATTTTAAACCAGCCAAAGGCGGCCGTTCTCCTTTAGCAAGAATGGAAGATTGGACGAATTTGCCCAATGGCTTCACCAGAGAAACAGATGTCATGCCAGCAGTTGCAGGTTCCTCGTGGTACTTCTTGCGCTATATGGATCCAGGTAATGAAGAAGCTTTAGCAAGTCAAAACGCCGTCAATTATTGGCAAGATGTAGATTTATATGTGGGTGGGGCAGAGCATGCCGTAGCGCATTTGATGTATGCTCGTTTTTGGCATAAATTCTTGTATGACAAAGGTTTAGTGCCAACCAATGAACCTTTTAAAAAATTGGTGAATCAAGGAATGATCCAAGGAGTGATAGAACATATTTATTTAGATAAAAATTCTCCAGAGGATGCTAGACGGTTCGTAAGTGCAGATATGGTATCAGATGAAGATATGGGCAATTATGCTAAAGTATATGCACATATTGATTTCGTTAGCGATTATGGAAAAGAGGATTCTTACTTAACCGCAGAAGGTATTCAAAAATATTTAGATTGGCGACCGATCTATAAAGACGCGGCTTTTGAAAGTAAAGATGGTGTCTTTAAAGATGGAAAAGTTACCTTAAAAGAAGGGGCTACCCAATTTCGTTTTAATACCCATTCCGAGGTGGGTAAAATGTCGAAATCTAGATACAACGTTATCAATCCAGATACCGTTATTAGTAGATATGGTACGGACTGTTTCCGTATGTACGAAATGTTTTTAGGCCCAATCGAACAATCTAAACCTTGGGATACCAATGGGATTGATGGGGTCTCCAAATTCTTAAAACGTTTCTGGTCTTTGTTTTTTGACAACAATGGGAATTGGTCTGTTTCCGACGAAGCACCAAGCAATGACGAATATAAAATCTTGCATACGGCCATTAAAAAAGTAACAGAAGATATTGAGCGTTTTAGCTTTAATACTTGTGTCAGTGGCTTTATGGTTTGTACCAACGATTTGCGAAAATGGAAGTGTAATAAAAAAGCAATTTTAAAGGAATTGACGATTTTATTAGCGCCATTTGCCCCACACGTTACAGAAGAAATTTGGAGTCGTTTGGGAGAAAGTGGTTCTGTCCATCACGCTACCTATCCGACCTACGATGAAGCTTATTTAAAAGAAGATTCTATAGAATATCCTGTCAGTATCAATGGCAAAAAAAGAGGGACTACCAATTTCCCATCTGATGCTTCTAAAGAAGAGATGGAAAAAGCAGCGTTGAAATTAGAGGTTGTTAAGAAATGGGCAGAAGGGAAGACAATCCGAAAGGTGATCGTTGTGCCGAAGCGAATGATTAATGTGGTGATTGGGTGATTTTTATGAATCTGATGACCGCCGTCATGGGGTACGAATATGATGTGTACGAATACCCGTGATGTATACGGATGTCCACTATGATGTGTACGGATGCTCATATATGGGGCGTGTATGAATACCCACGGCTGCGCCATGGGTTACAGGATGT
>CAYOBX010000603.1:0-3522 GCA_964402245.1 uncultured Saprospiraceae bacterium | reverse complement strand
TGGGATTATAATTTGTTGTAAAAAAGCCGTGCAGGGATGCACGGCTTTTTTTTTGCTAAAATCTTTCTAAAACTAACTAGTGACAGGAAGTCACTGGTTAGAAGGACTATTCCAGTTCATCCACGAAAAGTCTATTTACTAGTCCTCAATTTGCTCAATATTTTATTCCCCTTACTCCGTATACCAGGCGTTCCGAAATGCTCTATATTATCTTCAATGAGCGGAATTAACTCATGCGCTAAATCTGGCTCTTTTTTACACATCTGATATAAAATCTCCATAGAGAAAGCTTTGACCGCTACCGTTTCCTTAGCATTCGCCAAAAAGCCAAAACAAGCATCTGCAACTAGGCCCATCAAATCTTCTGGGATGTCTATTTTGGCAAGAGTTCTGACAATATTCCTTCTAATGGACACATGTACTCCGTCTTTTACCATATAGGCTACCATTTTGGGTAGATGTGCTTGTACCAAAAAAATATATTTATCTGCACAATGACTGATTACCCAAGCAGCTCGTTGAGTGATTCGGTATTCCTCATTAAAAAATAAATCCATTAATTCATCAAAGCGCGCTTGATCGCCTCCAATATATTCAGCAATCCTTTGGGATTGTTTCTTAGAATGTTCTTTTAGTAGAGCAGCTTTTATATCCATAAAAAGATAGTTTTATAAAGTTTAAGTTAGCGAAGCCCTTTTCGATTCCTTAAATTTGCACGAATATTTTCAAAGTCAATGGAACAAAACGGCCTGAGTGGAATCAGTAAATTGATTATAAAACTATGCAAAATTACCTAGAAGCTTTAAATGATGTGCAACGAACGGCTGTGACCACTACCGAAGGCCCTGTACTGGTCGTAGCTGGTCCTGGATCAGGGAAGACGAGAGTATTGACCTTCCGAATCTCTTACCTCATAGAACAAGGCGTGTTGCCGTGGCAAATTTTGTCTTTAACCTTCACGAATAAATCTGCTAGAGAGATGAAGGAGCGAATTTCCAAAGTGGTAGGGGATAAGGCCAACCAAGTATGGGCAGGTACTTTTCACTCTACATTTGCGAAGATATTACGGGTAGAAGCAGAAAAAATTGGCTATCCCTCTAATTTCACCATCTATGATACAGATGACACCAAGAGTTTGCTGAAAGCAGTCATTAAGGATATGAATCTGAGTCCAGACATTTATAATGTAAATGCCATTTATTCCAGAATATCTTCTGCCAAAAGTAATTTGATTACGCCAAAAGCTTATCCTCAAATGGAGGAGTTAATGATGGCAGATCGAGCGAATAAGCGACCTTACCTGCATGAAATATATGCAAAGTATACGATTCGTTGCAAGAAAGCAGGGGCAATGGACTTTGATGATTTATTATTTCAATTATACTATCTACTACATTTGAATCCCGATGATGTTTTAGAAAAATACCGTAAGAAATTCAAATACATTTTAGTAGATGAGTTTCAAGATACCAACTACTTACAGTATGCGATTTTGAAAAAACTCACTTTGTACGATAACAGTAAGCAAAACCTATGTGTGGTAGGAGATGATGCACAAAGTATCTATGCCTTCCGTGGAGCCACAGTTGATAACATTCTAGATTTATCTAAAGATTATAAAGCTTTACAGACTTTTAAATTAGAACAAAATTATAGATCAACGGATCATATTGTGCAAGCAGCCAACGCAACGATTGGCTACAATAAAAAACAGATCAAGAAAAAGATCTGGTCGGATAAAGGAACTGGTCATAAGATTAAGGTCCTCAAGGCAATGTCTGATACAGAAGAAGGGAAAAGGGTAGCGGATGCTATTGTAGAGCAGAAAAATAGAAATCATTATAGCAATAGCGATATTGCCATTTTATATCGAACGAATGCGCAGTCTAGAGTTTTTGAAGAATATCTAAGACGTTATAATATTACCTATCAGGTTTTTGGAGGTACTTCTTTCTATCAACGAAAAGAAGTAAAAGATTTATTGGCCTATCTACGATTGACCATTAACCAAAAAGACGAAGAAGCCCTTAAAAGAATTATCAATTATCCTAAGCGGGCCATCGGAAAGGCAACGGTTGATAAAATACTTGCCTTAGCTGCAAGTACCGATCAGACGATGTGGGATTGCTTAGATAAAGTGGAAGTAGCAAAAAGAGCAAAAGGACAATTAAAAGGGTTTAAATTAATGATGGAGACTTTCATCCAAAAAGTAGCCACCACCGATGCCTATGAACTAGCGACGTTCGTTGCTCGACAAACTGGTTTGATTACCAAACTAAAGGCTGATACAACGATTGAAGGTTTGGGGAGATTGGAAAACATCACTTCTTTACTAGATGGTATTAAAGAGTTTGTAGAAAATGATGAAGTCATAGAAGGAGCTATCCAGACTGATAAAACAATAGGTACTTATATTCAAAATATTGCATTGCACACCAATATGGATGAAGATGAGGCGGGTAATTACGTAACGCTCATGTCATCGCATTCTGCAAAAGGACTAGAATTTAAATCGGTATTTGTAGTCGGTTTGGAAGAAAGCTTATTCCCGTCTTTTATGTCTATGAATAGTTTGGCGGGTATAGAAGAGGAACGTCGGTTGTTCTATGTATCCATTACTCGGGCAGAAGAAATGCTCACGCTCTCCTTCGCAGCTTCTAGATATCGACATGGCAAAACCAATTATAATGAACCTAGTCGTTTTTTAGCAGAAATTCCCTTAGATCATCTAGAAAGTAATTTTACAATGGGTGCACAAACATCGAAGATTGCCCCAAGAGCAAGAGTGTCTGGTAGCCTCAAAAAGAAGCGCACAGAAGCGGTATTGAATATTGATCCTGCTGATTTTAGACCGAGCCCTGCTGAGGCGATTGAAGAAGGGATGAAAGTCTTACATTTAAAATTTGGGGAAGGGGTCGTCAAAAAAATAGATGGAGCCAGAGATAAAAAAGTGGCGACTATTTATTTTGGTCAAATAGATGATCCAGAGCGGCGGTTGATGTTGAAATTTGCTAAGCTACAAGTATTACCTTGATTATTTGATTTATCTGATTATGCAGATTTAGATGTTGAAGGGACTTTGATTTTTGGATTCTTCTGATGTCGCTGATTTAGATGTTGACATTTTGACTTTCTAGAGCCATAGATATACTCGAAACAGGATAAATTACTGAAAATGAAACTTTCCAAATCTTCAAGATTTGGGAAGTCTAATTCAAAAATAAATTCGGTATTTTATCCTGTCCGTAGTATACTTATAATAGGGCGAACGAAAAGTCATAATCGTAATATGTAATCTCCTGATAAAAGAAAGCCGTATACGAACAACGTTCCTTTAAGGAACGTCGTTCGTTTTCAGATCAATGAGTTATATATTATAAAAATGAATTTTCGTTCGCCCTGATACTTATAAAGAAAATCTCGCTATCAACATCTAAATCAGCCTAATCAGAAAAATCAAACCAATCAAAGTCCGTCAACATCTAAATCAGCCTAATCAGAAAAATCAAATCAATCAAGGTC
>CAYOBX010000602.1:0-3531 GCA_964402245.1 uncultured Saprospiraceae bacterium | reverse complement strand
CAGTTGATCCTCCTGTAGTTAATCCACCTACAGTTGATCCTCCTGTAGTTAATCCTCCTACAGTTGATGCACCTACTGAATCAGTAATGTTTTTGAGATGTCCAGGAAATATTTCAGCAGAACTTAATAGTGGAGAAACAGGTGAAATACTATACTGGGATGTAGCAGAAATTATTACTAATTGTACATTGAATAGCAATGATATACCTACTACTTGTATGGAACAGACAATTAGTGGTTATTCTTACTTAGGACAATTTGGAGAAAATCTTTATTATCGATCTAATGAAGATATGCTTTGGGAACAAGCAAGAGAAGCAGCAATAAATGCTGGAGGAGAATTAGTTAGGATTGAATCAGCAGAAGAGAACGCATTTATTCAACAATCATTAAGATCTGGATTCTTATATATTGGACTTACGGATCAGGAAACAGAAGGAACTTTTAGATGGTCAGACGGAAGTGCTACTACTTACACCAATTATGAAGATGGTCAATCTAATTCTACAAATGCCAACAATTATTTATTTAATGGATGGACAGGTTCTTGGACATTAATAAATACGAATGTACATGCTTCTTCGATAATAGAAATACCGTGTTCGGCAAATGGAAGTAATTCTATTGAGCAAATCTCAGGCCCTGATAATGGTAGTTTTGTAGGTTTAGGTACAACTACTATTGGCTTTACGGGAACAGATAGATGTGGCAATACATCTACTTGTAACTTTACGATTACACTTACTGCGGCTTCAAATGATAATCCAGACACAGGTACGATGGATTCAGGAAATCCAGACACAGGTACGATGGATCCAGAAAATCCAGACACAGGTACAATGGATCCAGGAAATCCAGATCCAAATACGATGGATCCCGTAACAACGAATTCAGGAAATCCAGATCCAAATATTTTTGATTGTATGATTCGTCCCCGATCTGTTATAATAACAAATGGAAAGACTATTGGTGGAGAACTAAGTCATATAATCGATGGAAATGGTCTACAATCCGAAAATGTATCGGCCCAACATGAAAGTGGTTCTTTGTATGCAGGCGTTTGGTTAAGTGATGGAGTTACCCCTACTTTAGAGTTTGATTTAGGATCGACACAAGCTATTGACGGTATGTTACTATGGAATTATTCTTATCATACTTGGCTGGTTTTAAAAAGAAGAGGCGTAAAAGATTTTGCTATTTCTGTAGCTGGAAATGATGGGAATTTTGGATCTGAAACTTTCTTTACCACCCAGCAAAGTAGAGAATCGGGTTTTCCTGAAAATAGACAGTATTTTGCACTACCCAATATTACCTTAGCTAACAAAGTTCGCCTTCGAGTGATTAATGCTATAGGTGATTTTAATTATGTAGGCTTAGGGGAAATTCGATTCTCCAATAATTGTAATGTAGGAGGGCTACAAGAGAGTGAGGAACGAACAAATAGTTTTAGAGTAGGAACTACTATTACTACTGCACCAGTTAATTTTGGAGAATTAAGCATTTCGCCAAATCCTACATCAGGAAGGTTTCTTATAAATCTGCCATCCTTATCTACAGGGGCTGTTCAAGTGAAGATATATAATGAATTAGGAAAAGAGGTCTATAATAAAATTGCCGAATTGGGCATCCAAGAATTAGCTGTTGACTTGCAGCAACATTCTAATGGAATTTATTTTGTTAGGGTAATTTCAGGTACTACTTCTTATAATTTGCAGCGAATTGTTAAGCAATAGAGTGTTTATTAAAGGGTAACAAGTCTATTGCTTTTAAATTAGCATTCTTTAAATTTATTTACCTTTATAGATCTCTGAAACATTTTGGTATTATAATTGCAATTAAAGTATAGTTAACCTAACCGTATTATTAAATTGAAATTTTTATGAATAGCCAAGATTTTAAAAAACTAAATGGCTTATTAGCTAAATTGGATGTCGCTACAGACAAAGCAGTTTCAACAGATGGTACCTTTAAAAGATACCATACTAGTTCTGTAGAAATTTTAAAAAATCTGCCAGAACATCTGCGTTCTTTAGAGCAAGGATTAACCACTGCAAAGATTATTAATCAATAAGTAGCGATTATTTTTTGAGTAATTATTAATTCTAAAAAAGAAAGCGGTCTAATTCAATATGAATTAGACCGCTTTCTTTTTCTTATTATTTACGTTTCGCTGAAATTTAAACAAAATCAATTCGCTCCCTCTAAAGAGAAATATTAACCATACTTGTTGCCGAGTGCCGAGCTAGAATTCTATAACTAACTTGCTGATTGATTATCAACGATACATTTTACTTTAAAGTAAAAGACCCTTTACCCGCTAAATACCCTTTATTGTATATTTCTACTCCATGAAGCCCTTTATTGAGCCCAATATTAGGCTCCCATTTAGTACAAAGATTGCTTGTTGTATTTTGATAATCTATCGTTGCAGAAGTGGTATATCTAATTTCTTGTTGAGAAATCTTTTCCTTTAAAACACCAGAGCCTAATTCTTCAACAGCTAAGGTTGATCCTTGAGGGGTGATGATTCTTATTTTAAAGTCCTCTTCTCCAGGTTCAACTACTCCGTTATCCAGTAAATTAAAACATAATTCTAATCGTTCAATGTTTTTAGCGTACTTCTTTTTAACGGCTTTACCAGAATCCTTTATTTTCCAACCTGTTACTTTTACCTCACTAACTTTTATCACTGACCCAATATCTACTTTTTTTCCTAAGGCAGCAGATTTTGAAGTCAATGCTTCTTTTTCCGTTACTAAAGTAGCTCTTGCTTCTTCCAATTGTTGATTCTCAGAAATTTTAGAATCTAGATTCGTTTTTAGATCTTGATTATTTGCTTCTAATTGAACCGTTTTTTCTGTTAAGGCTGCATTTTGCTGCTTTAACGTATTGATCTCTCCAATATAGCCACTCAACTGAACTCGCATAGCTTCCATTTCTGACCTTGCTTGACCTAATGCATTTTTAGTACCTAGCAAACCAGAAATCTGTCTTTTCTTTTCTTTTAATTCGTCTTTTTGTTTTTCGATTAAAGCATTTAATTCATCATTACTACCTCGCATTTCTTCCAATTCTGAAAGCGATTCATAGTATTGTTTTTCTAAATCTGCTTTTGCTTTTTCCGTTTCATCAATTTCAAAAGATTGAGTCTCAGATAACTTTTGTAAGTTGTTATTTTGGTATAATAAATACCCACTAAAACCTAGTAAAGCTATGATAGCAGCAATAGCAATGGTTATTAGATTAGATCTTGAATTATTACTCATAATTGATTAATTTTTATAGAGGTGTATTCGTATATTTAGGGAGTTTTTCCGACCGCAAAGTTACTATTCTAAATGAAGTTATTTAACCATATATTGTATGCTTTATTACTAAAACAGTCAAAAAATAGTAGTATTGAAAGTTATTATTAAAATAATTTCACTTTACAACCACTTTAATTTCGTTACTATAAGATTTTAGTACCTGTCAAACAGTTTTTAATAGCTTTTTAGAGGGAGCGAATTGATTTTGTTTTTTTATAAAAAA
>CAYOBX010000601.1:0-3536 GCA_964402245.1 uncultured Saprospiraceae bacterium | reverse complement strand
TTTAAGTCCCTCTTAATTACATTACAAAGATGCAAGTGTTTATCTCTTTTCCAAAATACAAAATTGACTTTTTGTGAATTTTTATTTTATTAAAAAACAAAAATACTTTGCCACAAACAATTAATTATCAATAATTTATGACAGATACAAAATTTGCTATTGTGATTAAAATATTTTTTTATAATTTTTAAAAAGATAGCAATTAGATGAAAAAAAGCCGAAAATTTGTCAATTATTCGACAAATATTTGCTCGATTTCTAAAAAAAATACACTTCTATTCTCTTCTATTGAGGTATTCCGAAACATAAATGGTCTACCCACGAAAAAAACCATATAATAACAACATTGGAATCATCTTTCGTCTACTAACTTTACATAATGAAAAATTCTTCTTTTATCAGTCTAGCTCTAAAGGGTATGGCAATGGGCATAGCCGAAGTCATTCCTGGGGTTTCAGGAGGCACAATAGCTTTTATAACAGGAATCTATGAAAAACTATTAGATACTATTAAAGCATTTAGTCCTTCTCTTCTAGGCGTTTTTAAAAAAGAAGGTATTAGGGGCCTATGGTCAGCGGTGAATGGTACTTTTTTAGCTACATTATTAATTGGAATGGTTACAGGTGTAATTGTGGGGGTGTTTGGAGTAACTCATTTATTAGAAACCTATCCAGAAATGCTTTGGGCATTTTTCTTTGGCTTGATTATTAGCTCTGCCATATTTATAGGAAAACAAGTGCCTTCTTGGGGCATAGCAGAGATTCTTTTATTGCTTGCAGGTATTGCTATCGCCTTTTATATAACGGTTGCAAGCCCTGCTCAGGGGAATGAAGCACTTTGGTATGTGTTTTTATCAGGTACAATTGCAATTTCTGCATTAATATTACCAGGTATTTCTGGTAGTTTTATATTGTTAATCATGGGAATGTACTCTTTTATCATTCCTACCGTCAAAAATGCATTAAAAACCTTTGATAGCGAGAGTTTACTAACGGTAGGCGTATTCGCAACAGGATGTTTATTAGGGCTTACTACTTTCTCAAGAGTGCTTTCTTGGACCTTTAAAAACTATAAAAGTCCAACCTTGGCTTTACTAACAGGATTTATGTTAGGGTCTTTAAATAAACTTTGGCCTTGGAGAAATGTTATCTCTACAAGAGTTAATAGTAAAGGGGAAACGGTTCCTTTTTTAGAAGAAAGTGTTTTACCTGCTGCTTATGATGGAAATCCATATATTGTGGGCGTTTTGATTACTATGCTACTTGGGTTCTTATCTGTTTTTATTATGGAACGATTGGGGACTAAAAGTGAGTAGAAGGACTGAGGGAAATATGGATTGAAGGATTGAAGAACTAGAATCGTTTAGGGTTACAAGCTTCGACAATCCAATACAGTCACGTGATCCTTCTAAGAACCAAAAATAGTAGTATATCTTCGTTAAAAAAGAAATATGCCAATCACACATCAATTAGGGTTGATCGGATATCCGTTATCACACTCGTTTTCAAAGAAGTATTTCGCAGAAAAATTTGCCAAAGCAAATATTTCTAATTTCGATTATGAATTATTTCCAATTGAACAGATAGCTGATTTACCTAACTTGATTAAGCAAACGCCTAATTTATTAGGACTCAATGTAACAATTCCTTATAAGGTCCAAGTGATACCTTATTTAGATGAAATAGAAGAAGAAGCAGAAAAAGTTGGTGCTGTTAATACTATCCGATTTGAAAACGGGAAATTAAAGGGATACAATACAGATATATATGGATTTGAGCATTCCTTATTAGACTTGCTCCAATCTTCTAGCAAACCACTTAATCAATTAAAGGCATTAGTCTTAGGGACGGGTGGCGCGTCTAAAGCTGTGGTACATGTACTTGATAAATTAGAGATATTTAGTCAACTTGTGTCTAGATCAAAAAAAAACAATGTGCTTACTTACGATTCCTTAGATACTGCAAAATTTAAGGACTATAATATCGTTATTAATACTACTCCTCTTGGGACTTACCCGAATGTCCAATCTTGCCCTCTACTTCCATATGATGCAATACAACCTTATCATTATTTTTATGATTTGGTTTATAATCCAGCGGAATCTTTATTTTTAAATAAAGGCAAACAAGGAGGAGCGAGTATAAAGAATGGATCAGATATGCTGGTTCTGCAAGCAGAAAAAGCATGGAGTATTTGGACAGCGTAAGCAATCAGCTATTAGCTGAATAGTTAAAATCAATAATGAGATAACCAAAATGGGGAAATCCTTAAAAGAAAAAACCATATTAAATTTCAATAATACGGCGGTCGCCTTTGCCTATAAAACGGATGAGGAATTAAAACATTCTTCCTTCTTATTCAAAATGATGAATAAGGCCTGGTTTGTCCGTTTAGGATCAGCGGTAGGATTGAAAGCACTGCAATTGAATTTACCATTTGTTGAATCGACTGTAGAATCTACCCTCTATAACCAATTTTGTAGTGGAACTACCCTCCTCAATTCTCAAGATGCTATAGATAAGTTATATGAATATAAAGTACACTCTGTATTAGATTATGGAGCGGAAGCAAAGTCAAAAGAAAAGGACTTCAATTACAGCATGAATGAGGCTATACGTGCTATTGAATTTGCGGCTGAAACCCCTAGCATCTCTACGATTTGTATTAAACTAAGCTCTTTAGCCTCTAACAATTTATTAGAAAAAATACAATCTGTTGACCCTTTAGATACAGAGGAGACTAAAAATTATAAAAATGTATTGAAACGAATTGACTCTATCTGCCATGCCGCTCATCTAAAAGATGTCAGAGTATTTATCGATGCAGAGGAGAGCTGGATTCAAGATACGATTGATTTCATCGCTAATAGGATGATGAAACGCTACAACAAAGAAAAAGTAATTATTCTTAATACTTTTCAATTATATAGAAAAAATCGATTGGATTTCTTAATCGAGAGTTTCGACAAAGCTCAAAAAGAAGGGTATATCCTAGGAGCAAAATTAGTGAGAGGTGCTTATCTAGAGAAAGAAAGAAACCACGCAGAACAGCTTAATATTCCTTCTCCTATTCATGATACTAAGAAAGCAACAGATAATGATTATAATACTGCTTTACAATTTTGCGTAGATAATCATACCAAAATGGCGTGCGTTGCTGCAACCCATAATAAAGAAAGCTGCCTATTATTAACTCAATTGATGGAGCAAAAAAATATTGACAAAAACCATCCGAATTTAAGCTTTTGTCAATTGTATGGAATGGGTGATAATATTAGTTTTAATTTAGCAAAAGCGGGTTATACTGTTTCAAAGTATATGGTCTACGGCCCTGTAAAAGAGGTTATGCCATTCTTAATTAGACGAGCTGAAGAAAACTCTGCTATCTCTGGTGAATTGGGTAGAGAGCATCAATTGATTAGGAAGGAATTAAAACGGAGGGGATTGAGATAGGGAGCTTTCTGTCGAAAGCTATTAAAAAAGAAAAGGGTTTTCTTATAAAAAGAATATTGCCTAAAAAATCAAGTTACAAACTTG
>CAYOBX010000600.1:0-3541 GCA_964402245.1 uncultured Saprospiraceae bacterium | reverse complement strand
GATTACCTTTTGTATGTTGTACATGCTTATCTTTTTGAAAAATTCAAGCGCAAGTTATCAAGTATCAAGTATCAAGTAATAAGTAATAAAACTTGAACTTAAAAATATCAACTATGCTCCGCCAATTCTTTCATTCCATTAATCATGGTATCCCAAGAAAATTCTTTCTTAACTTCTTTCACGACGGATACAAATTCGGCTTCTTTGTCTTTTTCATAAAACGCTAATATAGCATCCGCTATTGCTACTACCTCCACCTCTACCACATACCCTCCTTGTTCGTGTCTAACAATTTCTGGAAGTCCCCCAACATTCGTCACGACCATTGGTTTTTCAAAATGATAACACAATTGGGAAATACCACTTTGAGTAGCAGATTTGTAGGGTTGGACGACTAAGTCGGCGGCGCTAAAGAAATATTTCACCTCTTCATTAGGGATAAAATCTGTTTTTAAGATTAGGCGATCTTCGATACCTAATTCGTTTATCAATGTCTCATATTTTTCTTTACCGACATAGTACTCTCCTGCTACTAGGAGTCGAATACCACGTTGCTGAATTCTTTCATCAGCCATTGCTCGAAATAATAAATCTAAGCCTTTATAATCTCTTATGAACCCAAAAAACAGAATATATTCTCCTTCCGTAGGAATATTCAACCAGGTCCTTGCACTTGCTTTATCCATCGGATCTCCGTAGTTATCATAGACGGGGTGTGGAATATATTTTACGGGTTGTTGTTTTAAAAATTGTTGTAAGTCTCGTTCAACAGATTTTGACATTACAATAAAGGCATCTACTTGATTGACAAAATATTGCGCTAACTGCTGATCTCCTATTCTTTTTTCATGCGGGATAATATTATCGATCAAAGATATGATCTTGGTGTGCTTATTTTTTTTTATAATTCTAAGCATCGTCCCAAAACATGGTCCCATGAAGGGGAGCCAAAATCGACATAGAACGATGTCTGGTTGTAATGCTTTAATGGCTCTACCTGTCTTGATCCAAGTAAACGGATTGATAGAGCTGAAAGTTCGTTGAATGGAAAGATTGCTTGGTGCAGGACCATCAGAATATTGTGTTTTCCCAGGAAAGACAATAGATGGATATTGTAAAGTAAATGTGTGGATCTCTACCTCATCTCCCTGTACTTGAAATTCCTTGGCAATACGTTCATTAAAAGAAGCTAGACCTCCTCTAAAGGGGTAGGCAGTGCCTATGATGATTACTTTCTTCATATTATTAGAATAGAGAACAGAGAAGCGAGAGGAGAGATAGCTTTCGTTTAAAAGACAATGGAATTTCGTTACTTTTTAAACGAAATCTATCTCTTTTCTCTGCTCTCGCTTCTGTTCTTCAAAATGTCCAGTAGTCTAGAGAACTTACTTAAGATTGCTATAATTATTTGATTGTCAATGTGATGCTAACAATCTTGACCATCAAACAATCTTTTCAACTTCTTGCCCAATTCTTGCTTCGATCAAGTAGGAATTTCGATCAGTCGAAGTTCGAGCGATCAGTTCCGCTAAAAATCCACCTAGAAATAAAAGGGTTCCTAATACCATACAAGTCAATGCAATAAAAAAGAATGGATTTTGAATGACCAAACCAGGATTAGTGCCTTGACTTAATCTATATAATTTACTAATTCCAATATATGCTGAAGAAAAGAATCCAATTAAAAACATGATGCCTCCCAATGGACCAAAAAAGTGCATGGGTCGCTTCCCAAATTTTCCAACAAAGAGAATAGAAGCTAAATCTAATAAACCTTTGACTCCTCTGTACCAACCATTAAACTTTCCTTCTCCAAATTTCCGTTCTTGATGCTGTACCACTTTTTCTCCAACCTTTTTAAATCCTGACCATTTGGCAATAACAGGTACATAGCGATGCATTTCTCCATAAACCTCTATACTTTTTACTACTGCTAATTTATACGCTTTGAGGCCACAATTGAAATCGTTTAACTGAATACCACTTACCCATCGGGTGATTCTATTAAAAAATTTGGAAGGTATTGTTTTAGACAATGGATCATGTCGCTCTTTTTTCCATCCAGACACTAAATCAAATCCATCCTCCATTATCATTCGATGTAATTCTGGTACTTCCTCAGGGCTATCTTGTAAGTCTGCATCCATTGTGACAACTACATCTCCTTGAGCTGCCTCAAAACCCGTATTTAATGCTGCCGATTTGCCATAGTTTCGTCTAAATTTAATGCCTTTGATCCGATCATCTACTTCCGCTAAAGATTCGATAACATTCCAAGATCCATCATCACTCCCGTCATCCACTAGAATCAATTCATAGCGCATTTTATTCGTTTCCATTACTTCCCGAATCCATTTTTCTAAATGGGGAATGGATTCATCTTCATTAAAAACTGGAACTACTATTGAAACATCCAACATAAGTGATTATTTTCTTGTTAGAAGAGAGAGGAGAGAACAGAGATAGAGTCTATTTTCATTCAACAATTTTTGTCATTTTGAAACGGTCTCTATCTCTCTTCTCTCGTCTCTACTCTCTCTTCTTTTTTTATACTTTTTCAAAATTATCTCTTCGTACAAAACGAGCTATAATAGCTGCTAACAAAAAGCCAAATACTAGAGACATGATATATTGTGAAACGGTTGTCAACAAATCATATTTAATATCCTCCGTTCCTGCTATCATTTGCTCTGTCATTTCTTCACTAAAAACACCTGTTTCTAAAGTTTCTAAAACAACGTCTTTTTGGATCTGCAGCATTTCAGGATCAAAATAATTAAAATGAAAGTAATTGAAGATATGATAGATCGCATTCGCTATCATAAACACAATAAACGCTGCTTTTAATGCCTCTTTAAAACTAATAAAGCCGCCGTTATCTTTTCGTTCCTCTATCGCTGCCATCGCCATACCCACAATATAAAATATACTGGTACTCCATACTACACCTGGACTTAATTGTAGTTTTTTATCTATGAAATAAGCGGACAAAAGAATCAAGACGGTGCCAATACCTGCTATTAAACCAAATTTTGTGCTATGTGTGTTCATTGTCTAATTTGAAAATGAGAATTTAACTGCCAAATTAGCTAAAAAAAAGAACTGTTCAGTAATCAGCTATTAGCTGTCAGCCTTTAGCTTCTAAGTATTTATTAGCTAAGAGAATCAAACTTAAAATTAATAGCAAACAAACAGTATAAGACTAGTCAACGTCTAATTTGGCTAATAGCTAACTGCTGAAAGCTAATAGCTGAATAGTGACAAAAAAGAACTCTTTCAAAGAACGAATCTTTGAAAGAGTTACGTGTTTTAAAAGCTATTGTTTCTACTTATTTGTAAGCTATAGGCAATTATATACCACTTAATTTTAATAGATAACTTCTGTAAAATAAGAGATTTATGCCAATTTAATGTAAGTGCTCAATAGAGATTAGTGACTGGTAATTGGTGACTAGTTTAGACGTTGACCTAGATGTTGACAACGCCTATACTTCAAACGGGATAATAAAGTGATTTTGAAAACCTACTCGTAACCGCCAAA
>CAYOBX010000599.1:0-3544 GCA_964402245.1 uncultured Saprospiraceae bacterium | reverse complement strand
TTATGAGCTACTGCAATAGACAATAGTCTAATTAAAAATTCAATTATATTGCCAACTTTCTATTTAAAAATATAAATGTGTATTTGCACCGTCTAAAGTTTACTTTTTAAAACCAATCGTCTTTTTATTAAAGATAAAGTCGTTCTTATCTAGTTTAAAAGTTTTTACATCTTCTAAAGTAATCGTGTTAATTGTTGCTTTAGTTCTTTTATCAATAGCGGTAGCAGCCAAGCGAAGATTTTGATTTTTAATCACCTCCGTGACAACGCTCCTTACGGCACGAGCATTGCCAAAATATTTATCCCTGTATTCGTATAAGAAATTTAGGTAGGCAGCCATATGTTCTCGGGCAGCTTTATGTAGTTTAAATCCTTTCTCCTCAAACATGTACATAGCAATCTCCATCAATTCCTCTGGTTCATAGTCTTCAAACTTTAATACTTTATCGAATCTGGAGTTTAAGCCTGGATTCGCTTTTAAGAATTCCTCCATGTTATCGGGATAGCCTGCTACAAAAACAAAGAACTCCCCCCGCTGATCTTCCATTCTTTTTAATAAAGTCTGAATCGCTTCATTACCAAAATCAGAATGTGCTGCACCACCACTCGTATTACTTGTTAAAGCATAAGCTTCATCTATAAATAACACCCCACCTTTGGCTTCATCAATTTTCTCTGCGGTCTTGATAGCTGTTTGTCCTACAAACCCTGCTACTAATCCTTGTCGGTCTGTTTCGATAATATGCCCTCTTTCTAACATACCTAATGCCTTATAGATTTTCGTTAAAATCCTAGCTACTGTAGTTTTACCCGTTCCTGGGTTTCCTATAAATACGGTATGTAAGTAAAAATTATTGAGGGTATTTCTGCCAGTTTCTTGATAAAATCGAACTAGTTCTACCAGTTCATGAATTTGTTTCTTGATACTTTTCATACCAATCAACTCATCTAATTCTTGCAAAGATTTTTCTAAGAATTTAGGGTCAACTGGAATATTCGGTATTTCTTTTGGTTTTTCTATTTGAATCTTATCTACATCTTTAAATTCAATCGTTTCTAATTTAGTATTTTCTAAAGCAGAAGGGTTTTTAGAATCCATTACTCTTAAGCCCAAATTAATCTTCGCTTTCTCTACCAAATCAAAAACAAATCGAGCATTACCAAAAGAACGATCTCGATTTCTATATGCTTCTGTAATAATTTCTGTTAATTGTTTTTTAGATTCTGGTAATAAAACCACTCCTTTTTCTTGACAAGCGTAATCTGCAATTTGGGTTAGCTCCTGAGGAAGGTAATCAGAAAATTCAAAATAGAGTTTAAATCTAGATTTTAAGCCTGGATTAGAATCCATAAAATGCTTCATTTCCTTGGGGTAACCTGCTACAATTACTGCCATATCCCCAGGACCATTAGACATTTCCTTTAATAGTATTTCGACCACTTCTCGACCAAAATCCTTGCTATCATCATTAGATCTAGCTAAAGAATAAGCCTCATCTATAAACAAAACACCTCCTCTAGCTTTTTCTATAACCGCCTTCACTTTTGGTGCGGTTTGACCAATATATTCTCCAACAAGGTCTACTCTATCTACTTCCGTCACATGCCCTTTCGTCAATAAGCCCATTTTTTTGTAGAGCTTACCCATCATCTTGGCTACCGTTGTTTTACCGGTACCTGGATTTCCAATAAAGACAGAATGAACATTTATTTCTTCTTTTTCTTCAAATCCTTTTTCCTTTCGAAGCTGTAAAAATTGGATATATTTAGCATGCTCCCTAACCTTCACCTTGATGTCTGTCAAACCAATAAGATTATCCATTTTCATCATCACCTCCTCAAAAGTCATATTGACTTCATCCTCTAAGTTAAGTACAACAGGATTCTGTCGATTAGGCAACAATACGCCTGCTATACCTTTTTCAAAAGTCTCTCTTACTTCAAACGGAATGACTGCCAATAAACGATCCATAAAGATTAACTCTGCCGTATAGCGATCTTTCCGCCAAGAACCTTCTACATTCGAACCCCAGCCTGCTGTTAATCGGATTAAATCTTCGGCTTTCTCTACTCGATGCAAACGAACTACCTGTCCTTTTAATTCTCGCGCATCATTATAGAATTTTGTGAATAGCTCGCATTGCCAGTTATGTGTTGAATGCAAGTTTTTCAAGGTAATTTCCACATAGATATACCTAGTTTCATCACCACTAAAGTTTTTAAAATATTGGCGGTCATCTTCATTTACATCATCGTATGGACCTTCGTACAATTTAAGAGATTGTACCTCTAGATAAGGATTTTGACCTAAATCCCATTCCCCCCCAGAATCTTCTACATAAAAATATTTAGTAGCTACCTTCTCCCCTTCTATCCATGCCTCCCAATAATAAGATCCCTTTTTCCAGAATGCCCCATCTTTCTTGTTGCCCCAGCCTTCTCGGATATATACTACACTGTCGTATTTGCTCACCTTTCTCTTAAAAGGTAATACACACAATTCTTTACGAGCTGTTTTCTTCACACTAAAGCAACGCAATTCTACCTCTATATCCCAGTCTTCCTCATCAAATAATTTATTGTGAAAAGATAGTTCGGCATATATATAGGAAGACTCGTGCCTATCGAAGACCTGTCGATATTTTTTCTTGTTATCAGCAAGCCATTCCGTAGAGCCATAAACCTTTAGCTCTCTGAATTTGAACCGCTTATAATCAGGATATTTATAACTCTCTGCCATTTATATTTAAAATTGCTTGCTTCTTTCTTATTCTAATAAACCGCCTAATAGATTCTAAGCACTCTATTTGTCTTTTCGTTTTTACGGTTAAACTAAAGACTAGTTACTAGGGAATACACACATCTTTTTTTATAATATTTTATTCTCTAAAATATAAAAAGTTAGAATATTCAAATTTTAGATAAAACGTACAATATAAGTACTTTAAGTCAAATAAGAACATCTTTTTGACGGGAAAATTTAGAGGAAGGTGCTCTATGTTCTACGAAATGGTGCAGTTATCAATTAAAATTCTACGTTTATCAATGATTTTTTCCAGAAAAGTATACTTCTACTACTTTTGAGGCATTCAATCCATTTACTGAACACCATAAACATGAAAATAGTCTTATATCTAATTTTAGGAATTGCAGCCCTTGTGATTGGCTTTTTTGCCTGGTTCTTCCTCTTTTTCTTACAAGTCCCTGAATTAAAAATTACACAAGATATGCCTGATCTTAAAAAGGTAGAAACAATTGATAATTGGTTTACCACACTCCAAGAACAAAATATGTTTAATGGAGTCGTTCTATTTGCAAAAGAAGGGAAGCCCCTATTATCCAAAGGATACGGATTCACGAATCACAAAAAGGATATACCATTAACAGAACATTCTTCTCTTCGGCTTGCTTCGGTATCTAAACAGTTTACAGCAGCAGGTATAATGTTGCTTCATGAAAAAGGAGCAATAGAATATGATGACCTAGTTTCAAAGTACATTAAAGCATTTCCCTATAAAGAAGTAACGATTAGGCATTTATTGAAT
>CAYOBX010000598.1:0-3544 GCA_964402245.1 uncultured Saprospiraceae bacterium | reverse complement strand
CTATGTGTTTAATTTTTCATATGTTATTTCTAGTACATTCCATTATTAATTATGTAAGTTCCCCTTATTCTTTACACACTCAAATAAAAGCAAGCTATGAAACCAAGGGGCATTTACATTTTCTTTTTCTCCATACTTTTTCTAACTACCCCACTATTAAGCCAGCAACTCCCTACCTTTCTAAATTATTCCAATAATTGGCAATTACTAAATCCAGCAGCATCCAATCCTGATTTTTTAAGAGATGATTATTATACGACGGCAGTAGCAGCCAATTATCGGAAACAGTGGTCAGGAATTGAAGGAGCGCCAACTACCCAATCCTTATTATATTCTTGGATGCCAGAGTCTTTAAAATTTCATACGGGACTCCAAATACTGAATGATAAAACAGGGGTATTGGGATTAAGCGGAGTATATGGACAATTTGCCTATCGAATCCCTTTTAATCGAAAGCATTTTTTATCTATTGGTTTGAATGCTGGCTTAGTACAGTATCGTACTAAAACCAGTCAGGTGCGATTATTAGATGCAAATGATATTTTAGGAGCAGATGTAAATAAAGTGTCTCCTGATTTTGGATTAGGTGTTTATTATCAATATGATGATTGGTTTTATGCGGGAGTATCTGTACCGCAAGTTTTTGGTTTTCGTACAGCCTTTGGCGCAGGACAACAAACTTATGAACTAAGCAGACTTCGACATTATTATGCCCAAACGAGAATCAATTGGTATCAAAATCGCTCAAAGAGCACCTATTTTTCATTTAGTGTCTGGGGAAAATATGTACCCAATATACCGCTTACATTTGATGCTACGATTAAATATTATTTTCAGGATGTATTTTGGTTAGGCTTGGGCGGTAGTACGTCAGAAGTTGCTCATTTAGAGGTCGGCTGTATAATAGGAGAAAACTTGGGATATTTGGATGGCTTAATGCACATAGGATTTGGATATGATTATAGTTTAAGCACCGCGGCTAATTTGTTAGGAAATACATTAGAATTAAGTGTGCGATATAGTTGGTAGACTATTTTAAATTTTCTCTTAATTTTATTTCAAAAGAGGTGAAAATAATGTATCTTGTATTCATCCTCCATCAAAACACTCTATTGGTTTTTCTCTTCCTTCCCATCCTCTCATCCTATTAAAAATTACTTCAATTATAATATGTTACTTCTATTGCATCAAATTCAAGTAGTTATAGAATAGAAGAAATTATATTATCTACTATATTTATTAGATCCGATGGATAAACAAATTAAAACAATTCTCATAGAAGACGAATCCATTTATAGGAAATGCTTAACTAATTATTTAAAGAACAGGCCTCAATTCGAGGTACTTGGAGATTTTAGTGATGGGGTAATGGCTATTGAATATATAAAAAAACATCCAAATATAGATGTGCTATTATTGGATTTATATTTAGATACGATTAGTGGACTAGAGGTAACTAGTAGAATCTTAGAAATTGTTCCTACTGCTAATATCCTAATCCTATCAAGGGAAGAAGATGCTGATATTATACTCAATGTTTTAAAGAATGGTGCAAAAGGTTTTATTAATAAAGAAGCGCCAATGGAAGAGTTATTAGTAGGGATAGAGGCTTTAGCAAAAGGGAAAAATTTTTTCTCTAGTAATATTTCTGGACAGCTTATTCCTAGTTTGACAGACATCAAAAAGAAAGAACCAGGTCATGCCATAAAAACCATTATAACTAAAAGAGAATTACAAATTTTAGAGTATCTCTTTAAAGAATTGACCAATAAAGAAATTGCCGAAAAACTATTTATCAGTCCTCGAACAGTTGACACACACAAAAGAAATCTTAGAAAAAAATTGAATGTGAAGAGTAGTGTAGGCTTGGTGAAATATTATCTAGATTTTTATCTAGACAAAGCCACTGGTTGAAATGATGAATGTTTTTTTAATGATGAATACGTGGTGTTTCATCAAGTATTCATCATTTCTCATTCATCATTAATTTAAATATCCTCCAGTCCCCAAGTATCATTCTTATAAATCTTCTTATTATTTTTCAAACATTTCATGGCATTGGTTAGGCCATCTAAGGTCATTGGAAACATTCTATTGCCTGTGAAATCTCTAAGGAGGGGAATGGTTTCATAAAAATTCCAATAGTATTCTGGAGTTGGATTGATCCAGACTATATTTGGGAAATGATTTTTTATTCTATTCAACCATTTGATACCTGCCTCATCATTGTGATGTTCCACACTTCCACCAGAATAAAAGATTTCATATGGGGACATCGTTGCATCTCCAATGAAAATTATTTTATAATCTTTATTATACTTGCTCAATAATTCTAGCGTAGGCATTCTTTGTGCATGTCGCCGTCGATTATCTTTCCAAACAGATTCGTACAAACAATTATGGAAGTAGAAAAATTCTAAATATTTAAACTCGTGCTTTGCAGCAGAGAATAGTTGTTGACAAGTTTCAACATGTTCATCCATAGTGCCACCAATATCCATCAGCATGAGGACCTTAATCTTATTCTTTTTAGAAGGAACGAGCGCAATATCTAACATGCCCCCTTTTTCGGAAGTACGTTTGATCGTATCATCCAAATCCAATTCGGTAGGTAAACCTTCTCTAGTTAGATGTCGAAGTCTTTTTAAAATTAATTTAATACTACGGGTATTGAGTTCTATTTTATCATCTAAGTTTCTAAATTCTCTTTTATCCCAAACCTTCATCGCACTTTTATTGCGATTGCCATCCTGTCCAATTCTAAAGCCCTCAGGATTTGTACCATAAGCCCCAAAAGGGGAAGAGCCACCAGTACCAATCCATTTATTACCCCCTGAATGTCTTTCTTTTTGTTCTTCCATTAATTCTTTAAAACGTTCCATCAAGGCATCCAAGCCACCCATTTTTTCCAATTTGGCAATCTCTTCTTCAGACAATACTTTTTGTAGTTGTCGCTTTAGCCAATCTTTTGGAATACTTTTAGTGAAAAAATCATCAGGGATTAGTTCTATACCATTGAAAAAATGCCCAAATACTCGATCAAAGCGATCTAATTGAGATTCTTGTTTGACCATGATGGCTTTACAAAGGGAATAGAAGTCATCAATAGAGTAATTGATTATTTCTTTTTTGAGTGCTTCCATTAAAGTCAGGTACTCATGTAGACTGACTTTGATGCCATGGATTCGTAAACCGTAGAAGAATTGAAAAAACATTTGTAGGATCTAGTTTTAGTAGTTAGAGCTTATTTAAAATTTATTCCTTTTTACTTGTATACTTTTTCATTTAAATGTAATTGGTATTTAGTTGTTTTCCAAGGAATAAGTAAAAAAAATATATATGAGAGAGTGTTAGCTTTAAGTTCTTTTTTCAAAAAAAATATTACTTTTATAATAAGTGGGTTGAATTTGTATGCTATAAAATTTCATCTTAATTTCCAATATGGTATTTTTGTCTCATTTCAAACAATGTTCTATTCTCTTAGAACTTATTTAAAATTAGGGCAAACAAAAAAGTCATAATTGTAATTATATAAGTCATTGAA
>CAYOBX010000597.1:0-3548 GCA_964402245.1 uncultured Saprospiraceae bacterium | reverse complement strand
CAGAAATTTGTCAAAATTTATTTACAAAAGAACAGGTAGGAATCATGCGGGCAATGTTGGAAGGTCCTAGATCTGGATTAATTTCACAACAATTGACCAGTACCTATTCTTCAGAATTAGATCGAGCACTTACGTTCTTTCCTAATCCAACAAATGGCCAATTGAATATTCAATTGCAGGGATATGATTTAAAGGATTTTGATATACATATCCAAAATGT
Source organism: uncultured Saprospiraceae bacterium (assembly GCA_964402245.1). Taxonomy (GTDB): domain Bacteria; phylum Bacteroidota; class Bacteroidia; order Chitinophagales; family Saprospiraceae; genus JAFMDF01. The sequence goes on along the minus strand of CAYOBX010000597.1, from coordinate 3,328 downwards.
GATAGGCCAACAAGTGCTATCTATTCCTGCTACTAACACAATTGATATTAGTACTTTAGAGGCTGGTATTTACTTGGTGAGATTAGGTAATGAACAATTTAGTACTACTCGGAAAGTATCGGTATTATAATTAAATGAACACAGAGACACTAAGCTCACAGAGTAAAACTTGTTCTCTGTGAGCTCAGTGTCTCTGTGTTCATAATCAAATCTCGCTAGAGGTTTTCACTAATATATTTTTAAGCTTCCCATCTCTCCTATTCCCAACCATAAGCTAAAGCCCCCTCTCTATCCTTACTACATCTCATCCAAGAAGGAATGGGTTCTCCTTCTTCTTCTATAAACTTAATCGTTCCATCATCACTAGCTTCATAAGTCCAAACATGTTCTTTACCGCCACTGCTACCAAAAGCACCAAATTTTAGTAAGTATTTAATTTGCCAACCAGTAGCTAAGCGATTCAATACAATGTCATTTCCCACTATTTTGGGAACTCCCAAATCAATTTCTTCGACGCCTTCAATATTATAAAATTCATTAGATAAAGCTGCCATATTCATTGGTTCTTTAGAACGAATGGTAATAGCATCTTGTGTATCATTCCAAGGGACATGCTTATCAATGATTAATTCATATTCATCCAATAGGTCATTAAATTCATCACTATCTGTTTCATTAATCCCATCAAGTAGTGGTTCTGCCCATTCAATATCTCGCTCATAAATAATGACAAATTGGTCTATGGAAGGATTAGGAAAAGTATGGATATTACATTTGGCAATAGATTTTGCTGTTTCGTCTTCTAGATAGATGCTAGATAACATAGAAAAGATCATCTGGACATTCTCTTGCGGAATACTAATACCTAGATATCGCAAGTCTTCTTTCTCCGCTTCCAATCGCAAGGCCAGTCTAGCAGCATCTCTCCTAAATTTTCGTTCTAATCTTTTTGGAATTTCACCAATACCTTCTGATTCTCCTTGAGCGATAACACTCGTGCAGTCAAAAATAGAAAATAGAAAGAGGAAAAGAAGTGGCAGGAGGGATAGCTTCTTGGTTTTTAAATTATTACAAAGCATGGTTTCGGTTGATTAATTACTTTACAATAATCAAAAAATAGACCAGAGATACCTTCTTTAATAAAACATTAAGAAGTATCAGCTCTTTTTAAGCTCATTTAAAAAAATAATTGCCATTATTAACCTAAATTAACAATAAATGGAGAGGTATTCGTCGTCTTAATGAAAGAATACTATCATTATCTTCTATTTGATCAATTAGATATCATAAATGAAAAATATACCTATCTTCATCTTATTCAGCATCTTAGTACTTTCCTTCCCTTTTCAATCTTGTAGTCAGAGTTATGCCACTAAGAAAACAGCAGAAGGTAAGACCAAAAGAATCTTTGATAGAGGAGTAGCATACAAAAAAAATGGTGTTTCTGAAAAAGCGATTAAGGATTTTAATACGGTGATAGGCATTTCTCCTAACTTTATTGATCCCTATTTGCAATTGGCAAGTATTTATATGGGTAAGAAGTCTTGGAAAAAAGCAGCAGTAAATTTAAATAATGCAATTGCAATCGATCCTATGTACGAACCAAGAGCTAACTATTATCTAGGTATCTGTAACTGGGAGTCTAATAATTTTGAAGCTGCTACACAAAATTTTGAACAATTTTTAGCCACCTATGCCTCCAATAGAGGTACCATTAAAGATAAAGCCACAGTCTATTTAAAAAATAGTCAATTCGCAGCAAATGCGGTAAAAAATCCCGTTCCTTTCGATCCTCAACCCTTGGCTAATACGATTAATACTAGTGCCCCAGAATATTTACCTTCTATTACGGCAGATGGACATACCCTTATTTTCACTAGGCGTATAGGCAGACAAGAAGATGTATATGAAAGTACTTTTGAGAATGGGACCTGGCAAACTGCAAGGCCCATCACTAGTATTAATACAGATGAAAATGAAGGTTCTCAATATATCTCCGCAGATGGACAGTTATTGGTATTTGTAAAATGCAGTGATAGAAGTGGTTATGGTGGTTGCGATTTGTATTTCTCTGAAAAATCAAACGGAACTTGGAGTACCCCTGAAAATATGGGACAACCGATTAATACCAAAGGCTGGGAATCTCAACCTTCTCTTTCCGCAGATGGACGATTATTATATTTTGCCAGCGATAGAGATGGTGGGATAGGTGGTCGAGATATATGGTTAAGCTACCGAAGAAAAAGTGGTAATTGGGCAAAGCCTATTAATTTAGGAGCAACTATTAATACCCCTCAAAGTGATGAAGCCCCTTTTTATCACCCTGATGGAAATACGCTTTATTTTATGTCCAATGGGCATCCAGGGATGGGCGGCTATGATTTATTCGTTAGCCGTAGATCTATAGAAGGAAATTGGGATATTGCTCAAAATCTTGGTTATCCAATCAACACGAAAGGAAATGAAGGAGCTTTATTTATTACCCTTGACGGGAAAACCGCCTATTTCGCAAAAGATGGTTTATCCTTACAAGAAAATGCAAATGTGCTCTCTAAGGCTAAGAAGCAACCTGATATTTTTACATTCGATTTGCCTGACGCTTTACGACCTAATCCAGTCACCTATGTCAAAGCAATAGTTAGAGATGCAAATTCCCAAAAAAGAATCGCCAAGGCAAATATTGAATTAATCGAATTGGGCAGTGGCACTATACTCTCTACTGCCTTGACGGATGAGCAAGGACAATTCCTTACTGCTTTACCACTCGGTAATGACTATGCTATGACGATTAACAAAGAAACTTACTTATTTCATTCAGAAAATTTTGCCCTCGCTCAAACGAATACCATAGAACAACCTTTTCAATTAAATATTAACCTCCAACCAATTCCTATAGAAACAGCTACTACTATTGAAAAGGCCAAACCAATTGTTCTTAAAAATGTATTTTTTGAAACAGGTTCTGCTGAATTGCTCTCTACTTCTTTAAGTGAATTAGATCGATTAAAAGCTTTGTTATTGGATAATCCACAATTAAACATTCAAATTAATGGCCATACGGATAATGTGGGTTCAGTTGGAGATAATCAATCGCTCTCTACTAAAAGGGCCAAAGCTGTACAAGATTATTTAATTAAGAAAGGCATTGAGTCTAGTCGCTTACGATATAAAGGTTTTGGAGAAAGCCAGCCCATTGCCTCGAATGATACAGATGGTGGAAGGCGAACTAATCGGCGAACGGAGTTTATTTTATTCTAGCCTTTAGATATTATTTAAAGGGTTTTCTTATTAGCTGTTTATAAAGATGGATTTTGGCAATCGGCAAGCA
>CAYOBX010000596.1:0-3568 GCA_964402245.1 uncultured Saprospiraceae bacterium | reverse complement strand
CCATCAAGTGACTGTCCGTCAACAAAGTGGCCGTCTACCAAATAAACTCTAACAGCCTTATCACTTAATCAAGACAGAAAAAGTTAGGTATATTAAGAACTTACACTACTTCCTTTTGTATTTTTGTTAAAAAAAAAGTTCTTTGACAAATTCTATGGTCAAAGAACGTAATAAAAGGAATAATGAAAAGGCTATATATCTACACTCTCCTACTCTGTTCTCTTGCTGCTTGTAAAGATGCAGCAGATACCTCTTCTCTTACCACTCCTGTCTTTCAAAAAATAAATAGTACCCATAGTGGGATTGATTTTAATAATACCTTGACACCTGATGTTACTACTAAAGATAATTTACTAGATTTTGATTTTTTCTATAATGGTGCAGGCGTAGGTGTAGCAGATATTAATAATGATGGCTTAACAGATATTTTCTTTGCAGGGAATCAAGTAAGCAATAAACTCTATCTCAACAAAGGGAATTTACAATTTGAAGACATAAGCGATAAAGCAGGTATTAATATCAATAAGCAGTGGTCTAACGGGGTGTCTTTTGCAGATATTAATCAAGATGGCTGGCTGGATATTTATGTCTCCCAAGGAGGCCCTTCAGAGAATAGAGCAAATCTACTATATATAAACCAACAAGATCTCACCTTTAAAGAAAGTGCCGCTGCTTATGGATTGACAGATAATGGTATTAGTACACAATCTGCTTTTTTTGATTATGATAAAGATGGGGATTTGGATTGTGTGGTGATGAATGAAAATCCTTTATATGGAATGGACCCTGTTACTTTTTATACGACTATAGGAACGCAAGAAGGATTATTACACAAAAGTTGTAGTCATTTATATCGAAACGATAATGGTCAATTTTTGGATGTAACAGAAGCGGCAGGCTTACTTCAACCCAGCTTCGGCTTAGGTCTAGTCGTCAGTGATATTAATAATGACAATTGGCTAGATATTTATATTGCTAATGATTACTACTTGCCAGATGCTCTTTATATCAATAAACGAAATGGCACTTTTACGGATGAGGTAAAAAACAAAACCAAACAGATTTCCTTTTATGGTATGGGGGCAGATATTGCAGATATTAATAATGACGGTCACCAAGATATTTTTGTATTAGATATGGCTGCTCAAGATCATTATAGAGCCAAGACATTGATGGCTTCTATGAGTACGGCCAATTTTAATATGTTGGTCAATCGTTTTCGTTTTCCGCATCAATATATGTACAACACGCTACAATTAAATACGGGAAATAGTCAATTTAAAAATGTAGCGCACTATTCGGGTTTAGCAAAAACAGATTGGAGTTGGGCAGGTTTAATGGTCGACCTAAATAATAGTGGTCAGAAAGAAATATTTGTAACCAATGGATATAGAAAATATGCCTTAGATAATGATTTCAAAAGCAAAGTAGAAGCTGCCAAAATACAATATAAAGGAAATGTCCCCAATACAGTAAAACAAACTTTGTATGACGAGATGCCTACCGAAAAATTACCTAATTTAATGTATACCAATACGGGCGATATACATTTTAAAGACCAAGCCAATCAGTGGGGCTTAGGAGAATCTACTTATTCCAATGGGGCAGCCTATGCAGACTTTGATAATGATGGCGATTTAGAATTGGTTGTCAATAATATGGATGCGACTGCTTCTTTATATAAAAATACCTCTGTTGAAAAAGAGAGAGGTAATTATTTACGGATTAAAACCAAAACCGACTTTGCTAAAGTCACTTTAATTTATAATGGACATATTCAATTCTCAGAAGCAAAAACAGTTAGAGGATATTTATCCGCAGTAGAATCAACGGTTCACTTTGGTTTGGGCGATCAGAAGGTAATTGATACTTTAAGAATGGTGTGGCCCGATGGGAGCATGACAGAACAATATCAAGTAGCTGCTAATCAAGAATTGACGATTGAAAAAAAATCGGCTTCTACAGCAAATATCAAAGCTAATTCAACTCCTGCTTTATTAGAACAAATATCTATAGGTCAATTAAAATTATCATTCCGGCATAAAGAGAATATTTTTAATGATTTTGAAAAAGAAATATTATTGCCCTACAAGCAATCTACTATCGGGCCTTGTATTTCAAAAGGAGATTTAAATGGCGACGGCTTAAATGATTTATTTGTAGGTGGAGCTGCAGGTCAATCAGCTGTTATCTTTATTCAGACAGGAGACCAATTTAAGAAGATTAAAAGTGCTGCATTACAAGTAGACGCAAGCTACGAAGATATGGAAGCACTATTCTTCGATTATGATGGCGATGGCGATCAGGATTTATACGTCGTTAGTGGCGGTAATGCTTTTTCAATTAACTCAGAACAATATCAAGATAGAATATATCTCAATGATGGACAAGGGAATTTGACGAAAGCATCAGTAGCGATTTTAGAAAAATACAAGTTAAGTGGTAAATCTGTTTGCGCAATAGATTATGACAAAGATGGAGATACAGATCTAATCATTGGCAATAGAATTATTCCACAAAATTACCCTAAGGCAGCGCCTTCTTTAATATTACAAAATGAAGGAGGGCAACTACAAGAAGTGACATTGAGTGTGGCACCAGACTTAGCAAATTTTGGAATTGTGAATAAGGTAATTACTACGGATTTCAATAATGATGGCTGGGAAGATTTTATTGTAGTTGGAGAATGGACTGGTATTGGCTTGTTTGAAAATAAGGAAGGAACTTTTGAAAATGTTGCGCCATTAAGCGATCTACAAGAAAGAGGTTGGTGGTTTACGGTAGCAGAAACAGATGTCAATAACGATGGCCTAAAAGATTATCTCATTGGCAACTTAGGTATGAATAGTAAATTTAAAGCAAGCCTTGAACAACCATTCAAGGTATTCGCTACTGATTTTGATGACAATGGCACCAATGACATTGTTCTAAGTAATCCATATAATGGAGAATATGTGCCTAGTCGAGGTAGAGAATGTTCCTCTCAACAAATGCCCTTCATTGCAGAAAAATTCCCTACTTATGATGCCTTCGCTAAGGCATCCTTATCAGACATATATGGTGAAAAACTAGACTCCGCAGTGACATATGAAGCCAATACATTTGAATCAATTTTGTTATTAAATCAAGGGGCTAGTATATTTAAAAAAATGAGTTTACCTGCTACTGCACAAAGAGCACCGATCCTTTCTATAGCTATACTAGATGTAAATAAAGATGGTTATGAAGATGCCATCGTTGCAGGCACTATATATAATACAGAAGTGGAAACACCAAGATGGGATAGTGGTTCAGGATTAGTATTATTAGCTAATGGAGAAAATGGATATACTGCTGGTCCATCTACAGGTTTACACATCGATGGAAATGTAAAGGATTTAGAAGTTGTATCTATTAAAGACAAGAACTATTTAATAGCTGGCAGAAATAATAACTTGTTGGCGGTTTATCAGTTTTTGAAATAAAGAGGGTTGAAATAAATAAGTACTTGAGTTTTCTATCATCATTTTGTATCTTTAGTAACGACAAAACAATAACTTGAGCATCTTCTTCTATTCTTTTCCAGTCT
>CAYOBX010000595.1:0-3573 GCA_964402245.1 uncultured Saprospiraceae bacterium | reverse complement strand
CTACTATTTTTTTTCTTATTTATAGCATTTTTTAATATAAAAAGTTATTCCCAAATAAGTATAACTTTCCAAGTGGATTTATCTTTTCAAATCGAACAAGGAAAATTTAATCAAAATTCGGAATGGGTAGAAGTAGCGGGCACTTTTAATGGCTGGAATGGCTCTGGTCGGTTTCAAGATAATGACGGTGATGGACTCTACGAATTAACTATTGGAGGTTTTAGTGCAGGAGATAATATCAGTTATAAATTTAGATACAACGGAGAATGGAATGGACGAGAAGAATTCCCAGGAGTAGGAAATGATCGAACACATACCGTTGGATCAGGGCCAGAGACTTTATTTCATTGGTTCAATAATGAAACTCCCCCTAATGCAGATTTAATCGCAGATTTTAATGCCAGTTTAAGAGAGTTCTATGAAGAAGGTATTATTAGTTTCGATGACCGTTCTTCTGGATCCGTTACGGGATGGGAATGGGTTTTTGAAGGAGGAGTGCCCAATGTTTCTACTGATAAAAATCCGGTAGTGCGCTTTGATGAACCAGGTGAATATACGGTTCGATTGACGGTGAAAAATGGAGATAAGACCAATACCATAGTGTTAGAAGATTACTTGACCGTTTTACCAAGAGAAACAACTGATATCCCTTGGTGGAATGAAACAGTTTTCTACGAAATATTTGTTAGAAGTTTTAAAGATAGTGATGGAGATGGGTTCGGTGATTTCAAAGGCATCATTGAAAAACTAGATTATTTGAATGATGGCGATCCTAATACAACAGATGATTTGGGGATAACAGGTATCTGGCTAATGCCGATACATGAGTCAGGCAGTTATCATGGCTATGATGTGATTGATTATCAATCCGTAAAAGAGTTATATGGTGGGATGGATGATTTTAAATTATTTTTAGACGAAGCACATAAGCGGGGCATTCGAGTAATTATAGATTTTGTTATCAATCATAATTCTAGTCAAAGCGAGTGGTTTAAAAATGCCTTAACTGGGCCTGATGCAGAATTCAGAAACTTTTACCGATGGTCCAATAACAGACCTAATCAGAATGGGCCTTGGGGCCAGCAAGTATGGCATCAAAGAAATGGAAATTATTTCTATGGTTTATTTTGGGATGGGATGCCTGATTTGAATTATGATGAACCTAGAGTAAAAGAAGAAATTTTTAAAGCGGCTGATTTTTGGTTGGAGGATGTAGGAATAGATGGCTTTCGCTTAGATGCAGTAAAGTTTATCGTTGAAGAAGGTAATAAATTAGAAGATACGCAAAGCACCTACCAATTTTGGAAAGATTTTACGGCACATGTGAAATCTGCAAAATCAGATGCTTTTTCTGTAGGGGAGGCTTGGACCAATACCAATACCGTTATTAATTATGTCAAAGATGATCGGATCGACTATTGTTTTGAATTTGATTTAGCAGGAAATATCCAATATTCTGTTAATGAAGGGAAAGTAGATAACTTATACGATCAGGTCCAAAAAGTATATAATATTTATCCTCATTTGCAATACGGTACTTTTCTAGCGAACCACGATCAAAATAGAATACTTAATTCTTTTGGTAATGATGAGTCTAAAGTCAAATTAGCTGCGGCCCTTTATCTAACTTTACCAGGCGTACCTTATCTTTATTATGGAGAAGAAATTGGAATGAGTGGCGTAAAACCTGACGAAAATATTCGTCGCCCAATGCAGTGGGATAATTCCTTAAACGCTGGCTTTACCACCGGTAATCCTTGGCGAGCTGTTCATGGGGGCTTTAATAAATTTAATGTAGAAAACGAGGCAAGCGATCCTAATTCTTTATTAAATACCTACAAACAATTGATACATTTAAGGAACCAAGAAAAAGCTTTACAAAAAGGCACCTATGAAGCTTTGAATACTGATGAAAATAAAGTTTTCGCTTTCTTAAGACAGCACGAAGGAGAAGAAGTAATAGTCCTACATAACATGGGCACTTCTGTTGTTCGAGATATAGAGCTATCTTGGGAACATGCTTCCTTAGCTAATGGAAATAGAGTGCTGATAGACCTTTTAGCAGATGCTTCTTCTATGCCTGTTACTATTGATAATCAGCGACTCAGCATCCCACTAACTCTTGCTGGTAGGGGAACAAAAGTCTTCAAATTATCCCAAACGGTATCTACTCAAAAAGTTGTTACCTCTACAGATATAGCAATTTATCCAAATCCAGTAAATTCAAATCTATTTGTAAAAGCCTTAACGCCTGAAAAAGGAATTATGACTTACCAAATTTTTGATGTACAAGGGAAGCTGGTACAAAACGGTCAGGTAGATTTACAAAATTTAAATGCTATCATTCCTACTCAACATTTAAATAATGGCTATTACCAGTTGTTATTTTTAAATGAAGATGGGGCAGAGCGTGTTTCTTTTATTAAACAATAACGAACAAAAAAATGAACCCAACATCAGGAAAAGAACTACGAACACTTGTCAAAAAAGACGGCACCCTAAGCTTGAGTATTCAAGAATTTCCAGTACCGACTCCAAAGGATCATGAAATTGTAGTCCGTATCGAAGCGACCACAGTGAATCCTTCAGATGTAGCTGTATTAATAGGCTTTCCAAGTCTAGGGAATAGTGATTTTTTGGGAACCAATGCAAATCCTAAAACCCCTATTCGTATTCCTGAAAAATACTTGCCTGCCTATGCTGGAAGGTTGGATAGCTCTCTACCAGCTGGTAATGAAGGATCTGGCGTAGTAGTAGCGGCAGGTAAAGATGCACAGGCATTAGTGGGTAAGGTTGTAGCCTTATTTGGAATGAGCAGCTATGCGCAATATAGAGTGATTCCCGCTGCCGCCGCAATGGTCATGAATGAAGGTACCACACCTGTACAAGCTGCTGCAAGTTGTGTCAATCCTTTTACCGTATTGGCAATGATTGAAACGATGCGAATGGAAAAACATACCGCAATGATTAATACGGCTGCGGCATCTAATTTAGGACAAATGCTTGTTAAAGCTTGTAAGACAGATGGTATTCCATTAGTCAATGTGGTGAGACGAGAAGAACAAGTGACTTTATTAAAATCAATTGGAGCAGAATATGTTTGTAACTCTAGTGCACCTACCTTTAAAAAGGATTTGGTAGAGGCGATTTCTGCTACGGGTGCCACGCTTGCATTTGAATGTATTGGAGGCGGAGATATGGTGAATCATTTGTTGGAAGCAATGGAACGTGCCTTATTGAAAAAGGCAACCACTTATAGCCGATATGGATCAACTACCCATAAACAAGTGTACATTTATGGTGGTTTAAGTCAACAACCAACACCTTTAAATAGAGGATATGGTATGGCATGGGGAGTAGGTGGCTGGTTGGTCACACCCATTATTCAGAAGGTCGGAATGGATGGTTTTGCTAAAATGAAGCAGCGAATTGCGGATGAAATACATACCACTTTTAAGAGTACCCTCTATAAAGAAATTTCTTTAGAACAAGCGATACAGCCTGATACGATTGCTGCTTATGCTAAAGCGGCTAGTGGCGAGAAGTATTATATTAATCCGATGTTGTAGTTTA
>CAYOBX010000594.1:0-3584 GCA_964402245.1 uncultured Saprospiraceae bacterium | reverse complement strand
CAACAATATGGAGCAGAAGCCATACTTATTAATTTTGAACAAAAAATTCAACAAAACATTAATGAGCAGGTAATTGATTTTAATAAGGCTATACAAGATGCGCAACTGCCAGGTATTACTTATACGATACCAGCCTATTGCTCTCTGACTATTGGATATAATCAGCAGGAAGTCTCTTACGATACTTTATGCTTATTAATTAAAAATATAAAAATTACAAATCTCGAAAATGCTTCTCCATCAAAGAAAAGGATATTAGATATTCCAGTCTGTTATGAAGAAGAATTTGGTTTAGATTTGTCCTTAGTTGCTAAAGAAAAAGAATGTAGTACAACAGAGATAATACAACTTCATACGACTACTCTATTTCAAGTATATATGCTAGGATTCTTGCCTGGTTTTGCTTATATGGGAAGGTTACCAGAGGCATTAGTATGCCAGCGTAGGCAGACACCAAGGGTGCGCATACCTGAAAGATCTGTGGGCTTAGCAGGGTATCAAACGGGGATCTACCCTTCGGTTGCACCTGGCGGTTGGCAGATTATTGGACAAACACCCATTCCTGTTTTTAGGCCTACTGAGCACCCAATGTTTTTATTTCAAGCGGGTGATCAGGTACAATTTCAGGCTATTTCAAAAAGAGATTTTCATACGATCTCAAAAGATATAAATACCCAACAATTTAATTGGTCCAGTATCTATGCATAAATCTAGTACTCTCCATTTTTTAAAAGCAGGACTTTGGACAACTGTTCAAGACCAAGGCAGAATTGGACATCAAGCATTTGGCGTTCCTGTTGGAGGGGCAATGGATCAAACCGCTGCTCAATTAGCTAATTGGTTAGTTGGTAATGCAACGGAAAGTCCTGTATTGGAAATAACTTTATTAGGACCTACTGTGCAAATAAATCAAGCTGTACAAATTGCTATCACTGGAGCAAACTTATCGCCTACTGTAAGCGGTACTAGCATCCCTATGTATGAGACCGTTACGATTGATAAAGGTTCTGTTCTAAAGTTTGGTAAAATACAAAACGGTTGCAGAGCCTATCTTGCAGTCGGTGGAAAATGGTCTATTCAAAAATGGTTAGATAGTGCGAGTGCAGCTACTACCTCTTCTGCTACCTTAACACCTAATAGTCTCATAAACAAAGATAGTATATTAACTATTTCCCCTACTTCCTTTATTGAAAAAAGAACGGTCCCTACCCCATCTGACTATGCTACCTCTATTGTCGTAAACGTATTACCTGGACCAGAATTCAACAACTTCTCCTCCCATACCATTGCTCATTTTTTCAGTCAAAGTTATAAGGTCGCTAATGACTCTAATCGAATGGGGTATCGTTTATTAGGAGCAGACTTACATTTTGAATCTAAACAAGAAGTGATTTCTTCAGGGATTGTTCTCGGTACGATCCAAATTAGTAATGCTGGTCAGCCGATTCTGTTACTGCGGGATGCACAAACTACTGGTGGGTATCCTAGAATAGCGATAGTCGCTCCAAAAGATCTAGATCGGTTAGCACAGCTGAAACCTGGAGAGAAAGTTCGTTTTTGTTTTATAGGTCAAAAGATATGACGGTTTTTCATTTCATACAGCATTTATTTTCTTAACAAAAGGTTTTCTTATAGAAAAATTGCCTAAAAAATCAAGTTACAAATCATAGTCGTCAGGCTAAGGTTCTTTATCTTGAGACTCGGCAACAAGTATGTTTTTTTATATTTCTTTAGAGGGCGCAAATTTGTAATGCTTTTTTTCAAAAAAGCATTACAAATTTGCGCCCTCTAAAAAACAATTAAAATCTACTGTTTGCCGAGTACCAGAAACTTATAAGAAAATGTTTTTCTTAATATTGATTATTTGACAAATTCCATTAATATTTATCATGGAAAAATTCATTTTCCCCTTTTCCCTTATTAATTCTTACAGTGGCTTCCTCTGCTCTCAACTCTATTCTTCTTATTTTTCCACTGATCGTTTTTGGCAAGTCTTTTTTAAATTCAATGATTCTTGGAATCTTATATTTAGCTAACTTGCCTTCACAGAAATTAAAAATATCTTTCGCCAATTTTTCAGTTGGATGAATACCTTCTCTGAGTAGGACAAATGCCTTCACGGAATACCCTCTTACATCATGCGGACTAGCAACCACTGCTGACTCTATAATGTCTTCATGTTCAATTAATACACTTTCGACTTCAAATGGACCAATCCGATAAGCCGATGCTTTTATCACATCATCATTTCTTCCGATAAACCAGATATATCCGTCTTCGTCTTTATAGGCTTTATCGCCTGTGTAATAAAGATTATGCTTATAGGAATTAGCCGTTCTATCTTTATCATCGAGATACTCTAGAAACAATCCATTATTTTTACTTTCGTCTAATTTCACACAAATAACTCCTTCTTCTAGAGGTGGCATTTCCTTTCCTGATTCATCAAAAATACCAATGTCGTATAAAAAAGTGCTTTTACCCATTGAACCTGGTTTCAATTGATTACCCAATAAGTTGGCTACTAAAGCAGTCGTTTCCGTTTGTCCATATCCATCTCTTATGACCACTCCCGTTCCTTTCTGCCACTTATCAATAACTTCTGGATTCAGCGGTTCGCCAGCAGCACAGCAAGAACGAAGCTGTAAGTTATATTGGCTAATATCTTCTTGAATAAGCATTCTTATTACCGTTGGAGAGCCACAAAAAGTACTGACTTTAAGCGCCTCCATAGTTGATAGTTGCTCTTTTGCATCAAATTTATCAACCTGATTTGCCAGAATAGTCGCCCCAGTATTCCATGGAGCAAAGAAACTACTCCATGCAAATTTAGCCCACCCTGGAGAGGATATATTATAATGAACTTCCCCTCTTTTGCAAGCTAACCAAGAAAGGGTAGTTAAATGACCTACTGGATAAGTATAATGAGAATGTACCACTATTTTGGGCAAACCCGTCGTTCCAGATGTAAAGAAATAAAGTAGTGGATCATCAGATTTTGTTCGTGCGATTTCACAGACCTTGGACTCTTTCAAGATTTCTTCAAAGTTAATCCAGCCATCTTTATCTTCTCCAATTATTATTTTTAATTTTATTTTTTTTCCAGCTAATTTTTCTGACTCATCAATATTACCTGCATAATCACTATGAGCTATAATAACATCTGGAAAAAGAGAATTAAATCGATAAGTCAAATCTTTGGCTACTAAGTTGGTGGCTGTCGGCATGGTTATATATCCACCTGTAACACTTGCTAAAAAAGTGAACCAATTTTCTGGGATTAATGGAAGCATGGTATAAATAACATTCCCTTTGTCTATTCCATTTCGCCTTAGCAAATTAACTAGTTGGTTACTTTTTTCATAAACCGCAGTAAAAGAAAATGTCTTTTTGTTTTCTTTATATTTCCAAATTAGTGCGTCATTATTTCCATTTATCTCCACATTAAGTGGATAGAATATATCCTTCACCCAATTGAAATATTCTGGCTTACTAGGCTTTTCTAATTCTATTTTATTGTGGTTTCCTTTTTCTATCTGTCCGATTAAAGTTTGAAAATATTCTTTTAATTCCATTTTTTTATT
>CAYOBX010000593.1:0-3587 GCA_964402245.1 uncultured Saprospiraceae bacterium | reverse complement strand
TTTCTAAAAACCAAGCCAATAACTATTCGTATCATTTTATTGGGAGTCATTTTGAAATTCTTGCCATCCCTTTTAATTCGCATCTATTAAATATATAAGTCTAAAAGGCTTATTTTTACCGATTTAGTAACGGCAAAAAATAGGAATTAGACTTGTTACCCTTTAAGAAACACTCTTTTGAAAATGCCTTATTCTCGCTATTTTGCCTTAAAAAATGAGTCCGTAGCTCGGCTATGCACTAATTTTTTAAGACAAACTATCGAAAAAATCCACATTTCATAGAAGCATTTCTTAAAGGGTAACAAGTCTATTGATAAAAATACTTAACTAAATGAAAAATTTATCTCTTTTAAAGAAATTATGCCAAGTTCCTGGTGCACCAGGTTTTGAACAAAAAATTCGAGCTATGGTGGTGAAAGAAGTACGACCATTAGTGGATGAATTGAGTATTGATGCAATGGGTAATGTAATTGCTGTAAAAAAAGGAAAAACTGCGAAAAAGGTAATGATCGCCGCACATATGGATGAAATAGGATTTATAGTGACCCATATAGATGATGATGGGTTTGTCCGTTTCCACACTTTAGGTGGTTTTGATCCAAAAACACTAACCGCTCAGAGAGTCATTATTCATGGTAAAAAAGATGTAATGGGCGTAATGGGATCTAAACCCATTCATATCATGAAGCCAGAAGAAAGAGGAAAGGCTGTACATACACAAGACTTTTTCATAGATACAGGGATGAGAAAGAAAGATATTGAGAAATTGGTGAGTGTCGGAGATCCTATTACCAGAGAGCGTGCTTTAATTGAAATGGGAGAATGTTTGAATAGTAAATCTTTAGATAATAGAGTTTCTGTATTTATTTTAATAGAAGTTTTACGTGCCTTGAAAAAGAAAAAAGTTCCTTATGATATATACGGAGTATTTACGGTACAAGAAGAAATAGGACTTCGAGGAGCAATAAGTTCTGCACACCTCATCGATCCCGATTTTGGTTTTGGACTAGATACTACTATTGCATTCGATGTGCCAGGATCTAATCCGCATGAAAGTGTAACTAGCTTAGGGAAAGGCGCAGCTATAAAGATAATGGATGGTTCTACCGTATGTGATTATAGAATGGTGAAGTATTTAAAAGAATTAGGCACTAAGAAGAAAATTAAGTGGCAGCCAGAGATTCTACCTGCAGGAGGCACTGATACTGCAGCTATACAGCGATATGGAAAGCAGGGGGCCATCACTGGAGCTATATCTATTCCAACCCGTCATATTCATCAATCTATTGAAATGGTGCATAAAGAAGATGTAACCAATTGTATTGCTTTATTGCAGGCAGGTTTGGTGAATCTAGATAAATTTGACTGGACTTTTAATTAGAAAAGTTATATATTACAATTTACATGAACTTTTTTTAAAATAAACTAGTAATGGTCTAAGTATTTTTACAGAAGACAAAAAACAAATATTAATCCTATGTGGCAAAAGAACAACAACCAATTGCAACGGCAATTGGTATTTAAAGATTTTGCAGAAGCTTTTGCGTTTATGACGGAAGTCGCTATGATCGCAGAAAAACAAAATCATCATCCTAAGTGGACTAATTTCTGGAATAAAATAGATATTAGTTTATCTACTCCTGATGCTGGTAATATTGTTACAAATAAAGATCGGGAATTGGCGGAAGCTATTGATGGCGTATATGAAAAATACAACAAAGATACTAGAAGAAAAATTAGAGCTTAGGAACGGCGAAAGAATAAATGCCGCATTTCGAGGAGCTTATACTACGGACAGGATAAAATACCGAATTTATTTTTGAATTAGACTTCCCAAATCTTGAAGATTTTGTAAGTCTGTCAGGATCGAACTTCCCAAATCTTTAAGATTTGGGAAGTTTCATTTTCGGTAATTTATCCTGTTTCGAGTATATTTTGATCTTACTAAGATCTAGATTCCCCAAATCTTTTTTGCTACGCACCACTACGTTCATCCTCCACAATATCTTCTTCATTCCTTCGATTCTTATACCATACAAATCCAACTACCCCAATTAATAAATAAGGTGTTAGTAGCATATAAAGTATACCGCTATTCAATCCTTTTCCAGCAGAACCTCCTCCTTTGAGATTACTTTCCGCAGTCATTTTACACATGGGGCATTGCGCCTGTACAGGTTGAATACTACCTACCTGTAAACAAACAATTAAGCAACCTATGGTTAATAGTTTGTAGATAGGAGCAATACTATTTTTGACTATTTTCATGCTTGATTTATTTGATAAAATTCGACAAGTTTATATAAATTGATATTTAGTGTCAGATTGTTAAGTAGTACTTATACTGTCAAAACCTAGTATTCCACGTCATAAATCTGACACCTGACACGCTAACAGCGTAGCGATCTGACCTCTGACTTTTTATAGCTATCTAATAGCACTACCTTGTATTAAACCACCCCCCACTACATCATCCCCTTCAAAGAATACAGCAGATTGGCCAGGCGCAATACCAGAAACATTGGCATAAAACTCCACTCCTATTTCAGATGGACTACCAGTATTTTTGAGAACGCTCAGCGTACCCCTATCATTATACCGTACTTGAGTAGTAACTTCCAAGCCATCAGGAAGGTTTTCATATTTCATAGAATTAATACCTCTAACGGTCATTCCATTACGTAATAAATCCGCTACATCGCCTAAGACAACCGTATTTGTTTCAGGTTTAATTTCTGTGACGTACATAGGTTTGCCAAAAGCCATACCAAGGTTTCTACGTTGCCCTATGGTATAAAATGGGTATCCTTGATGTTTTCCAATTTCCTCTCCTGCGGTATTCACGAAAGCACCTCCATTTACCCGTTCTTCTAAACCGTCTACTCTTCGTTTTAGAAAACCCCGATAATCATTATCTGGAACAAAGCAAATTTCATAGCTCTCTGCCTTCTTTGATAAATCGGCATAGCCCCAATCAAAAGCCATTTGTCTCACTTCTGGCTTTGTATAGGGACCTAAAGGAAATTTACTTCTATTCAAACATTCTTGAGATAAGCCCCATAAGACATAAGATTGATCTTTGTGTTGATCTTTGGCTTTCTTAACAAATTTACGTCCTTGATGTTCTGCAATCGTTGCATAATGACCAGTAGCTATAAATTCGCAATCTAGTGCATCTGCCCTCTTGAGTAGCGCACTCCATTTAATATGTGTATTACATAGTACACATGGGTTAGGGGTGCGACCAGCCATATATTCATCGACAAAATTATCAATTACATAATCTCCAAATTCCTCTCTTATATCTACAATAAAATGATGAAAGCCCATATTAACGGCCACCTGTCGGGCATCATTAATAGAATCTAAGCTACAGCATCCCGTCTCTTTTTTATTACCACCTGAATTAGCATAATCCCAAGTTTTCATAGTAATGCCAACTACTTCGTATCCTTGCTCATGCAGCATCATAGCAGTGACTGTACTATCAATTCCACCACTCATGGCTACTAATACCTTTCCTAATTTGCTCATTCTTAATTTATTTATCCTGCTATCTTTGTAAGTTCTCAATGAGTAAATGAATA
>CAYOBX010000592.1:0-3588 GCA_964402245.1 uncultured Saprospiraceae bacterium | reverse complement strand
TTTAACGTTTTTAGCCTAATTTTTAGCGAATACTTTTTTATAAGAAAACCCTTCTTAGTGCTAACAGTTAATAGCTTTTTAATATTAATATTTCACACACTACCTATGACTCAATCGAACAATTATTTCTTCTTTGATGCTCACCTAGACTTATCCATGAATGCTATGGAGTGGAATAGAGACCTTCGTTGGTCCATATCAGAAATTAGAACCTCGGAAGAGGGCATGACGGATAAACCTGATCGTGGAAATGGTATGGTTAATTTTGAAAGTCTTAGAAAGGGAAATGTTGGAATAGTAGTAGGTACGCAGATTGCAAGATACGCCAAAAGGAATAGTGGCTTTCCAGGTAAAAGTTAGAATTCTCCTGCGCAAGCATGGGCGCAAACGCAAGGCCAGTTGGCTTGGTATCAAGCGATGGCAGAGGAAGGGGCTATTCGTTTTATCACCAATAAGAAAGAACTAGATAGTCATTTGAAAGCATGGGAAACCAATCCTTCAGAAACCCCTATTGGATTGATCCAAAGTTTGGAAGGAGCGGATTCTATTTTGAGTTTCGATCATTTGGAAAAAGCATACGAAAAGGGTTTACGTGCGATTGGACCCGCCCATTATGGCCCTGGTGTCTATGCCTATGGTACCGACTCAGAAGGAGGAATTGGGCAAAAAGGGAAAGCTCTACTAAAAGAAATGGAGCAATTAGGTATTATATTAGATGCCACCCATTTGTGCGATCAAAGTTTCTGGGAGGCAATGAACCATTTTAACGGCGCAGTATGGGCAAGCCATAGTAATTGTAGAAGTATAGTCCCCCACAACCGTCAATTTTCAGATGAGCAAATTAAAGTGTTGATAGAAAGAGGGGCAGTTATCGGTTCTGTGTTTGATACGTGGATGCTTACCCCAAGATGGAGAAGAGGTATTTCCACGCCTATATCTGAAAATGTAACTTTAGAAACAGTGATCGACCACATCGATCATATTTGTCAATTGGCAGGAAATGCCTTACATGTAGGTATTGGTTCAGACTTAGATGGTGCATTTGGAAAAGAACAATCTCCTGCGGATATGGATACGATCTCAGATTTACAAAAACTGCCTTTATTATTAAAGAATAGAGGTTATTCGGATTCCGATATAGCGGGTATTTGTTCGGGCAATTGCTTAGGTTTTTTGAGGGCACATTGGGGAGGGAATAGAAGTATTTGAACTTTCTCACCCCTTATTCTTCTATCAGAAAATCTAAATGATAATAAGGCAAATGCTGTTCCGTACTATTTTGTTTATCCACCTCCCTATCAAACAAACGATTCAAATTATTGCCCGCTAAATCTTCTAATGCTGCATTTATTTGAATAGTATAAAAATTTGATTTCCAACTATTTACAGGCATGAACAACCATTCAGTATCTGCTTTTTGTAAAATAATTTCTCCCTCGATAGGCTGTCCTTTTTGGGTTTGTATACTAAGTGACTTTGCTGCCATAGCATGGTCAAGATTTTCTCCAAAGCGAATGATTAATGGGTCATTAGTATTTATTTTAGGGACACTCATTGTCCAGTCTTTCGGATTCGGTGCACTTCTATCGGCTGCTATCACTTCCATTTTTTTGACAAAATCATGGGCTAAAGCATACCCATTTGCATCTTTCCAATTTTTCGAAATAGACAAGGTATATTTTTTCCCTTTTTCCAATGGCGCGCCTAATTTTTCATGTCTAAGCAATTCCCTCTTAACTCTGCCAGGATCAAACCAAACTGTCAATCTAGTACGATCTTGATTCCATAATAAGGGTCTTAATTCTAAAAAAGGGGAGGCTATTTTTTCTCCATGCTCATCGGATACTTCCAGATATTGGTAGCCATCTCCATCACTCATAGGCGCAGAAAAGTAGAGGTACATTTTTAAAATATTTTCTGGCAAGCGATCAATGCTCGGATAAACATTAGTTAAAACAGTTGGTGTATAATCATTATCTGGCAAAGGGGTAAAAGTAAAATAAGGGAATTCGTCAAACCTTGCTTGATAAGTCAAATTCTTGCTAAATGGTATGAGCGGGCAAAAATATATTTTATCAGCTTCTACTATTCGTTGACCTAATATAGGGACTGCTGGATGATCTGAATTCGGTGAATATAAAAATACTTGTAGTAGTTCTTTATCGGGATGATTGTTGGGAAGATTTTCTACCTGTAAACAGTCAAAGTGCGGATGGGATTCTTTGGTTATGAGAGAGAAAGTTTGGGCAGGAAGTGTAAAGCTTGAAAAAAACACACTTATAATCAACGAAAAGATGGGAATGGATAAATCTAATGATCTCTTCATTACATAGATTTGTTTATTGCGAGCTTTGATATTCTTTTTTAGAGGGGGCAATTTTGCTAGGTTTTTTATAAAAAAACCTAGCAAAATTGCCCCCTCTAAAGAAATACAGTAATTACAACCAACGATTATTTTGTGTATACAAATCTAAATCCCCATTATTTTTTCGTTGCAACATCACAAATTGACTATCAGACAATTTAGCTAATTGCTGAACATTAACAAATGGTAAATTTATAAAATCAATACCTGCTGTACCAGATCTTTCCGCCACTTTTTCTGACAAGGACTCCTTAAAATCTCCCACTGCATCGACTGAAATTTTCATAACCGCTCTAGAAGAATTGGCCATTAATAAATAAGCCTTTCCATCCTTTTCCATTTGGATAATATCTAGCGGCACATTCCAATTACCTAATTCTGCAACTGTTTGTCCTTTTGTATGTGCTCCAGGCTTTATTTGATTCATTGGAAAAACAACCAAGGGAGTACAAGTATAAGCGGCAATTAAGTTAGCTTCGCCTTGAATTTGGATTGGTAGAAAAGCTTTGATAGGGGCATGCGTTTCATATTTTCCATGCGCTGCATGATAAATTTCTAAAGAAGCATGCATTTGTTCTGCCTTAAAAGGAAAAGGAATACTTCTAAAAGTAGAGGCAAATTCTTCATTGGACAAACCAGATACCATTACTTTGCCTTCAAAATAATTTAAATCCGAAATAGCTGCCACCCGCATGCTGTTTCCTCTGCGATCTTTTTTTTCTGCATCAATTGGGTTGCTCAAATCAATGGTAGAATGGCTCACTTTTTTTAAAGGCACATGTAGAATTGTTTCTCCATCCGTTTTTAACAAAACAGGCGTTCCATTGCTATGATGCACTGCCAAGTAAATCATTTTTGAAATAGGATTAACCGCCATATCTTGGATAGTGATTTGGTCGGCAGTCGTACCTAATAAAGCAGCGACTTGTTGGTCCACTTTGGCCATTTTTATCTGCTTAGGCGCCTCCGCAGCCACCTTATCTTTTGTATCAATAGCTGCGATCATGGCACTTTTGGAATCTCCTACAAATAAGATGCCTTCAGGACCAAAGGAGATCGCATTGATTGATTCTATAGCTGGGTCACCCATTACAAAATCAGCAGTTAATGGAGAAGTGCCATTATTTGCTCCTACATTTAGAGAAAACATACAGGCGAAAACAAAGAGAAAAGTCTTTATCTTTTTCATAATATTGGCTATTGTTTTGATAGTTATAAATGAA
>CAYOBX010000591.1:0-3635 GCA_964402245.1 uncultured Saprospiraceae bacterium | reverse complement strand
CGATATTGGAATCAACTAAGTTGCAGTAGCTTATGATATAGTTTTTTAGAGGGCGCAAATTTGATTTGTTTTTTTATAAAAAAACAAATCAAATTTGCGCCCTCTAAAGAAAACAGTAAACATACTTGTTGCCGAGGCTTCAATCAAGCCTATACAACTATCTGTTTATCAAATGATTAAATTTATTTTTCTGAATTTATTTATGGCTCGTTACTAAGCTCGGCTTTAGCCATTAGCTTTTAGCAATTAGCCTCAAAATAGATGCCCACGTTACCTACTGCTTTATTTCTTTACAGACCTTGGAAAATAACAAGTGTAAATTAATAATGGACTAGTTACGTTCCTATTAGAAGCTAATGGCTAAAAGCTGATAGCTAATGGCTAAAGTCAAACTAAGTACTAAGAAAATGAAAAACCTTTTACTATTCACAATCATTACTCTATTTATAGCATGCAAGACAACAATTCCAATTAGTAATACCCCTGAATCCTCAGCAACTAAAAAAGAAATGTCTGTTAAATCCAAAGACTTGTTAAAGGATAAAACCAGCTCCCAAGACATTCAAGCAAGTCCTTACACAATGGTTGTGGAGGGCTATGACTGGGGGCCAGCAGTTAGCAAGGTGATTTTACCTTTGGATTCTACAACCTCCGTCATTCAAAAAGATAACTTTTCAATTACCGTAAAAAAAGATACAGACTGTAAAGAATTAACAGCAGCGGAAGCAGAAGGGGAGCGAACCATTTTATATGCTTACCTATCTAATGAAAAAGGAGAAAAAGTTGAAGAAGGAAAGCATGCAACTTTGGTTCTTTTGGTAGCCCCCAGTTTACCAATCAGTTCTCCTATGATGTACATTCCACAATGCAAAGGAAATGTATGGGTAAATTATGAAATGACCATTAAAAATAAGTACTCTAATCAGATTTGGAATACAGAAAAAAATCGAATACACCCACAAGTTGATGAATTTGATGTAACGGGACATTTTGTTTTTAATGATAACATAAGTTTGACCTATGCAGATTATACCCCAACTACTTCCCAAGAAAAAATTCCCTTAATTATTTGGCTACATGGAGGAGGAGAAGGCGGTACAGATCCGACGATTCCCTTATTAGCAAATCGGGCAACTAACTATGCTGCTCCAGAAATTCAAGCTTTTTTTGGAGGTGCCTATGTACTCGTACCTCAAACACCTACTTTCTGGATGGATAATGGTAACAAGGAATATACTCGTGGAGAAGTGAATGATACTTATAATGAAGGACTGATGGCTTTAATTAAAGACTATGTAGCCAATCATCCAAACATTGATAAAGATAGAATCTATGTGGGGGGCTGTTCTAATGGTGGATACATGAGTTTAAAATTGATGCTGCAACATCCTGATTTTTTTGCTGCGTCCTTCCCTAGTGCATTGGCTTATCACGCTCAATATATTACCGATGAACAAATAGAAAGCATTAAAGATATGCCTATTTGGTTTATCCATTCAAAAGATGATCCTGTTACAAAACCTGAAGATACAGTTGTTCCAGTTTATAATAGATTGATAGCGGCAGGAGCTAAGAATGTTCACTTTTCCTATTATGACCATGTTGTAGATATTACTGGTTTTTTTGGAGGCGATAACTACCATTACTTAGGACATCTTTCATGGATCTATTCGCATGCTAATCTTTGTACATTAGACTATGATAAACAACCTGTTTTACTTAATGGAAGGGCAGTTACATTGATGGAATGGATGGCGGCGCAAAGAAGATAAGGAACGTGTTGAAATTTAGAGGCAGGGATTTGTTAGGCTTTTTTCAAAAAAGCCTAACAAATCCCTGCCTCTAAAGATGAACGCAGTGGTTGCGCAGCAAAAAAGATTCATGGAATCTTTTTTAATGAATAGAACCGCCAGCGGATGGGAAACATATAGAAATGAATCGTCGAATTTATTGCTGATAAAATACTTATACTTGAGATAAAGCTTCTAATCCAATAGTCCTAAATAATTCTTCTACATTTTCACCAGTTTTAGCACTAGTTACTAAATCAACAGGGTAGTCAATACTTTGAATCACCTTTTGGAGTTCTTGCTCTTTTATAAGATCCTTTTTGTTGGCAACCACTTTAAGCTGCACCTCTGGAATTATGGATTGCAGATATTCTAAATTCTTCTTTAAATTAATATAAGTAGAAGGTCTTGTCAAATCTATTACAAAGATGATCGTCTTAGCTCCAAAAAAATAAGAGTTGGGTACTTTATCCTGATTTCGCTCACCAGCTATATCCCATAATATGATAGAAATACTATGTCCATTTACCTGAATTACTTTCTTATCTACCTTTACGCCAATAGTTGTAAGGTAGCGATCACTAAATTTTTCACTAAGAAATTGATTAAATAAAGAGGTTTTACCAACGCCGTAACTTCCTGTTAATACAACTTTTGTATTGAGCATTTGATTCTCGTTAATGTTTAGAATAATATTGAAATTGCTAGGGAGTTGGGAGATTATGTTTTGTAATTTTGAATAAGGATTTTCTAAAAAAGAGGAGATTAGAAAGGAATGGATTGAATATAACGAATCCAGTTTCATTATGACTATCAATTTATCGAAAGTCACTATAAAATTTTCAATAGACTTGTTACCCTTTAAGAAGTGCTTCTATGAAATTTAGATTTTTTCGATAGTTTGTCTTAAAAAATTAGTGCATAGCCGAGCTACAGACTCATTTTTTAAGGCAAAATAGCGGAAAAAGACATTTTCAAAGGAGTATTGATTAGAGGCCAACAAGTCTAATATAGGCAGATTTTAAAGAAGAAACAAAAATAAATTACTTATTAGTCGAATTGTTATCTACAAATTAAAAGTAGGCAAAAAAACTTAAGATTATCATAAGAACCTTTCAACTTTAAGAAAAAAGCAATATACTTGATTCCGAATCGTTTCTCGTACAGTTATTGCCTGTATTTTATTTAGAAAACAAGAAAAAGAATAATTTATATAAACATGAAGAATATCGTATTTTTTAGCCTCCTATTGATGTTTACCTTACAAGGATATGCTCAAACGGCAGACTATAAGGCAGAAAACGAAGGCTGGTATGTTAAAATAGATGAAGCCTATGCAGAATCTAAAAAAACAGGTAAACCGATCTTAGCTAATTTTACAGGGAGTGATTGGTGTGGATGGTGTAAAAGATTATCTGCTTCAGTCTTTGTTAAGGAGGATTTTAAAAAGTGGGCGAATGACAATGTAATTTTATTAGAATTAGATTATCCTAGAAGAAAAACATTACCAGCAGACATTAGAAACCAAAATGCACAATTGCAACAAGCATTCAAAGTACGTGGCTTCCCAACGGTATGGGTGTTTAATTTAGATAAAGATGCAGAAAATGGTAATTTTAATATCGAAGGCTTAGGACAAACGGGATATAGAAAGTCTGTTAAAGAATTTACCAATGATATAGATCGTATGTTAGTTAGAAAATAATAATCTTTCATACCATCATATATATAGCTTGTAGTAAATACATGCTAAGAAAGGCTTTTAGTTGCACAACTAAAAGCCTTTTTCTATTATCCATATAACTAAAAGTAGTGTCGATAGTCGAAGTTTGTAACCATAGCCGT
>CAYOBX010000590.1:0-3653 GCA_964402245.1 uncultured Saprospiraceae bacterium | reverse complement strand
CTGAAAAATAATTAGAACCAGATTGCCCAACTTATTATTTCGTCGTTACTAAGTTGTTTAAAAATGAATTATTAGGGTTAAAATATTATTTTCCATCGCCAAGCGCCGTAAATTGAAACCGTTCAAAAGGAGACGGTACATGCTCCTCCCTCATAATAGCTTCCATCTTTTCTACTATATCTGGACGGTCAGCTGCAAGATTATTTTGTTCTATTGAATCCTTAGATAAGTCATATAACTCCATGACCAAATTCCCATCATGCATATTTTGCCGAATCCCTTTCCAGTTATTCCAACGAACCGCTTGTTGTCCATTATATTCAGGAAATTCCCAATATAAATAAGGATGTTTTGCCTGTTCTTTTGACAATAAGGTAGGTAGGAAACTAATACCATCATTGGGAGGCGCTGAAGTATTGGTCAACTCACATAGCGTAGGCATTACGTCATAAAAAGCGGAAGGATGATCGGACCGACTACTAGCTGAAATATGTTTGGGCCAATGAGCAATCATTGGAACTCGAATACCTCCTTCATATAAATAACCCTTTCCTCTACCTCGAACAGTAGAAAATGGTTGGGCACTGTCAAAATAAGGCGTATCTGCCCCGCCTGCATAAGTAGGCCCATTATCGCTAGTAAATAGGATAAGGGTATTCTCATATAGACCTACCTCTTTTAATTGCTTTACCAAATCCCCCACCTGTTCATCTAAGTAAGAAATCATCGCCGCATAAGTCGCTCTTGGAGTTTGATTAGGAAAATAACTCTTGCCCACATAAGCTTCCTCTGGGCCAAATTTCTTTTGATAATGTTTTACCCAACGCTTTGGTGCTTGTAAGGGAACGTGCGGCAGAGGAGAGGCATAGTATAAGAAAAAAGGCTTAGTTGTATGGCTCTCTATAAATTTCTTCGCCGCATTATGAATAGCTGTGGGTGCGTATTCTTTTTGATGAAAAGTTTCAAAGAATTCATCCTCCGTTTCTCCTTCAGCCGGTGCTCTTTGGACATGAGGTGCTAGGAATTCATTCTCTAAATAAACTCGTTTATCATTTTCCCATAAATGCGTAGGGAATAAATTATGTGCCTGTCTTTGGCAGTTATACCCATAAAAATAATCAAAGCCTTGTGCATTGGGCACCCCTTCTGACTCAGGTGCGCCCAAGCCCCATTTACCTACACAAGCCGTAGTATAACCAGCAGTTTGCAATACCTCTCCCAGTGTGATAATAGAATCCGGGATAGGCCGTTGTCCTTCCAATTTAGGGTCGTCTAGCATCGCTTGGAAATCCCAAACATTACCTCTAGTCCCATCTTCATCATTTCCCCGCACATAGGAATGTCCAGAGTGTTTACCTGTCAATAGCATATTTCTAGCAGGGGCACATACTGGGGCAGCCGTATAGTGCTGGGTGAAAATCATCCCCTCTTTTGCAAGTTGATCGATGTTGGGCGTTTCGATTTTTTCTTGTCCATAAACGCCCAATTCTCCATAGCCCAAATCATCGGCTAATATATAGATGATATTGGGTTTGTTGCGCTCAAATTTAGATGCTTGCTGATTGCAAGAAACTAGACTGAACAGTAGCAAAATAGCAATGTATATTTTCATAGTTGATATTATTTTTTGTATTGAATGCAGAGATGCAGGGAACATGTATAACTCTGCATCTCCGCACCTCTGCGTTCAATACAACTTTAGTTTGAATCTAATAGTTCTTCACTTCCCCCACCACCACTGAGCCGTATGCCGAGCCCCATACTTCAACTTCCCATCCAACCAAAGCATCCATTTCCTAAGTGGGGAATTCGCCAATTTTATACCGAGCCGATTCCACCATTTAGTATAATCCTTATTATAAGGACAAACTCGAATACAAATAGAACAATCAGAATTCATCCCTACCCAAAATTTAAAACAACGCTCCGCATTTACCGTCCATTTAGTAATATGAGAAAGACTTGAAAAATTGGGAGCAGTAGATTGAGGAGCATCTGCTGCGATAGCCTTCACAGGACAACCATCCGAACACTTTCTACAATGACCACAAAATTCTTTAACACCAAAAGAAATAGGTTGATCTATTGCTAATGGCAAATCCGTTATCACTTTGGCAATACGAACATTCGGTCCATATTTAGGGGTAATCAATAATCCATTTCGACCATACTCCCCTAAGCCTGCTTCGATAGCCATTGGAATATTCAATGCAGTATCATTCAATGAAGCAATGGCTTCATACCCTAAATTTGTGATAAATTGTGCTAATGAATTAGCTGTGTTCAAACTATTCGCATAGCCAATTCCTGTGGTAGATCCACCTAATGCAGAAGGGATCGTCTTACTCAATTTATAATCCATTGGTAAAATCAGCACAATCGCATACTTTAAAGAAGCAGGTAAATCTAATTTAGGATTAGATTGATCCTTTCGACTATAATTATGGGTATAGACCCATCGCTCATCCAACCGACAAATACCGACCATGCCAGCACCCAAAGTAGTAGCTGCTTTTTTTATACGTCTAGTCGTTTCATCTAATGAAGGCAAAACAGCTTTACTAGGTGGGCCAGAGGTTTGAATAGAATAATAATCCGTAAATCCTTCCACCCTACCCTCTTTTTCAAATTTCATTTCTCCAACCACATCCGTCATATGCCAACTTGCATTACGCATAGCAAAATCCCAATGATCAAAGCCCTTTGATTTCTTAGGTGCATAATTCGCTATATCATAACTTATAAAGAATTTCTTTGGATCAATCGTATCATCCCACATGGCTCTATTGAAAATATCATTTTTTTGATTGAACCGTTTAAAGTCTTTAGTAATATGAAATTCTTGATCTAAATAATTCTCTGGTGCTTTCATTTCATAAATGTCTTAAAAAAAATGGTAGCATCTTATATAAATGACCTAAATATCCTTAATTTCGCAAAGCGAATTTTCGCTATAATAATGTAATATAATAATATAAGTAATCAGCTCTCTCTCTAGTGTAAGAAGTTCACGTCTAATTAAGTGTTGAAAATTAACCACGAATTCACGAATTTCTAGGAGTGAACTAAGCTAAAATTAGTGAATTCGTGGTTTTTCTTTCATTAATTTATTACGTGTATACTTTACACTAAAAATCGCTAGTTGTCAACGTATTTTAATTTTAATTGCATTCCTAAACCCTCTAAAATATGGAAGTTAAAGATTTCGCTACCTTCAAAACTATGGTTGGACAGGAACTACCAGCTACTGACTGGATCACTGTCACACAAGAAATGATTAATGATTTTGCCAAAGCTACGCTTGATTTTCAATGGATACACATAGATGTAGAAAGAGCCAAAAAAGAATCCCCTTTCGGAGGGCCTATTGCTCATGGATTCTTATCAGCATCTTTGCTCCCTGAATTTATTGCCAAGTCTTTATCCCTAAAGAGTGCGAAAATGGGTGTCAATTATGGGATGAATAAATTGCGATTCCCTCATCCTGTGCCTGCGGGTAGCCGATTAAGAGCTAAATGTACAGTTGGAAATGTGGAAGACTATGGTGAAAATGGAATAAAAACTACTTGGAATGTGGTGATGGAAATTGAAGGTGTAGAGAAGCCTGCCGTGGTGGCTCAAATGGTTTCTTTAGCATTTGAATAATTTTTAGA
>CAYOBX010000589.1:0-3658 GCA_964402245.1 uncultured Saprospiraceae bacterium | reverse complement strand
GTATAAGCTAGATTCATTTTTCTCATTTTGATTTTAGCGAAAGCCAAGTAATAAACCTAATCATTATATATGAAAAAGCATAAATTCTTTCAATTATTAGTTCTTATCGTATTCACTCAATGCTATACTTCCCCCAAATTAGCAGGACAATTTACCGAAATCGAATTTGAGGAGATGGCAACAGAAATGGCACAAGGAGATACTAAGGATATAGAAGTAGCTGCCTTAAAAACGATGAAAGAGGAGGTTATTTTATTGGACACCAGAGAGAAAAAAGAATATGAGATCAGTCATATACCTGGTGCAATCTGGGTAGGTTATAATAATTTCAAACTAAATAGAGTCAAAGAATTGGCTAAAGATGCTAAAATCGTCACTTATTGTTCCGTTGGCTATAGAAGTGAAAGAATCGGAGAAAAACTACAAAAAGCAGGATTTTCCGATGTAAGCAATCTCAAGGGAAGTATTTTTAAATGGGTCAACGAAGGAAATACGCTGGAAGATAAAGATGGACAACAAACAGATAAGGTACATGGTTTTGATAAAGATTGGGGTAAGTGGGTAAAAGGGAATAAAGCGGTTTATTAATTAGTCTTACAAGAGATTCGTAAGTAAATTATAGTAGTTCTGGCTTAATAATCGGCAACAAGTATGTTTAATATTATTCTTTAGAGGGAGCAATTTTTTTATAAAAAAATAAAAAAAATTGCTCCCTCTAAAAACTATACAGTACTAAATCAATAACTGGAA
Source organism: uncultured Saprospiraceae bacterium (assembly GCA_964402245.1). Taxonomy (GTDB): domain Bacteria; phylum Bacteroidota; class Bacteroidia; order Chitinophagales; family Saprospiraceae; genus JAFMDF01. Next base: position 2,908 of record CAYOBX010000589.1, on the reverse strand, counting down.
AAGTAATGATTTTTAATATGCCTAGTAAGGCCATTTTAGTTTGTTGGCTGATTAACATTAGTTGTTTAATGGGTTTACTAGCGCAAAACAATGCTAATAAAATAATCGACTCTATTTCTTTTCAAGGGATAGAAAAAAATAAAGAAAGTTATTTAAATCAATTTATTGAATCTAAAGTTGGTGCTTATCCTTCCGATAGCTTATTGCTGAAAGATATACAGCGGTTAAAAAATATTCCAAGTATTGGAAATGCTACTTATGCCCTTGTTACTACTAATCAATCAGTAGAAGTTATTTTTCATATTGAAGAGATTAGAACCTTATTACCATTCCTTAATTTCGGTGGTGTTAAAAATAATATATGGCTTCAATTAGGATTCTTTGATTTTAATTGGCAAGGAAATGGATCTTTTCTAAGTGCAGTATATGAAAATAGGGACAGGCGACATGGTGGACAAGTTTATTATAGGGCCTCCAGAATTAAGGGAACAGATTGGGGCCTCTCGGCTACCCTCAATAAATCAGCATCCTTAGAACCTTTATTTTTTAAAGAAGGGACTACCAACTATGATTATACCAATCATGAGATTGGATTAACAGTTATTAAACAATTTGGATTTAGACATCAGTTAGAATTTGGAGGTACTTACTTTATAGAACAATATGAAAAAAGTAATACTCAAATTTCAAAAATCTCTGTTGGTCCAGCCTCACTAATCGAACCAAAATATTTATCAAAAGTAGAATTTACTAGTGATTTCTTAGATTACCACTTCTTTTATCTTAAAGGATTATATTGGAAAATTGCCTTACAAAATGTCTATAATACCTCAGATAAGTCGTGGTTCCATAGTTTACAGCTTTCTGGAAAATATTTTTCTAGAATTAGTCCTAAAAAGAATTTAGCCCTCCGTTTTCAAATAGGAATTGCCACCAATAATAACAGTCCTTTTGCGCCCTATGTGGTAGACAGCCATATCAATCTAAGAGGGGCTGGCAATCGAATAGCTAGAGGAACCGCTCAATTTATTAGTAATATAGAATATCGTTCTACCCTACGTGAATCTAAAAAATGGGGTATTCAAACAATTACTTTTTTAGATATCGGAGCTTGGCGTACCCCTGGCAAAAGTATAGAATCCATATTTAATCCAACTCAATTCAAACAGTTTTTAGGGGGTGGGTTACGAGTGATTTATAAAAAGATTCATAAAGCTGTTTTCAGAGTAGACTATGGCATAGATATTCGAAGTATCCATAACCGTGGAATTGTTATTGGTTTTGGTCAATATTTTTGATATACTCGAAACAGGATAAATTACCGAAAATGAAACTTCCCAAGTTTGAGTCTACTCCGAAAAGTTTTTTTTGCTGTAAACTTAAATCAATTACTGTAAATATAGATTTATAGCAATTTGATTATGATAGAGTTATAGATCTGCCAGTTTTTGAAAAACTTGCAGATTTCGCTCGAATCTACTTTTCGGAGTGGACTCAAGTTTCGAAGACTTTGTAAGTTCAATCCCGACAGACTTACAAAATCTTCAAGATTTAGTAACGACGAAATAATAAGTTGGGCAATCTATCCTGTCCGTAGTATAAGTACTTCCACCCATCGGTTATACATTTTCAAACAACTTCTATAGATAGATTTATCCATTTTTTCCAAGAAAAATGTAAATACTAATAATTGCAACCGTTAGGATTATGCTTAGATGTTTAGCGTATTTCCAAGGGGTTAAATCAACTGCGCCAACATCTTTCATTACAAAATTATTGGTGCGTGGAATTGCCATAGATACTAAGTGCATAACGATAATATTCAATACAAATTCGATCCCCCATATATGTACAAAATGTAAGTCAACTTCTAAGATAAAATACATTAAAATGTAAAAGGCCAAACCAAAAAACAAGCCTGCCTTTGCCCCAGTGGCCGAAACCTTTGGAAAAAAGAATCCTGCTATGATAACGGAACCCATAGGAATAAAAAAGATACCATTTAATTGCTGCAATAACTGGTATAAACCAGCAGGAGCATTAGCGACTAATGGCGCTATACCAATTGCAAAAACAGCTAAAACAGCAGAGGTTGTTTTCCCTATTAGTACCAATTTTTTTTCTGGTGTATTCTTATTAATATACTTCTGATAAAGATCCAAACTAAAGATGGTCGCTGCACTATTTAAAGCACTATTAAAGGTACTTAAAACCGCCCCCATCACTACTGCTACAAAAAAACCAGTCATCCAAAGTGGCAATACTTTTTTAACCAATAAAGGATAAACGGTATCTTGTTCCGTGTAAAGGCTATCCCCAAAATAGTAATAACCAATGATCCCCGGTAAAACAATCACTAAGGGAATAAGTAATTTTAATACGCCTGTATACAACAATCCTTTTTGTGCCTCTACCAAATTAACTGCCCCAAAGACTCGTTGCATCATTGTCTGGTTCATACACCAGAAATAGAGTTGATTAATAATTAGCCCTGTAAATAGTACTTCAAAAGGAAGAATGGAATCTCTTGCTCCTGGTCCAACGGATACCTCATCACTAATGACATCAAATTTAGACGGTGCATTTTCATACACTTTGGTCAAACCTGTTATAATATTCCCATCTCCAATATCCCATAAAGCGAGAAAAGGAATGGCTAAACCTGCAAGCAATAAACCATATCCATTAATCGTATCTGTATAAGCGACCATCTTTAAGCCCCCAAAAATGGCATAGATGGCTCCAATGGTGCCTACTATCAAAACCGTTATCCATAAACCTTGTGTTTTGCTAACATCTAGTAGCACAGATATTTCAAAAATACTTTCGATGTTAATAGCCCCTGTATATAAAACAATCGGTAATAAAGTTGAAATGAAGGAAATAATCAACAATAAAGCTAATAAGG
>CAYOBX010000588.1:0-3665 GCA_964402245.1 uncultured Saprospiraceae bacterium | reverse complement strand
TAAACCAAGGCTATCAAGCAAGCCGATAATGTCATCAATATCTTCAATTCCTCCACCGTCGATACCATCTAAAATATCTGTGATTTGATCAATGCCATCAATGTCTAAACCAAGGCTATCAAGCAGGCCAATAATGTCATCAATATCTTCAATTCCCCCACCGTCGATACCATCTAAAATATCTGTGATTTCATCAATACCATCAATGTCTAAACCAAGGCTGTCAAGCAGGCCAATAATGTCATCAATATCTTCAATGCCATCAATACTATCGAAAATATCTTCAATATCATCTGTTCCATTTACACCTAGACTATCTAAAACATCCAAAATATCATCTACCTCCGCCGTCTCTTCTTCTGTGTTTTCTTCTTCCTCCCCTAATACATCACACATCACAAAATCTACAGTAGCTTCCGTAGTAGCATTGGTAGTAGATTTTGAAATAATTTGATTGGTACAAATATCTTTTATCTGTACTGTGAAATTGGTAGGAGTATTTTCAGGAAGGTCAAAACTTACCTTATAATTACCGCTAAAGTTAGTAAAAACGGAAGCAGTATAAATGCCAGCTTCATCACTGATGTCTACTTTAGTAAAAGGGGAAGGAACATTTCCTGTGAATAATCGAACCTTACCAGAAATAGTGAAATCTGCTGCTTGTAAAGGAAGCAAGAATAGAAAGGATAAAACAATGGATAAAACCCACTTAAATGGATGCATTACTAATAAGTTATAAAAGGTGATACAATCAGGTAAAACAGTCTTTATTGTGCAGGAATTATATTAGACTTGTTACTCTTTAAAATTACGCTCATCTGAAAAAATCCAAATTTTATATAAGTATTATTCAAAGGGTAGCAAGTCTATTGCAGTTCAAATTAGAACTATGCAAAAATCATTTTTTTCCAAGAGATAAAAAGGAAGAAAAAACATTATTTGTACCAACTAATTAACTGTGTGTTAATTGATAATACATTGTAAATCAGTTTGTTATAATTTAAATCAACTTGTTAAAAATGCTTATTGCTGACTAAACTAGCTTTTGAGAGAGATATACTTAATACAATTTTGACGGGTATTAGCCAAAATCTGTACAACTGAACTCCCTAATTCTTTACTTTTTAATAACTATTTAACTTTTCTTTCGTATATTTTATATAATTTAAAAATGAATGTATAAACAAAATAAAGGCTGTTTTTTACTTCTTATTCATTAGGCTTGATACCCTATTTAAAAACATCCTAGGTATGACTATTCTTCAGAAAGGACGCTTTTTTCTGGCTAGCGCTATTTTTTGTTTTTTTTCTACTATTCTTTTAGCAAACCCTGCTAATCCAGATCAATTAAGTTTTATTATCGGCACAGAATCCGCCAAAATGGGAGAGGAGATGTGTGTGGAAGTGATGACTTGTAATTTTGATCTCATCGGTTTCCAATTTACTATTTCTTGGGACGAAGATATAGTAGGTTTTTCAAGAGTAGAAAAGCCAAATATTCCTTTCTTCTTACAGTCTTCTTATCAAGAATTCGATGGCATGTTTAGAGTGGCCTGGATTAATGAAAATATTACTGCCCCTGTTGCCTTACCTGATAGTTCCGCTGTATTTACACTCTGCTTTACACCTAAACGACCAGGCAGGAGTGCGCTTATATTTGATAGGGGTACTCAGACGCCTTTGCATCCAGAATTTATAGGATTAAATGGGGCAGAAGATGCAGTACTTGTTTCGGGAGCTATTACTGTTTTAGGATGTAGTGCAACCACTACACAGGTTTCTCAACAAATTTGTAATGGGGCTTCTTTTGAAGGCTATACGCAAAGTGGTCAATATACAGATACCTTCCAAGATGGGGAAGGCTGTGATTCTACTAGAATCTTAAATTTGAGTATTGCAACAACTATAGAAAGTACGATTGAGCTTCGTATCTGTGAAGGAGAGAATTATGGCGGGCGTGTACAAGCAGGAACTTATACAGACACCTTTCAAAGTGTAGTTAGTGGTTGTGACTCAATTCGAACCTTGCATTTAAGCGTTTCACCAAATATTCAACAACAGGTAGATCAGACCATTTGTGCGGGAAGTTGTATTACTATCGGAGGTATTGACTATTGTTCTTCTGGAGTATATACTAATACCTTAACTACTTCGTCTGGTTGTGATAGTCTCATTACGTATAATGTAAGCGTTGCGGATCAAATAACAGGTTTTTCTAGTGTGCAAATATGTTCGGGAGATGTGTGGATTGAAGGGGGGAATTCCATTCGAGAAGAAGGTACTTCTATCTTTAATTATATTAGTTCTACTGGTTGTGATTCTTTACATACCGTACAAGTATCGTTTTATCCGCAAGCTATATCAACTAGTGAGGAAGTTAGTATCTGTGAAGGAGCTAATTTCGGTGGACGAACCCAAGCAGGAGTCTATACAGACTCTTTTACCAATATAAATGGTTGTGATTCTACCCATACCATTGTTCTTAGTATCGCCTCTAATTTTGAAGAATTGACAGCTATGTCTATTTGCGCAGGAGAATCTTTTAATGGCTATACAGAAAGTGGGCAGTATAGAAATACTTTTGTAACTGCATCAGGTTGTGATTCTGTAAGTATTTTAAATTTAACCGTACAGCCAGCTTTTGAAAATACTATCACACAAAATATTTGTGAAGGGGAAGTAGTTGAAGGATATACCAGCACTGGCCAATTTCGAGATGTTTTTGTTGCAGAAAATGGATGTGATTCTATCCGAGTTTTAAATCTTACTGTCGCTTCAAGTATAGAAACTATCATAGAGACGGCCATTTGTGAAGGGGAAAATTTTGAGGGTTTTACAACTAGTGGAACCTATACTAACTTATTTACTGCCAATTCTGGATGTGATTCTATCAGAACACTTCGACTTTCTGTTGATAGTAAAATCGAGACAATCATAGATGTGACTATTTGTGAAGGAGAGGCCTATGAGGGTTTTGATAGAACAGGTAATTTTTTAAACTTATTCCAATCTGTGTCGGGTTGTGATTCTATTAGAGAACTTAGACTTCGAGTAAACCCAAGATCAGAAACAGTGATCACTACTGCTATTTGCGAAGGCGAAGATTTTGAAGGCTTTACGAATGCGGGTAGTTATACCAATAATTTTATCGGACAAAATGGATGTGATTCTATTCGAGTTTTAAATTTATCCATTTTATCAACAGAGGATACTGCTTGTAATAATAGTACGACTCCCACCATCAATATTTCTGCTTTAGTTTCTTTGAATTATTATCCAAATCCTGTTGCTTCTAATTTATATCTAGATTGGAATGGGGAGTCAGATGCCACTTATTCTATAATGGATTTGACTGGTAGAACCTTGTTGCCAAATACTCCTTTAGAGTCCTCTACTATAGCGAATATTCAACATTTTAATACAGGTGTCTATTATTTAAAAATCAACTTGGAAGGGAAAGCATATTATGCTAAATTAATAAAGCTATAAGCTTAATTAATGAATACAGAGGCACGGAGCACACAGAGTAAATCAATCTCTGTGGCCTCCGTGCCTCCGTGTTCAACTATTAACTATTATATTCATACAGTATCTCTATCTCTTAATAAACTTAGTAGTTTTCCAAAGACCAGCCGTTCGATATTCCAATAAATACAAACCACTCT
>CAYOBX010000587.1:0-3666 GCA_964402245.1 uncultured Saprospiraceae bacterium | reverse complement strand
TCTAACTAGCTGATAATCAATATCCATCTAAATTTAGCCCGTTATTCGCATTAATTACAGAATACATTCTTAAACAACATCTAGGTCTTAAAAAAGTCATAACCTATCATAAAAAAGTTAGCGCAGAACACGTCTAACTTTGGGTCTCTGCGTTCAGTTATGCCCCAACCTTGACTACCCATCTACAAACAGCGCAGAAATAGAACGATGCTCATGTGTATTTCTAATAGCTCTCGCAAACAATTTAGCCGTTGAAAGTACTTTTATTTTTGAGGACGGCTTTTTTAAAGGGATGGTATCACAAACAATCAATTCTGTAATACTTGAATTTTCGATATTATCATACGCCTTTCCTGAAAGTACAGGATGTGTACACAAAGCCCGAACACTTTTTGCTCCTTTTTCCATAATAATATCCGCAGCTCTGCTAAGTGTACCTGCCGTATCTACGATATCATCCACCATAATAACATCTGCTCCTTCTACATCTCCGATAACAGTCATTTCTGCAATTTCATTCGCTTTCTTTCGATACTTATCACAGATAACTAAGTTCCTATGAAAATATTTAGAGTACGTTCTTGCCCTCTTTACGCCACCAACATCTGGTGCAGCAAAAGTGACATTGCTTAGATCAATATGATTTTCTATATGCGGAATAAAGATTGCTTCACTCTTTAAATGATCTACAGGAATATCAAAAAAGCCTTGAATTTGAGGCGCATGTAAGTCCATCGTCATGACTCTATTAGCTCCTGCTGCCTCTAAAAGATTAGCTATTAATTTAGCAGAAATTGGAACCCTAGGTTTGTCTTTTCGATCTTGTCTTGCATATCCAAAAAATGGAACAACGACAGTAATATACCCTGCAGAAGCTCGCTTAGCGGCATCAATCAATAAAAGCAATTCCATTAAATTATCGGATGGTGCAAAGGTAGATTGTATAAAAAAAACATATGCTCCTCTAACTGATTCCTGAATGATGGGCTGCATTTCGCCATCGCTAAATCGCTGAAGGTCTATTGATCCTAGAGGTGTACCATAATAATCAGCAATTTTATCTGATAGGTATTGAGAGTTCGTGCCAGAAAACAGTTTTACGTCCAACATTTGGAGTGTTGATTTTTTTGTTATGAATAGAATGTAAGTAGGTTAGTTAAAATAATGGTTTTTTATCTTGAGACTCGGCAACAAGTATGTTTAATATTTCTTTAGAGGGAGTAAATTAGTTTTGTTTTTTGTAAAAAAACAAAACTAATTTGCTCCCTCTAAAAAACTATACTAAAGCTATTGCTTATCGATTACCAGAAGCTATCTTCATTTATTATGGTTAAGGGGTGGCAAAGTTAACAATTATTTTACCTATTGGGATACAATTGTTTCCCTATAGGATAATATTTATCACCTGCTCTCCAGAACGGTGTTTCCTTATCATTTGCAATCAATCGACAAGAGTAAACATAGGCATTAAAAAATTTGGTTAAATAATCATAGTCTAGATTATCTGCATGATCTCCTGGCTGGTGATAATATTTACCAATTTCCTCATCAAAGGCAGTGAATCCCATACTAAAGGTAGGAGCGGGTACTCCTTTTTTGGCAAAGTTTACATTATCTGAACGATCAAACAATCCCTGCTCTTTTGCAGGATCTTCAATGGCTGTAATTCCGAAAGCTGAGCAGGCTTTTTCTATATGTTCTTGAGCTGTAGTTCTAGTTAGACCCACAATAGTGGCGATGCTGGTATCATTATAACCTCCATTATCACTATTAAAACAGTAGACTACTTTTTCTAAAGGAATAATGGGATGATTGGCATACCAATTACTTCCTAATAATCCTTTTTCTTCTCCTGTGAAAAATACAAATATGGCTGATCTTTTGGTTGGATATTTAGCAATATTTTCCGCCGCAGATAAAACTGTAACTGTCCCAACCGCATTGTCCCGTGCGCCATTATAAATAGTATCCCCTTCTTCATTAGCTCTCCCAATTCCTACATGATCGTAATGAGCAGAGTAAATAATGTATTCCTCTTTTAAAACAGGATCAGTTCCTTCTACCATCCCCACTACATTATAAGTTGGTGGATTGGTATTCACAGGCATTTTTAAGTGAAGTTTACCTTTTACATTAGTTGCTGCTTTTAGTTTTTTCACAACTTCTGTCTTAGATGCATTTAACCAAATATGTGGTAAAGTAGTTGTTATTTCTTCCATCATTAACTGAGAACGCCCCATTCGTCTAACTAAAAAATGCCATGGAATTCTTTGAGAATTATATAATTCAACTAAACCTACCGCTCCGCTTTCTTCAGCTCTTTTCCGTTTGTCACCACCGAGTATAAACCACTTTTGAGGATCCGACTCTCCTTCTACACCTGCCCATGTTACAGCTATTTTTCCTTTTAAATTATTATTCTCGAAATCTGCGTCAGTACCTTGTCCAATAAAAACTAAGTCTGCCTCTAGGTTAGTATCTTGCCCATTTACAGTTATAAAATCTTCATTAAGTAGCAAATTTTCTTCTTCCAGTGAGAAACTGCCCGACTCAGGAGGGTTACTTAGTGGTACTTTTTGAAAATACCCGTCTAAAGAAGGGATAGGCTGCACACCATATCGCATTAAAGAGGTAGATAAATATTTAGCAGCAATATTTAATTCTGGAGAGGGCGTATTTCTTCCCCTTAATTCATCAGAAGCTAAAAAATAAATATGTCCTTTTATAGTAGCTGTTTGAACGGTTTGCTCTGTGAGCGTTTGATCATTTTGTGCCCAGAGACTTTGAGCAATTAAAAGTAATAGCAGTATTTTTTTCATAAATTATATTTTGTGCTTATTTTCGGCATGATTGGATACTTTCAAGATTTAATTCAACATCATTATGACGCAATTTTTATTAAAATGGGCAGTGCCCAAGGTAATTCTTCCATTTTTTTTATTAAACATCATTTTTGCTTTTCTATTTCCAAGGTATGAAAACCAATTAAGTATCATTGCTGGTGAAAAAGTTCAGATATTGGATAAGTACCCAATATACACGAAGGCACAAGTAATGGAATTATTTACAAAAATAAAAGCCGAAGGGCGAGAGATACATCGTTTTATGACTAGTGTAGTGGATATGATTTATCCATTAGTATATGGACCGTTTCTGATGTTGTTAATTACTTTTTTATTAAAAAAAATATTTGGACCTAAACCAGGAGGAATTGGGTTTGTTTTTGGTATTTGTTTACTATTAATGATAGTTGATTATTTTGAAAATTTCACGACGCTTCAATTATTGAGCAGCTTCCCTAATTTAGAAGACAGTGTGGTCGTTCGTGGGTCGAAATTAGCCAATCTGAAATTTATATTATTGCTTTTATGCAGTGGTCTTGCCTTATTTGCTTCCTTAGGTTGGCTTGGTAGCTACTTAATAAAAATGACAGTGAATAGGAATAGGAATTGATAAAGATGGATTTCAAAAATAACGACAGCGTTATTAATGACTGAGAGGTACGAAGATGCAGAGTAACAATTATTCTCTGCATCTTTGCACCTCTGCGTTCAATATATTACCCTAAAAACGAACAATGTCCATTCGGAAATTAGCAGGAGAAACGGCCATTTATGGTATTAGTAGTATTTTAAGTCGACTCTTGAATTATGTGATTCTTACGCC
>CAYOBX010000586.1:0-3666 GCA_964402245.1 uncultured Saprospiraceae bacterium | reverse complement strand
AGTGCGTGTATTTACTTTTTAAAAGATGTCGATTTTTGACATTTTTATAATGTTGGATCACCCGACCTAAAGCTTCTGGATCAATAGGTTTGAGTAAGTAACTGAAAGCAAAATGTGCCATAGCCTTCTCATAATAATTATCAAAACCTGTGGTAAAAATGACTTCAAAATCATATTGCTTAAGCTGATCAAGAATATCAAAACTTAATCCATCTTCCAGTTGAATGTCCATAAAAACAAGCTCAGGCTCAATGGTATTTATAAGTTTGAGTCCTTTTTCGATAGAAGTTGCCATTCCTTCAATCCTGATTTCAGGAAAATCAGATTCTAAAAGAGAAATCAAGTATTCTTGCGCTTCTTTGTTATCTTCGACGACTACCGATGAGATCATTCCATCACTTTTGGTATTGCTAATGTATTTTAATCTTTAAAGAATGAAAAGAAAGTTAAGCTGTTTTTTATTGTTGTTTGCTTTTATGACATCTAGTGCTCAGGAATTAGAGATTGATCAACAGTTTATAGACACAATATCTATTTCTAGTAGATATATAGAAGAGTACAAGCAGATCAAAAAAGCATTGGAAAACAACAAACAATTGAAAGGCTGGACTAAGTATTATCTACATAAAAGTTCTGTTGCGTTACGTAATAGAGTGAATGACTCAGCTCTATATTATGCAAATCGTTCAATAAAAGCATACGATTCATTGGCAGAAGGAAGACCTTTAATTAAGGAGCTTATGCATCAAGCATATTATATTAAGGGATTAAGAGAGTATTTTGATGGTCATATAGAACAATCCCTTAAGACTCTGAATATTTCCTTGACTTATCCCAATAAGATATCAGAATTAACACAGGAAATCTCTTGGAGATCCTTTATTCTAGAACGGATATACGTCATACATTTGGAAAAAGGAGACAGTAAACTAGCATTAAATGCAAGGAAACAAACATTGCAAGATTCTCTTTATATGTCCTATAAATATGAAGGGGGAAGCGTTTTTTTGTCAATAGGGAATTTATATAAAGATTATTTACAAGAATTAGATTCTGCAAAAATATTTTATAAAAGAGCATTACAAAAATATGCCGATGCTACTGAAAAGGATTACGGTCATCTTTCTTCTCAGGAATATTTTACAAATGTCGTTGCGGCTTATGAGAATATGGGAGATATTTTTTATAAACAACAAAATCTTGATTCTACCCTATTTTATTATAATAAAGCTTGGAATACCTATGTTAATAGAGGACTCGATGGGATGATAGGTTCTAGTAATACTCAATTTTTTGTTAAAGTGAGTAGAGGATTTATTCTTTTTCAGGAAGGCGATATTGATAAGGCTATTGAAATTACACGAGGTGTAAGAGATAGTATAATAGAGGACTCTCTTTATAATCGTGAAGAGCGTGGACTTCGATTAAAAACTCATAATTTTTTAAGTGAGTTTTACGAGAAAAAAGGATTTTATAAAGAAGCTATTGCGACACAAAAAGAACTCAACAATTACTTGATAACTTATAACGAACGTAGTATTTCTAAACAACTCCAGTTGTTTACCACTCAATACGAGGTAAAAGAAAAGGATGCTTCTATCACCCAGTTGCAAGCAACTACTGAAAATCAGCAAACAATTATTAAACAACGTAATACTATAAGTTGGGTGTTAGGAGGTTTATTACTGTCTTTTATAGGTTTAGGTGTATTGTTTTATAGACAGCGTCAATTACAAAATAAGTATGTCGCGTCTAATCTGGAACAACGCTTATTACGTTCCCAACTAAATCCTCATTTTTTATTTAATGCATTAAATGCTGTAAGTAATCTTGTCCAAAAGAAATCAGAACAAACAATCCCTTATATTTCAAAATTAGGACAGCTTTTACGTTCTGTATTGGAACATTCCCGAGAAGAATTTGTTTCCTTAGAAGAAGAATTAGAAACCATAAAAACCTACCTGGAATTACAATCCAATTTTTCAAAAAAGTTTCAATATGATCTGCAAGTAAATGAAGCTATTGATAAGGAAGCTTTATTAATTCCACCGATGTTTATTCAACCTTTTGTAGAAAACTCGATTGCTCATGGGTTCAAGGGAAAAGAAGATGAGTATATACAGATTGTTGTAGGTATAGATAAGACTAACCGAACGTTACATTTTAAAATTGAAGATAATGGCATAGGCTATTCTAAATCTTTGGAAATTAAAGATCATAAGTCTGGCCATCAATCGCTATCTGGAAAAATCCTTAAGGAACGATTATCACTGTATGCGAAAAGATTTAAATCGAAAGCATCGTATACCATTAATGATATAGATCGAGGGACTAAAGTTGATTTGTATTTACCATATTTGATTGACGATTAATCTTAATCTTTAAAGAATGAAAAGAAAATTTATATACTTTTTATTATGTATCTCTTTTACACTATCAAATGCTCAGGAATTAGAAATTGACCAACGGTACTTAGATACTATACCTATTTCTCCCAGATATAGCGAAGAATATAAGCAGATTAAAAAGGCATTGGAACAAAACAAAGCATTAAAAGGATGGACCAAATATTATTTACATAAGAGTTATGTTACATTAAGAGGCAGAGAAAATGATTCGGCATTATATTATGCAAATCGTGCTGTAAAAGCTTATGATTCATTAAATGAAGATAGGCCTTTAATTAAGGAGGTCTTACATCAAGCCTATTACATTAAAGGATTAAGAGAGTATTTTGATGGTAAAATTGAACAATCGCTTAGAACGTTAAATGTGGCTTTGACTTATCCCAATAAGACATCAGAATTAACGCAAGAAATCTCTTGGAGATCCTTTATTCTGGAACGTACCTACATCATACATGTGGAAAAAGGAGATTATGAACTTGCATTAAATGCAAGAAAACAAACGTTACAAGATTCTCTTTATATGTCGTATAAGTATGAAGGTGGAAATGCTTTTGTAGGAATAGGGAATTTATATAAAGACTATTTACAAGAATTGGATTCTGCAAAAATATTCTATAAAAAAGCATTACAAAAGTATGCCAATTCTACGGAAAAGGATTACAGTAATTCTTCTTATCAATCTTATTTTTCTAATGTTGTTGGTGTTTATGAGAACATAGGGGATATTTTTCATACAAAGGGGAAACTAGATTCTACTTTATTTTATTATAGAAAAGGGTGGGAGATTTTTGTTGAAAAAGATATTGAAGGAAATATAGGAGATGATTATATCGGATTTTTTATCAAAACTAGTAGAGGATTTATTCTTTTTCGGGAAGGAAATGTTGATGAGGCTATTCAAATTACAAAAAGCGTACGAGATAGTATAGTTAAAGATTCTACTTATAGTCGTGATGAACGGAATTTACGTTTAAAAAACTATAATTTTTTAAGTGAGTTCTATCAGGAAAAAGGATTGTATAAGGAAGCCATTATTGTACAAAAAGAACTTAACGATTATTTAATTGCTTATAATGAAAATAGTATTTCTAAACAGCTTCAATTGTTTACGACACAATATGAAGTAGAACAAAAAGACGCTTCCATTGCAGAGCTAGAAACCACTACCCAAAACCAACAAACCATCATCAAACAACGTAATACCATAAGTTGGGTGTTAGGAGGTTTACTACTGTCTTTCCTTGGCTTAGGTTTTTTG
>CAYOBX010000585.1:0-3670 GCA_964402245.1 uncultured Saprospiraceae bacterium | reverse complement strand
AATTCCTTAGACTGAAAAATAATTAGAACCAGATTGCCCAACTTATTATTTCGTCCTTACTAAGGATATAGTCTATTATTTTTTATTAGGGATTTAGAAATTGAAGTTGTTTAAATACATCAATTCATTTTTAAGCAACTTCATTAATAACCAGCCAGAGTGCGTAGGTTATAATTTGCTAAAACCCTAATAATAACAAACACCAATTTTAGTTCATGGATCCAATGATTATTATGTGGCTAGGGTTTATCCTCGCCGCTTACTCTGTTGTCGGAAACGACGTTATTCAAACATTAGGTACTTTTCTTGCTTCTAATGAAAACCGCCCTTGGTATGTTTTATGGTTTTTTGCTGCCACCATTTTGACGCTTACCTTAGTTTATGGCTGGTATCAATATGATGGGGATGTATCTTACCAAAGATTATTAGGTGATGGTGGATTTGCTGACCCCAAATATAAAGACCCAAGAGATATTGCCTCCTTTGGCTGGGCTTATATACTACCTCCCTTAGTATTAATGGTTATTACTAGATTTGGTATTCCAGTTAGTACTTCTTTTTTAATTCTGACTTTTTTCAATCCAAAGAACCTTAACAGTATGGTCATTAAGTCCATGACTGGGTATTTGGTAGCTTTTGGAGCAGCAGCCGTTTTGTATCTTTTTATTACAAAGAGTTTAGAAAAGAAGTTTGTAGCCAATCCAATTAAAGATTCTGAAAGAACCAAATGGACCATTGCCCAATGGGCATCAACAGGTTTTTTATGGACACAATGGTTAGCACAGGATTTTGCTAATATTTATGTGTATTTACCTAGAAAGATAGACGGAACAACATTTGTTATATCCTTGATTATTTTATTAGTTATGCTGGCTTATATTTTTTACTCTAAAGGAGGGGCTATCCAAGCGATTGTCAAAGCAAAAACTAATACAGCAGATATTCGATCTGCAACTTTTATAGATTTATCTTATGGTATCGTTTTATATTTCTTTAAGGAATTGAATAATATTCCTATGAGTACCACTTGGGTATTTTTAGGTTTATTAGCAGGTAGAGAAATTGCAGTACGTTATAATTTAAGTCAAAAAGTACCGAAAGAGACCTTGAAAGACTTAGGAATGGATTTAGGGAAAGTTTTCTTTGGTTTAGCCATTAGTATTGGATTAGTATACTTAATTCAATGGCTTACTTTCTAATTAATTCCCCTAAGCTCGACTTTAGCCATTAGCTTTTAGCAATTAGCCTCAAAATAGATGCCCACGTTACCTACTGCTTTATTTCTTTACAGACCTTGGAAAATAACAAGTGTAAATTAATAATGGACTAGTTACGTTCCTTTTAGAAGCTAATGGCTAAAGTCAAAATTAAAAAATGATTGCTACGATAGTTGATATACTAAAAGTTTTGGGTGCACTAGCCTTTTTCATTTATGGAATGAAAATAATGAGCGAGGGTATTCAAAAGGCAGGTAGTGTACAACTTAGGAAAGTGCTGTCTATGATGACGCGCAATCGTTTTTTAGGTGTTTTTTCTGGTTTCTTTGTAACAGTCTTTGTTCAATCTTCCTCAGCTACCACGGTGATGACCGTTAGTTTTGCCAATGCAGGTTTATTATCTTTAGTAGAGGCTGCGGGCTTAATTATGGGAGCCAATATTGGTACCACGATTACGGGTTGGATTATTTCTGTACTTGGTTTTCATGTAAAATTGCATACTCTTTCTATTCCTATTTTTGCCATTGCCGTTCCATTATTATTTATTAAAAAAGGAAAAATTAGATTTTGGGGAGAATTTTTTATAGGCTTTGGCATCCTCTTTTTGGGCTTACAATTTTTACAAGAAAGTATCCCTACTTTACAAAACGATTCAGACACACTTGCATTTATATCTTCCTTTGCCAATTGGGGCCCCTTTTCTGGCATCCTATTTATATTTTTTGGCGCAATCACTACCATCATTGTTCAATCTTCTAGTGCTGCTATGGCGCTAACCTTAGTGATGTCTGCTAATGGTTGGATTCCATTACAAGTGGCTGCAACCATGGTCTTAGGACAAAATATAGGGACAACGATAACCGCTGAAATTGCTGCTGTAGTGGGAAATGTTTTTGCTAAACGGACTGCTAGAATTCACAGTTTATTTAATATTCTAGGTGTTTGTTGGATGTTTTTAATCCTGCCATTTTTTTTAGAAATCTTGGATAATATCTTACAACAAACGATTTACACAAACTCTGCTTATACCACTTCTCAAAATGTTCCGCTAGCTTTAGCTGCTTTTCATACTATCTTTAATGTTTTAAATACTCTTTTATTTGTAGGTTTAATCCCTTGGTTGGTTAACTTAGCTACCAAAACCATTAAATCGAGAGGAGAAAAAGATGAAATCAATCGATTGAATTATCTAACAGCTATTGTTTCTACCTCTGAATTATCTATAATAGAAGTGCACAAGAAAGTAGCTCATTTTGGAAAAGTGACTAGTAGAATGACCAATTTTGTTAGAATAATGCTCTTCTCCATCCATTCGAGCGAATCAGAAGAAATGGGGAGTAAAATCGATAAATACGAAGAAATCACGAATAATATAAATATAGAATTATCAGAATATTTAATCAAAATTTCTAAAGAAGACGTAACTTCTAAAACAGCGTTTAAAATTAAAGGTTTAATTGATAGTTGTAATGAATTAGAACGAATTGCCAACATCTTTCATCAAATGGCAGATACTATTGAGCGTAAAAGAGCAGACAAAATATGGTTTAATCAACAACAACGTACCCGATTAAATGATCTCTTAGATTTGGTAGATAATTCGTTCGGTATAATGATTGAAAACTTAGAAATCCTGCAGAAAAACCCTCAGGGAAAAGTAAAAGCCTTAAAAATAGAAGAGCAGATTAATGCACAACGTGAATTGATGAGATCGGAAAGCCAAGAAAAATCTAGCCAACAAGATTATAATGTGCATAGTGAATTGATCTATCATAACCTATTTTCTTCTTTGGAAAGAATCGGTGACCATATTTTTAATATTTCAAATGCGGTGATTGAGTCGCAGCTCTAAGAGCTACCATACTGGACATTTTGAAGAACAGAGAAGTGAGAGTAGAGAACAAAGATAGATTTCGGTAAATAGAACAAGAAGTTAAATTTAATAATAATGAAAATAGAAGAAAAACTAAAAGCACTAAATTTAGAACTCCCTCCTGCACCACCTTTAGGTGGCGTCTACAAACCAGTAGTCATCGTAGGCAATATGCTATATGTATCAGGACAAGGTCCTATGCGAATGGATGGTAGTAAGATTATAGGTAGAGTAGGGGATGATATGTCTTTAGAAGACGGCTATCTTGCAGCTAAACAAGTAGGACTGACCATGCTATCCACCATTAAATCGCAGATTGGTGATTTGGATAAGATCAAACGCTTAGTGAAAACTTTAGGGATGGTCAATTGTTCCCCTGATTTTAAATCACAACCAAAAGTAATCAATGGCTATAGCGAATTGATGGGCGAAGTGTTTGGAAAAGAAAATGGAGTGGGAGCTAGAAGTGCAGTCGGCATGATGTTACCAGGTGGAATTGCCGTAGAAATAGAGGCAATTTTTGAGTTAGTAACGACGAAAGAATAAATCCGTCATTTGGGCGAGATTATTTTGGTCTCAG
>CAYOBX010000584.1:0-3674 GCA_964402245.1 uncultured Saprospiraceae bacterium | reverse complement strand
CTGCGATAACACGGAATGAATTCCGTGTTACGGGTACGGAATGAATTCCGTGTTACTGAAGTTAGACCGTGACCACCACTTTCCCAATCGTCTTTCCCGTTTGAAATAATTCAATCGCCTCTATCAATTTATCAAAAGTAAAAGTATGTCCCACATGCGGTTTGCCAATATCCAAATCCTTCAATTCTGTTATTAAACTTTGCATAAGTTCTACTCGTTCATAAAGATAAATCAAGTTAAAGCCTAATATCCCCTTATTAATCTCACTCATGGATTGAGGATCAATCCTAGGACGAGTAATATGTTCATATAAGACCTTAAAGTAATTAGGTCGTTTACCAGGAGAGGCATACCGAGCCGCACCATAAAATATTACCCTTCCTTCTGGAGCCAAAATTTCATAAGCATCTTTAAAGAAAGAGCCACCAATACACTCCATGACTATGTTTAATTCTCTGCCATCTAAAGCATTTTGTAAATCTTTGCGAAAGCTCCTTTTATTACGCACAATAGCGGCATCATATCCTTCCTTTTTGATAAAATCTACTTTAGCGGAACTACCTACCGTACCAATAGTATAAGCACCATATTTTTTGGCAATTCGATTGGCAAGAATACCAACGCCACCCGCTGCACTATGTATGAGTATAGCATAATTTTCTCGAATGGCCCCTAAGTTTCTTAATCCATAAAAAGCAGTCAATACTTGCACTAAATAAGCTGCCCCCTCCTCAAAACTCCAATCTGAAGGTAAGGGAAGGATGTGCCCTTCATCCATGTTTAAATGCGTCGTATATCCGCCAAAGCGAGTCACTCCCATAATTCTATCTCCCACTTTATATTCCTTACAATCTTTCCCTATTTTAATCACCTCTCCAGCATATTCTAAGCCCGGAATAAAGACCCCTTTAGGGGTAGCAGAGTATAGTCCAAACATAGCAAAGATGTCTGCAAAATTGAGCCCAATTGCTTTTACGGCTACTGTAACTTCATTCCCCAGAGGGTCAGGCAATTCAGCCATAACTAATTTTAAATTACCAATATTTCCAGCCTTTAATTGATAGGATTGTCTTTGCATTGTTTTATGTTTATTATCTATTCCTCAAGTATATAGAAAAAACAGAGAAGCGAGAGCAGAGGACAGAGATGGATTCCGTTTAAAAACAGATCTAATTTCATCGTTTATAAACGAAATTTATCTCTACTCTTTGTTCTCTGCTCTCTATTCTAAGGAGATAGAACAGCAAATGTAGGGAGTAACCAACGAGAAATGAAATACTTAGGGTAGAAGTTATTTTTCAATTGTATCTTTATAAATCCAAATCTATTTATTACATCCTAATACCTTGAGTTTCGCTTAAATAAAAATATTTTTATTTAAGGTTCTTAATATTAGACAAGCAGTAGCTTTGAATTGTGCTTTTAGAGGCAGCTAATTTGATTTGTTTTTTGCAAAAAAAAAACAAATCAAATTAGCTGCCTCTAAAAAAAATATTAAACATACTTGTTGCCGAGTCTATTTGCTAGCTAGACTGGTTTCTAAATTTATTTTTAGCGAAACCCAAGTAATACGGTTAAAAAAAACTATGAGTTACTTCACAAAAGAATACCTACAGTTCTTATCAGAATTGACATTAAACAATGATAGAGAATGGTTTAATGCGAATAAAGCAAGATTTAAAGAAAAGGTAGAGGCACCATTTAAAATATTCATCAAAGAGTTAATAGATCAAACTAGCGCAGTAGATCCACGCATCAATATCACGGAAAAAGAAGCGATCTTTAGAATCTATAAGGATGTACGTTTCAGTAAAGATAAAACGCCCTATAAAACACATATGACGGCGGCTATTGGACCAGGAGGCCGTAAAGGAGATAAGATAGGAGGCATCTACTTACATTTAGGCGCAGATCATTTCCGTATTTATACTGGATTTTATATGCCTACTCCAAAGCAAGTACAATTAGTCAGAGAAGCCATCGTTTCTGATATGAAAGGGTTTAAGTCGATTATAGAAGAACCAAATTTTAAAAAATTATTTGGCCTTATTCAAGGAGATGAACACAAGAGAATTCCAAAAGAATTTGCGGAATTAATAGAGAAACAACCTTTACTTCAAAAAAAATCTTATTACGCCTTTCATGAGTTTAAACCAGAGGCTATTTTGAAAAAAGACTTATTGGAAGTATGTATGGCACATTTTATAGCGGCACAGCCATTAGGTTTTTTCTTCGATCAAGCAGTGAAGTAACATTTTTGTTAGAAAACGTAAACTCTAATTGAAACGAAAACCATTTTTCATTTGTTTTGGTTGATATATTAGACCATTCAATATTCATTAATTGGAATAAAAGAAGTCATAGATCAGATCGCTACGCTATCAGACCGCCTACGGTTGTTAGACACATCCCAGTGTCAATGTCATAAGTCTGACTTCTGACAGTCCTGGAAGGACGATCTGACCTCTGACTTCTAGAAATACTATTCTTCAAAAAAGTTTACATATGAACATGGGTCAAGAGGCATTTGATAAGATTTGGAAAATGATCAGTTTGAGGTATAAATCTCATCCTTGGCATGGAGTTGAAATTGGTAAAAATGCACCAGAAATCGTTACTTCTTTCATAGAGGTGATTCCATCAGATACGGTGAAATATGAAATAGATAAAAAATCTGGCTATCTGAAGATTGACCGTCCGCAACGTTTTTCTAACATTGTTCCAGCGCTATATGGCTTTGTGCCTCAAACCTTGTGTAGAGAAGAGGTTGCTGCCTATTGTATGGAAAAGACGGGTAGAACAGGTATTATAGGAGATGATGATCCACTAGATATTTGTGTATTAACGGAACGAGAAATTACGCATGGTAACATACTCGTTCAAGCAAAACCAATTGGTGGTATGCGAATGATAGATGGAGGAGAGGCAGATGATAAAATCATTGCTGTTTTAAACAATGACGAAGTATATGGACAATGGGAAGATATAACAGATATTCCCAAATCTATTCTTAATCGTTTGAAGCATTACTTCTTGACTTACAAGCAATTACCTGAGGAAGAGCCAAAATGCGAGATTACGCATTTGTATGGATGTGAGGAAGCCAAGGCTGTTATTAAAAGAAGTCAAACGGACTACCAAAAGGTCTATGGAAATTTGGAAGATGTGATGTCTATGACCTTAGTAGATGCTTTCACATTTGGTCAGCAAAAACAGCAAATATTGAAAGATTTGTAATTTGTAGAAAAGAGAAGTGAGAGCAGAGGATAGAGATGAAATCCATTTAAAAGTTAACGAAATTTTGTTGTTGTTAAACGGATTTTATCTCTGCTCTCGTTTCTCTACTCTCTGCTCTGAAAAAGCTATACCAATTTATTTTCTCGCCGATACCAACCTAATTTAATAGCTATTTCTACGACCAACCAAAACAATACTAATCCCGATAGCAAATTCCTGAAAAAATCAACAACTATCTGCCCTTCCATTCCTGCTACTTCTGCTATTTTCTTTAAAATAAAACCAATACCCATAAATACCAATAGACCTATAGCTGTTCTGCCAAATCGTTCCACAATCGTTCCTTCATTTAATGGAATCCCTTTTTGACCAAGTAATAGAAAACCCAAGCTAGATCCTATAATAAAGGCAGGTAATATGTATACCTTACTAGGTAA
>CAYOBX010000583.1:0-3685 GCA_964402245.1 uncultured Saprospiraceae bacterium | reverse complement strand
AGAGAATCAGGTAAAAATCTGGTATTGAAAAAATATTAAAAATAGAGTTTAGCAACGGATTTTCACCACTTTTTTACCTGACGGTCTATAAATGCATAATGTACCGCTTTTTTGCGAATTTTCACAAGCTTGTTTTCTCCATTTAAAGTCATAACAGAAAAACCTCTGCTTCTCTGCGTTCAATTATAGACAGGTAGTCAACTACAACAAAAAAGGCGATTAAAGCACATTAGCTCCAATCGCCTTCAAAACCACAAAAGACATCTTATTCTTTAGGACATTTGCCCTTATTTTATTGTTATAGATAGCTGGCATTTTGAAAATGCCTGCTATCTGGTTTCTTCTATTACCGAATAAACACTTTTCCAGATGTAACCAACTGCCCCTCAGAGAGGATAGAGAAGAAATACAATCCTTCTGACAGTTGGTTAGGATAAAAATCGAATCTGGATATAGAGTGGGAATCTGCTTGTACTAATCGACCTGTAACATCAAATAATTGAAAGGTAATCTTTGGCGTATCTCCTAAGCCAATTAATTCAATGGTCGCACGCTCTGTGAAAGGATTCGGAAATACTTCTACAGATACACCAGGTATTACAATATCTTCTACGTCTGTACTTACTTCTACAAAGTCGCTTACTTGCTCTCCTCCAATCGTATGAAAAGCCATTTCGGAAGCAATCGGTGCGCCGAAATCAAAAATTACACTAGCTGTATTTTCTATCACAGCCCCCATAGGGGTGTTTTCCTTTTGAGACACTCGGAATTTTACAAATCCATAGGAGGTTTCCTCATTGATAGCAGTACTAGGTAAATCAATATTTTGGAAGGTGAATATTAAAATCCCTTCTCCTGTTACCTCATATTCATATGGGTGGCTACTTGCCCCTGGCACTACCGTTGTGATATCAAAAATAGTAGATAAAGTATCTCTTAATATCACTCTATTGACGGTATCTGATCCAGTATTTTGAAAAAAGATATGATATTCTAAATCGTCTGTAGACGAAATCATTTTCTCCTCCCCCACTCCTTTAGGAGAAGGCGTCATATCTATAATTCCTGTAAACGATTTATTTTCTTGACAATCAGAGGCATAAAATGGTAAATCATCACTATCGCTAAATAAGGTTAGGAAACCTACACTAAAAGGCTTTCCGAATGGACATCCTTCTACCGCGGTAGAAGCCGTTTCTCCATAAGGATGTCCTGCTGGTTGATCTGCTATTACACGAATTGTTGATCCGTCTGCTGGGAAGGTGAATGTTTCAACTCCTTTACTTGGTATTTGAAAATCGAAACCTTGTCTTAGATCAAAATTATCAATAATTACAACAAAATCAGAAGGAGTAGTCATATCTCCTTCTCCAATATTTTGGATAGTAAATCGAACGGAATCCCCTACACATTCACCATCTATCCGGATACTAGCTCCATTCCAGGTTGGTGGCGGTGGAATACATAAGGCATTAGGAGAAGCATAGGCATCTACACAATGTGATTTGCCTACCAATGCATCACAATCCACTGTTACATTGACTTTAAAGTCGCCACATTCTTCTACGGCTAAATCACCGATATTAAAACGATAGGTATTATTGCTATGATCTGCCCAAGGAATCGTACTAAAATTAATTTTTAAGTCTCGATCAAATTGAATATCAATATAGGTGTCATTAGCTGTCGATACCCCTCTATTACATAAACTAACGGTATAATCTGTTGCACGACAGGGTTCTAAAAATGGAGCAGATATATCTGCCACAACCACAGGACAATCTGCTACTGTTGCTCTGGCTGCAAAATCTAATTCAATCGTATCACTATTGATAAAGTTGACATTATAGTTTTGACAAACATCCCAAGCATCATTTAAGACCACCAAACTAACATTATAGTTAGCATCTTCTAAGGCTACTTCATACTGCCCATTTTCGTCGGTTGTTGCGTAAACTATTTCCTCTCCATTTTTCAATTGTACCAACCAGTCTTGCAATAGTTTTTCTTCACCTTCTAATACACAGTTTGCATTAAGATCTCTAAAGACGCTTCCTTTGATAATATTTGCAAAAATATTTCCTGTTGGATTTGTTTTAGCTAGATATATATCATTTAAAGGCAATAGACTATTTGGATCTTTATTAATATCATAGTTACCTACAATGACAAATCCACCATCAGGTGTATTCGTTACTGCTCGTCCTATATTAGAACCACTTCCACCATATAAGGTATTCCACAATTCATTCCCTTCATTATCTGTTCTCAATAAGTAAATCTGGGAATTTCGATCTGTTAATTCATTAGTACCTGCTATTATAAATCCTCCATCAGGCATTAATTTAATATCACTTCCCTCTTCCCTAAAAATTGGATCGCCATAAGTCTTTGACCAAAGTTCATTTCCATTACTATCTAATTGCAGTAAAAAAGCATCCCCTTTATCTGTTGTAATCCCAGTAATTGCATAACCGCCATCCATGGTCTCTACTACGCTGTTTGCTCTATCTCTTTCTAAATTACCAAACCTTGCTTCTAGTATTGTTTCTCCATTGGCATCTAGCTTAATAAAATAGCTATTAGAGCTATTCGTACTTGGATTAATAAAAGATTTTGTAACCCCTACTGCTACTACGTCCCCTCTAGAAGTTTCGATAACAGAAAAGCCCTCATCTGTCTTATCACCACCAAAGTTCCGATCCCAAATAATCTCTCCAGACGGGCCTATTTTTAATAAATATAAGTCTGCATTTCCATCAAATTCTCTTCTACCAACTATATAATACCCTCCAGCTTGATTAGCTGTTATAGACCATCCCTGATCATTACCTACCCCACCATATGCTTTTTGCCAAAGTAAGGTCCCCTTTGAATCAATTTTTAATAATAGAATATCATTATTACCAAATCCAAATCCGTTAGTTTGACCTATAACTAAATAACTACCATCTGGTTCTTGTATCAATCCAAAACCCTTATCATCTCCTACATCTCCATAAGAATTCATCCATTCTGTATCTCCTTCCTCATTCGTCTTTATCAGTGTTACATTCGTACCTACCCTTCCCTGTGTTTCGGAAAAACCTACAATTGCATAACCACCATCTACTGTAGCAATAACATCAAAGGCTTCATCTTCGCCATTACCACCGAAGGTGCGTTCCCAGCCTTGTGCAGAAATTAATTGGATAGATAGTAAGGAAAGAAAAATGATTTGTAATAATCGGTGTAAGGTACTTTTCATGGGAAATTTAATTTGGTCAATAAATAATAAATGCTCTTTGATAAATCCTTGTAATGAAGGAATTTGTCAGAAAATCATTGAAACACCTTTTTGTTTAACGCCCCATTTACTGAAATTAATATCAGTTGCAAATTGTTTACAATACAAATATGCAGGCAATCTAGAGTGAAAACAAAGACAAAAACGATGATTTGTTGAACAAAATCTAGCAATAATCGTAACAAATTATAGAAAGATAAAAACAGAAATAGCAATTAAATCATTGATAAATAGCATTTTATAAGAATTCATCATTCATCATTCATCATTCATCATTTATTTATTTGTTGAAATTTATTAAATGCAAAAGAGCCGACTAATAGAAGTATTACATACTTTTACTAAGAAAGAATTTAGAGAATTAAGGAAATGGTTTCTATCTCCTGCGCATAATCAGCG
>CAYOBX010000582.1:0-3689 GCA_964402245.1 uncultured Saprospiraceae bacterium | reverse complement strand
TTAGTATGGCCATTGCTGTAGCACCCGTAACCAGTTGGCGATTTTATGATACCATATATACAGAGCGATACATGCAAACCCCTCAGGAAAACCCTACGGGTTATGATGAGAACTCTCCCATGAGTCATGTTGATAAATTACAAGGAGATTTTTTATTAGTGCATGGAAGCGCGGATGATAATGTACATGTACAAAATACTACCCGTCTTGTCGAAGCGTTGGTTCAGGCCAATAAGCAATTTGACTGGGCGATTTATCCTGATAAAAACCACGGTATTTTTGGCGGTAATACCCGCTTACATCTATATACAAGGATGACTAATTTTATTAAGGAGAAACTGTAAGTACAACCAATTGTTAATTAATACTAGAACTTATGTCAGTAAAAGCAGCCCACCAAAAAGAATTATTTGGACACCCAGTTGGACTTTATGTTCTGTTTTTTACAGAGATGTGGGAACGTTTCTCTTATTACGGAATGCGAGCTCTTCTGACTCTTTATTTGGTTGAATCAACTGCTTCTGACAATCCGGGATTAGGTTGGACTGATGGTGAATCTCTAGCTTTGTATGGTTGGTATACAATGTTTGTATATGTAGCATCTATACCTGGGGGGTGGATTGCTGATAAGTTTTTGGGTCAGAAAAAATCAGTTCTTTTTGGAGGGATTCTTTTAGTTATGGGACATGGTATTCTTGCAGTTGAGGAACTTTGGGCTTTTTACACTGGTTTATGTTTAATTGTTTCAGGTGTTGGAATGCTTAAACCTAATATTTCTACAATGGTAGGTGGATTATATAAGCAAGGCGATATAAGACGTGATAAGGGTTTTACTATTTTTTATATCGGTATTAATGTAGGTGCATTTCTATCAAGTTTAATAGTTGGTTATGTTGGAGAGGTACATGGTTGGCATTACGGTTTTGGTTTAGCTGGAATCGGTATGGCATTAGGCCTTATTCAATATTTAGCGGGACAAAAATATTTGATACATGTGGGGAACTATATAAACAGTTCTTCAGATCAAAAAGCTAAGGATGCAATTAAAAAACCACTTACCAAGATAGAAAAGGATAGAATTATAGTATTATTTATTTCATTTTTATTAGTAATAGTGTTTTGGGGCGCTTTTGAGCAAGCAGGTGGATTGATGAATATTTATGCGAAACAAAAAACTGATAGAATGCTAATGGGATGGGAAGTGCCAGCCACTTGGTTCCAATCGCTTAACGCTATGTTTATTATTTTCTTGGGGACTTCAGTTGCAGGATACTGGGCCATGAGAAAATTAAAAGATAAGATTTCAACTTCCTTATTTAAGATGATCCTTGGACTTATTATTATGGGTACTGGCTTCTTCTTTATGTCCGCTGCCTCTGGACAATATGAAAGTACAGGTTCATCGGCAATGTATTGGTTAGTTCTTGCTTATCTTTTCCATACTGTTGGTGAATTGTGCATTTCTCCCGTAGCTTTATCATTCATTACAAAACTAGCTCCACTTAAATATGCTTCTTTAATGATGGGAGTCTATTTCGCTATGACAGGTTTTGGAAATAAATTAGCAGGAATACTCGGTGAATCAGCTTCAAAATTTGGAGAGTTTAGCATTTTTACTGGGATAGCCATATTTTGTGTAATTTTTGGCTTATTAGTAATGGTTTTTAGAAAAAAATTAGAAGTATTAACTCATGGTGCTGAAGACAATGAAAGAATTTTAAAACATGATGAGGCCGAAGGTTTTGAATTAGCAGATAATTAAAAAATACTTTTATACCTTAATAATCAACGAACCAATTGTATCGAATATAAACTATAATAATTAACTAAAATGATATACTATGGAGTTTAAATTTGGCGGTTCAGAGTTAAATCAGCGTACAATCCTAGGTCATCCCTCAGGACTATTTATGCTGTTTTTTACAGAAATGTGGGAGCGTTTTTCTTATTATGGAATGCGAGCATTATTGGTACTCTTTTTAACGACTAGTATATTAGGAGATGAACTAAAAGGATATGCGCCTGGATGGGGCTGGGATAGAGCAGATGCAATTGGTCTATATGGTATTTATACGGGCCTTGTATATCTTACACCCTTATTTGGAGGTATGATTGCTGACAAATTATTAGGTTATCGAAAAGCAGTTTTTATTGGTGCATTAATAATGGCAATAGGACATGGTTTTATGGCTATAGAAAGTAGTCACCTGTTTTTTTATGCTGGCTTAACAGCATTAATTATTGGGAATGGATTATTTAAACCCAATATTTCTTCAATAGTTGGACAATTATATAAAGACGAATCTAAAAAGGATTCAGCGTATACTATATTTTATATGGGAATCAATGCAGGTGCATTTCTAGGTATTCTACTATGTGGTTATATAGGTGAAAAAATATCTTGGGGTTATGGCTTTGGTTTGGCAGGTATTTTTATGCTTCTTGGAATGCTTCAATTTTATTTTGGTCAAAGTATCTTCGGAAAAATAGGATTACAACCAAAAGATATGGTTGAAGAAGAGAAAGAAGAAGAAGCGAAGAAAGAAGTGATTAAGGAGAGTACAGATTCGTCAAATAAGAGGATGGTTACCTGGGCTATTGTAGGAGTCATTGTTGCGGTTGTTTTGTTCTTTGTATTGCCTAATTCTGATACAAATTCAGTATTGACTCAAATAAATAGGAAATGGATTCCACCATTAGTGTTTGGTTTGGTGATTCCTTTTGTAGGCTATATAGTTACAAACCCAACACTTACTAAAGTTGAAAAGGATCGGGTATGGGTTATTATTATATTAACATTCTTCACCATTTTCTTTTGGTGGGCATTTGAACAAGCTGGCGGATCAATGACAGTTTTTGCAAACGATTACACAGATAGAACTCTGGAAGGGAGCAGCGGTGTTATTTTTAATACTATTAATGCTATACTGACTGTAGGTTCCTTAGGGGTAATTACTTGGGTCTTATTGAAATTATTCAATGTGACGTTTACTGAACTTAAAACTTCTAATTTGATCTTAGGGTTTAGTTTTATATTGATTTGGGGTATTGTTATTTGGATGCTTTACAGAGAATTTACATCAGATAGGACGGAAGTAGCTGCTTCCTGGTTTTCTATTTTAAATTCCTTCTTTATCATAACAATGGCTCCACTGGTGTCAAAGTTTTGGGAAAAAGGGATAATAAAATCAGGACCCATTAAGTTCGCACTTGGTTTATTAATACTTGGTATCGGTTTTGGTATCTTGTCTTTTGGAGCGTCTACAATACCAGATGGGGCAAAGACAGCTTCTGTTAGTATGATTTGGTTAATATTAGCATACTATTTCCATACCATGGGAGAATTATGTGTCTCTCCCGTGGGATTGTCTTATGTAAGCAAATTATCGCCTGCGAGATTGATCGGACTAATGTTTGGTATTTGGTTTATAGCTAATTTTGTTGCTAATTGGGCTGGAGGATTAACAGGTAGTTTTATAGATACTATTTCTGAGGAGTACGGCTTATCTACATTCTTTTTAATATTTACTGTTATACCTATTGCTGCGGCTTTAGTATTAGTATTTCTTAATCCAATGATGAAACGTAAAATGCACGGTATACAATAAAACTTAAACATTATATAAAATCAAAAAACGTTCCTCTATGGAACGTTTTTTGTACGTAAGTTTATCATATAAACGGAGACA
>CAYOBX010000581.1:0-3694 GCA_964402245.1 uncultured Saprospiraceae bacterium | reverse complement strand
ACTTAGATGCGGAGAATAATTTTGTTGGAGAGGGAGAAGTCTTTTTTGATGCCACTCAATGGGTGGCTACTAAGAAAGGATTACCGGATGGATTAAAGGTGCGAGCGGATGGAATCATTTTCGCTACTGGTCCTGGTGGGGTGTTAATATTCACTCCAGAAGGGAAACATTTAGGAACGATCAATACGGGGCAAGCTACGGCTAATTGTGCCTTGAATAAGGCGGGTACGATGCTGTATATGACGGCTGATAATTATGTAATGCGGATACCTTTGTTATAAAGAAATAATGGGAAGACTGTTTGATGGCTTGATTGTTTGTCTGAAGTTGTATTAACCAACGAACAATCAAGCCTTTTTGAAACTGCTCACCCTCTATACAATTTCCTGTATTGTAATCTCCTTATTCTGAAATTTCATAACTTCTCCAATCTGCTTATTAAGCAATGTTTTTCCAATAGGAGAAAGCAAAGAGATCGCATAGATATTTTGTTCCTCAACAATTATTTTTCCTATACCAATGGATATAAAATAATTACCTCGATTAGTAACTACTAATGCTCCTAATTGTACTTTTTGAAAAGTCTTTTCTAGATCTAGCTGTTTGAGTTCTTTTTTTAAAAGGATCGCTTTTCCCAATTGTATTTCATTTCGTTGCTGCTCTATTTGCATCATGGCTCTTCCAGTTTCATGCTTATCGCCAGCGGTACTTTTGGTTTGATTATCCCTACCTTCAATCGCTGCAGTTAAGGAACTATTTGCAACGTCAATTTTCTTTTGCACGATTGCTGTAAGCTGTTGATAGGCCGCCCTTTTTAAATCTTTATTGGTCATGTCAAAAAGCTAATTTTATTCGTGCTGTAGGTACGATATGTGTCCCTTACAACTACGTGTCGTTTTAAGAAAACATCTTTTGCAAAGCCTTCTTCGTTACTTTCCCCATCACATTCCGAGGCAAATCCTCTTGGATAATATATTGTCTAGGTATTTGATAACTAGGCAATTTATCTCGAAGCCAAGTTTGAATCGCTTCTGTATCTATTTTATCAGAAGTGTTTTTAGGTATGAGACTGGCAGCTACTATTTCGCCCCATTCTTCATCGGGGACACCAACCACTCCACAATCTTTAATTTGTGGATGGGTTCTCAATACCTCTTCTATTTCTAAGGCTGAAATTTTATAACCACCTGACTTAATTATATCTACGGAATTTCTACCCAATATTCTATAGTAGCCATTATCTAGTAAAGCCACATCTCCTGTTTTTAACCAACCATCTGCCGTAAAGGTTTTTTTGGTAGCTTCTGGTCGCCCCCAATATTCTTGAAAAACATTAGGGCCTTTTACTTGTATTTCACCCGTCTGCCCATCTGCTACAACTTGATCCGCTTCATCTGCTATGCGGATTTGAACTTTTGAAAGGGCTTTGCCAATATGTCCAGGACGGCGTTCTCCACGATAAGGATTGCTTATTGCCATACCCATTTCTGTCATGCCATATCGTTCTAGTAAGGTATGTTCACTGATTATTCGCCATGTTTCTAAAACACTAATCGGCAATGCCGCAGAGCCAGAAACCATAAAGCGAAATTTTGCTAAAGCAGCAGAAATTTCTTTTTGTATGTCAGGTGGATAAGTGTTATACTGGGCAATTAATTTATAATAAATGGTTGGCACTGCCATGAAGATATTAACAGATCCTCCCTTTAAAATATCAAATACTTTTTCTGCATTGAACTTTGGCAAAAACTCACAGCATGCTCCAGACCATAAAGCACAAGAAAGAATGTTGATGATCCCATGTACATGATGCAATGGTAAAATATTTAAAATATGATCCTCTTTTGACCATTCCCAAGAAGTCACCAATGAAGTGATTTGGGCTTCAATATTTTGATGTCTACTGACTACTCCTTTGGGAGAACCAGTCGTACCACTGGTATACAGTATCATGGCTCGGCGATCCATTGCTAGATCTGGTAAAGTGCATTGAGCTGCCTTTATTTGGGTAGTGGCAATAAATCGTATCTCCTTTCTTTTCTTCAGTGGAGCTAATAGTTCCTCGTACTCTTTGGAGCAGATTACGACCGATGCTTTGGTATCATTGATTACATACTCAATTGATTTAAAGGGATGCTTGGTACATAATGGAACAGCAATCCCTCCTGCTCGCCAAATACCCCATTGTAATTGGACATATTCAAAACTTGGAGGGACTAAGAAGGCAATTCGCTCTTCTTTTAAATCTGCTTTTCCTTTCAATAAGGTAGCGGCTACTGACTCAGAATCTTCTAATAACTGCTGGTAGGTATAGGCATAATTGTTAGAGCGAATGGCTATTCTCTGTGGATTTTTTTTGGCGTTTTCTATAAGTTGAATCATTGATTTTCTTTTCTATTGTCCTGCTGATGAAGTGTATTAGTAACGACGAAAGAAGCCATCCAAATGGTGGAGTTATTGTTTTGTCGTTACTAGAATAATTGAGTGTAAAACAATTTGAGGGCATGTAAATCAATACCTGAGGGAATTTTGCAAGCAAAATAAGGTATTGAACGCAGAGATGCGGAGATCCAATCTAACTCTGCATCTTTGCGTCTCTGCGTTCAATTATGCCCCCGATCTGTTTTACACTCAAAATAATTCGTATGGAAGGCTTGACGGCTTCGCCGCCAAGTCCACTATTTCGGTGGGTCGTAAAGCGACCAGCCTTATTTACATTTTTATTTGGAAGAAAGTTTAATGTACCACTTATTTTCTTATTTCCTGATTTTCAAATTTATCTTTTTTCAAAGAGTTTATATTACGATTTAGATTTTTCGTTCGCCCTAGCTAACTAGGTGACCATTTTAATGCGAACTCAAACTTGTCGAGCCGCCCAGGCAGGATTCCTAAGATATTGATTATCAGGAAGTAAAAATTTAGAGATACTCTAGGTGGAGTAGTCGATTGGTGCATACCAAAGTTAATACTTTCAAGTTAGGTTGCCAATTTTTTTAGCTTTATTGATAGTTGACTTACCGAAGGCTTACAGAATCAAAACGAAGAGTTAGAAAAGAAGATAAAAGAATATGAAGAAAAGAAACGGGCATTAAAGATCAAATATGTTAATGCAAATAGTAACAAACTAAGTAGCAAGCAAGCAGTAAAGAATCCGCTATACCATCGACAAATCCCGAGGCAAGGATGTGGTTAGGCGAATATTGGGAAAAATGATTAAGTAACGACGAAAGAATAAATGCCGCATTTTGATGAGATTATTTTGTTCTTAGTTTTCTTTAAAAAATCCTTGCATAGCAGAGCTACGGAAGTATTTTTTCAAGGAAAATAAGGGCAAAAGAAGCCGTCCAAATGGGGGAGTTATTTTTTTGCCGTTACTAAATCTGATTCTTCTTTCTCAACCTTGGGAGTAGCGATATGATACTTACCATTTTACTTTTACGGAAGTTATTCTTTCGCCACTACGCAACTCGGACGGCCTGCTATGGGGTCTTGAGGAAAAGGATTTTTTAGAGTTGCAGTGGCAATTCTAAAAAACCTTTTCCACAATCCCTTCATATTAGTCGGCGCAGCCGCCGATCGAAATGTAATTTATTTAATAATCCCGAAACAGTACTATTTTCTGTGCAATGGTGCGAGAACTTTCAGGTTTCAAGTGAATAAAGTAATTCCCATTCTGGATTTCTTTTATCTGTAA
>CAYOBX010000580.1:0-3698 GCA_964402245.1 uncultured Saprospiraceae bacterium | reverse complement strand
TCTTTCACCTTCAAAATTGTGCAGAATAAAGCTCTCAGCAATCGGCAAGCAGTAGCTTCTATATAGTTTTTTAGAGGGAGCAAATTCGTTTTGTATTTTTATAAAAAAACAAAACGAATTTGCTCCCTCTAAAATTAATATTAAACATACTTGTTGCCGAGTCTTAGGCTAAGATTTCTTAATCGTAATAGTTAACGATAGATTCTTAAACTTTAAAAGCATCAATGAGTCAAAGCAAAAGCAATCGTTTCTTTAAACGATTTAAAAGCTACTTTGAGCAATTTCATTCTTTGAATAGAAACGGAACCGGTAGCTCTGAAATCGGTTGGGATAAAACAATCTTTAATTCTTATTTTTTGTCGAATAGCCATTCCAGAAAGAATTACATTAGGTGCGAAAGTATCGGTAGGGATCACTTCATAAATAGTTTTAAATTTATCTTTTCTCATTAATCTATAGGGGGCATTGACATCAGAAATTCCGTGACCATAAAAAAAATGGACGGCCTTTTTTGCCATAAAGCTAACAATTCTCCGAGACAAAGGCACTTTAAAACTGAACTTCCTTCTACCTATAATGAAATCGTAATTAGCTCTTTCCTTCCATAAGGCTTCAAAATATTCCGCTTTCATTTCATTATCAGAATCGACTTGAAAAATATAATTGGCATTGGCATCTCGATAGCCTTTTAAAATAGTAGGTCCATGCCCTGAATTTTTTTTATCAATGATATTTAGTTCAGGATAGCTGGTTGCAATTTCCTCTAGTTTAATTAAGGTACCATCTGTTGAGCCATCATTGTATGCTCTTAACTCAAAATCAATGTCTAAGGCTCGAAGAGTTCTTGCCCAATCTTTGATAACTGTTTGTATAATTTGTGCTTCGTTGTATACGGGTATGACAACGATTAATTCTTTGGGCATTAATTTTTGCTTTTTATTTTATTTGAATGTCTAACAAATTGGGGATAACTCAACAATTGATCAGATGACTTTGGAGTCATCTGATCAGACGCTCTCGTTCAATCTGATAGCTCCAAAGCTATCTGATTGATAGTTTTGCGACCCCCGATTTATTTTGCACTCCTTTTATTTTGCTTTAACGACGATAATTTGGTGCATTAACCAAATTGTATCGTAACTCAAAATGTCGAAATACTTGCCTAATAATCCAAGTATATCTGCTTTGCTAAAATCTTGTACATGCCACTCAGAAAGAGCTGTTTCAATGCCTTTGAAAAACAGATTAAACAGCCCTAATTGGACTAGCCGTTTTTTGATATTATTTTTATGCTTTTCAATCGGAACGGTAATAATAACAATCGTATCCTTACCCGCTGACTTGTAAATATTCTCTACAGCAACTGCTGCATTTGGAATATGTTCTAAGGTTTCGCTACAAATCAAATAGGCAGGCGCATTTTGAAACAAATAAGGCCCACTAGTGATGTCATGTTCTGCTAATAGCGTAGCTTTTGGCAAATGATTTTTTGCTTCTGTTAAAGCTTTAGAGGAAATATCCAATCCTATACACTGATAGTTTTTATGTTTTTCGCCTAAAAATTTTAGCAAATTACCTTCTTCACATCCAATTTCTACAATAGTGTCTCCTGATACTGGTAGGTGCTTAGTCATAGCAGCAGAAATTTTCTGTAATCGTTGCTGTTGTATGAATCCAGCAATCCCACCATAAGGTGTTGGATGCTTTTCATACATTTCATTATTCCATGATTTTGATCCGATTTTATTGGGCATAAGTCTCCATTAATTTTTCAAATTTAGTCATACTAGCTGCAATGACTTGGTGCATATCATAATACCTAAATTCTGCTAATCTACCGACAAAGGTAACATTTCCTTCTGCTTTAGCTTGTTGTGCATAGGCTTTGTACATGGCTTCAGAGGCTCGATTTCTAATAGGATAAATAGGATCTTTTCTACTATCTGTATCACTTGGGTATTCTTTAAAAGCGATGGATTGATCAAACTTTCGTTCGGGTGTAAACCACTTATGCTCATGAATTCTAGTAAATGATTCACTCCGATCTGTATAATTCATCACCGCATTGCCAATAATATTTTTGCCTCTAATGGCTTCGAATCGTAAAGTTCGGTAAGGTAAGAAACCATTATTATAATTGAAATAATTGTCAATAGAACCTGTAAAAACTAGGTGCTTAAAATTCAATTTCCATGCACTTCGATACATTTCAAAGTCTTCTTCCAAAGAAATTTGGATATTTTTATGGTCAATCATTCTTTGTATTAATTCTGTATATCCATTGATCGGTATACCTTGAAATTGGTCATTGAAATAATTATCATTATAATTGAATCGAATAGGCAATCTTTTGGCAGTAGATATTGGAATCTCTGTAGGCTGGACTCCCCAATGCTTGATCGTATAATATTTATAAAATGCCTCGTATAAGGCGGTTCCTAAATGATGTAAAACAAATTCTTCAAAATTGGTAGGTTTAATTTCTTTTAGGCGAATACGATTAATATATTCATGCGCAGCTGTTGGAGAAAAATCTTTTCCAAAAAACTGATTAATCGTATGCAAATTAATAGGCATCCCATAAACTTGATTTTGTGTTCTAGCTTTTACTCGATTGACATAATTATTGAAACTAGAGAAACGATTGATATATTCCCATATTTTTAGAGAATTGGTGTGGAAAATATGTGGTCCATATTTATGTACTTCTACTTTAGAAAGTTCATCTTTATAAGTATAGCAGTTACCTCCAATATGTTTGCGTTTATCCACTAAACGAACGGTATAGCCTCGTTCTGCAGCTAGATTGGCAAAAGTTGCACCCGCAAAACCGCTTCCGATAATTAAAAAATCGGTTTTTCTCATGTATGCTAAATTATTATTTAGTCGTTACTCAAGTCTCGTAAGTAGGGTTTCTTGGAGGCAGAAATTCTAAAAAACGGCTTTTCAAAGCCATTTTTTAGAATTCCTGCCTCCAAAACCCCTATTTGCCGAGCTGGCGGTAGCCAGCGAGGCTATAAAAAGTAAGGATCTTTGATGATTCTTGCAAAATGTAGCTTAGACATTCTTGTCTGAGCAGATAACGAGCTGCTACTCAGACAAGAATGTCTAAGCTACGTCCACTTTGTGCAAAAACGGTCAAAGAACCTAAAAAGTAATTTGTCAAAAGTCCAATTATAAACATAAATTTGAAAAGAAATCAAAATTACAAAAACTAATAAAATTACTGTTTGTAACAGATTGCGGTGATTTATAAATTGTGTTGCATTCGATGTTTTCAAAGGAGTATTTATTAAAGGGCAACAAGTTTATTAAACTTATGTTCTTTTTAGGTGTCTAATTAGAAAAATCATAAATAATAATATCTTATCATGAAAATTGTTCATTCAACGACATTCGTCTTGTTATTAATTTTTATTTCTACAAATATCCTGTCTGCACAACCAGGAGAAAGAGGTAGACGAGGAGAAAGAGGGGGGACTATTGAAGAAAGAGTAGCAGAACAAACGAAACGAATGATTGAAGCCCTTGATTTATCTGCTGCACAAGGAGAAAAAGTTAAAGCAGTTCATTTGAAATATGCTGAGAAAATGGCAACTATTCGAAAAGAGGTGCGGGAATCTGGCGATTGGGAATCTATGCGAGAGATCATGCCTACGATTAGAGAACAACAAAATGAAGAAATCAATAAATACTTA
>CAYOBX010000579.1:0-3712 GCA_964402245.1 uncultured Saprospiraceae bacterium | reverse complement strand
TGAAAACAAAAAAAATAAAAAAGATTCAAGCAAAAAAAGTGGTAGTAGCTGCTGGCTCTTATACATTGGACCTTCTCAAAGATTTTGCCCCTTATCTTAATAAAGTAATTATACCAAAAAGAGTCTTGGTATCTTTTTTTAAAATTAGGGAAAAGAGATATAAAGAATTTTCTAAAAATGAAGTTAAAAGTATTCTAGCTGCACAACCCATGTTTTCTCAAATAGGTAAAGAATACTATTCCATGATTGAAAAATGGGATGACAATGGCTTTCCTATATTTAAAGCTGGCGGTCACAAAATTAGGCACAATATCAACGACCTAGATCGGGTATGGAATTTAACCCCTTCAAAGAAAGAATTAAAATGGATTAAAAAACAGTTTCGGCTATATTTTGAAATGTTAGAAATTTATTTAAAAAAAACAGATATTGAGCGCACTGACTATTATAATTGTGTTTATTCTATGACTCAATCAGAAGTTCCATTAGTAAGCCCTATTTATAATCGTCAGGGATCTATAGATAAAAATATTGTCATGATTGGAGGAATGTCTGGAGTAGGCGCAAAAGGTTGTTTGGGTTATGGAACAATAGGTGCAAATCTTATTTTAAACAACTCAGAAGAATCTACCAAAATTTATCAAAAATCAGCAAAAGCCTTTCATGTAAAAAGGCGTACATAGCTCAAGCTTCCAGCTTGACAAATTATTTTTATCATGTCAGAAAGCTTGAGCTATGTATTATATTCAAGAATCAGATTTACGCTTCTAATTGGGAAGAAAATCTAACAATATAAAAATCCTTGCAAAGTAAACATACACACAAACTATTGCTCTTATTAGTAATAGTCGGCTTATTAGAAGCTTGCCAAAGTGATACAACTATTATTCAAACAGCAACAGGGGAAGAAGAAATTTCTTCCGAAGAATTGTTACAATTAATAGGAGAGAGCTATGTCTATGGCTATCCATTAGTATTGATGGATCTTACGAAAAAAGCCTCTACTAATATAGAAAAGCCGCATTTTGAAAGAGCTTCTGCTCCCGTCAATCAACTAGGACATTTTAGAAAATTTCCAGATCATACCATGAAGACGGTGGTAAAACCCAATGTCGATACTTACTACTCTATTGCTTGGCTGGATTTAGAAAAAGAACCACAGGTATTATTTATGCCTGCAACAGACCGATATTACCTCTTACCTTTTTTGGATGCTTATTCCAATGTTTTCGCTTCTCCTGGTACAAGAACTACAGGTACAAATGATCACACCATGTTCGTCGCTGGACCTAATTGGAAAGGTACTCCTCCAGAGGGTATGCAATTTATCCAAGCGCCTACTAATATAGTTTGGATGCTTGGAAGAATACAAGTAAATAGTCCAGAAGATGGGGCGACCATTGTAAAAAATATTCAAGATGGAATGTGGCTTGTTCCGTGGAGCGCTTATGGACAAGAAGAATATATCTCTCCATTAGGTACTGTACAAGCAACATCAAAAGAGGTAGTACCCGTGAAAGCCATTCGTACATTAGATGTACCTACCTACTTTAATCGGATGGCTACCTTGATGGTTAATAATCCTCCTAAAGAAGCGGATTCTGTGATGGTAAACAAAATGAAAAAAATAGGTTTAATACCTGGACAGCCTTTCGAATTAAGCACTGATAATTTTATTTTAAAAACTAAACTAAGCCGTTTGCCTGAATTTATACATCAAAAGATGGAGCAACGACGGGCGAAACCAGATACTAGTTTATTGACCAATGGATGGATGGCTATTTGGGAGGATATTGGAACCTATGGTAATGACTATTTGCGAAGAGCCTATATTGATTTTGTAGGATTAGGGGCCAATATACCAGAAGATGCCGTCTATCCTAATTGTACGGCTGATATAAATGGTCAAGCATTGGATGCAAAGAATAACTATCAGATTCATTTTGACGAAGACCAATTACCTCCCGTTCATGCATTTTGGTCTTTGACTGCCTATAATTCAGAGGAATTTTTAGTAAAAAATGACCTCAATCGATTTGCTTTAGGAGATAGAGATAGTTTGATCTATAATGCAGATGGCTCTTTAGATTTGTATATCCAATCTTCTCCTCCTCCACAAGACCAATTAGCAAATTGGTTACCTATTCCAAAAGAAGGTCTCTTTTCTTTAACTTTTAGATTATACTGGCCTAAAGAAAAAGTATTAAATGGTCAATGGGCGATTCCTTTTGTAGTTCCTGTTGAATAAAGAACCTATCTTTTTAGACATTCTCTATTTTTTAAAAGGGCGCTGGTATATCCACTCCACTAAAAATATGCCGCAATTTTATTTCTTTTTCATTCGGTTCATACCAACCGTTCTTAGACAATCCTCCTTCTGGTGCTTCCTTTCCTACAGCTTTCACACCTTTTGATTTCATCAACTCCGCAGGAATATGATTATAATAAGGAGCACGATGAACATAGTTTCCAATATCCAATAAATCGCTCTTATCCGAAAAACTTAATAACCAACTCATAGGGGTTCGACCAGAATGATAATGCGTCAAGGCAGAAACCTGCATAAAAGTAACGCCCCATTTGTCTTCGACCAATCCTTTATTATTATAGGTGTCTTGCGGGTGTGCATGGGAGTGTGCGCCAATCCATACATCAATGGCAGGTTTACCATGTTCTTTTTGAAATTCTGCTAAAAATTGTTCAAATGGACCTGGCGTATTTTCTGTAGACATCGTATATTCAAAATTTTCAGGATCTGAATTTTCAATGATATAATAGAGGTAGCTCGCCCCTTCAAAATCTCCTGTATTATTTGCATGAATCCCTTTACCTCCATTTGGAAATGAAATAGTAGTCGTACCTCTTAATACATGATGATGTGTTGTAATAATAATTTTATCTTGATTGGCAAGTACTTGTTCTTTCCACCAATTGAATGTTGCTCTAGTAACCGCACCCGCTGGAAATCCGCCAGGTAAATTTTGCGCACTAGTCCCTCGACCTACAGGCGTAGGTGCAGAATTGTAATCGGATAGCATCAGGAAAAGAATATTTCCTGCTTCAAATTTATATCGCTCCCAATTTCCCTCTGGAGGAAATCTACGTTGGTTTGCATCTACTCCTGAGAACTCGGTATTTTTGCCTAATGGATCCACCCATTTCTTAAACCAATTTCCTGCTCCCAAGTCATAATAGTCCCCATCATGGTTTCCTGCAATCGCATAGACATCTTCTCGCCTATGCTTTTCCATCACTTCAAATTGACGGACAAATATTTTCCCTTCTCCATCTCTTGGTGGAAATTGACTAGAGGTAAAATCTCCTGCTAACAACATCACATCCCAATCAAAAGCAGGCGGTATTCCTCCTAATCTGATCTCCATTTTTGGTAGAAAGTTCCAATAGCCTTCTGATTGTCGTAGTGCTAGTTGTAAAGGTTCTACGCCGTGTAATGCATCTACTGTAACATGTGGATCAGAGGCCGCCCATACATTGAATTTGGATTGGGTGCTAGTGGTTTTTGTTTGAGAATTGGAGGCACTAGAAATCGTTGGTTCGTTTTTGCAGGCAAAGAGAAAAAGGCAAGCTAATGGAATTAGTAGGTTTTTCATCGTTTAATTATTCAATGTTGTGTTAGCTCTAAATTTATTTCTTTTAAAATCTTCGATTTTAAAAGAAATAAATTTGAGATAACATAACTTCAATTTATAAA
>CAYOBX010000578.1:0-3713 GCA_964402245.1 uncultured Saprospiraceae bacterium | reverse complement strand
CTGTTAGAGTTTATTTGGTAGACGGCCACTTTGTTGACGGACAGTCACTTGATGGTCAACGCCATAAAGGGTTTTCTTATAAAAATGCAGCAATTCTCATTTTGAATACTTTTGATAGTCTTACTATCCAGTAACTTCCCGTTACTGGATAGTTTTAGAGGGCTTAACACTAAATTTATCCAGTGTCGGGAAGTCACTGGATAAAGCTATCCCAAAGTGAGAATTGTAACTTGATTTTTCAGGCAATATTCACCATGTGAAGTATACTATTCCATCATCCCTTCATAATGTGCAATCAACTTAACCAAATCCGTATCATTCTTCAATTTCAATTTATTCTTCTTTATAAAAGAATCTAATTTTTTCGATTGTCCCAGTTCTTTTAATAAAGCCTTCTTAGTAGTTTTAAGACGGCGGAGTTGATCGTTCTCTATTAAATAGAAAGTTTCTCTTTTTACAAATTGCTCGATCGTTACTTTTTTGCCAACGTTGTTGAAAACTTTGGTAGAGATTTCTTTTTCCGTGCTTTTTACGAGCTGTAGGCTAGCGCCATTGTATAGCACTTGATTAAACTCTAGAGGCAGTTTAGGATGAATATCCTTTTGAAAAGTTTGCGGTTCCTCTAAGGAAGTAATGATTATATGGTCTTGTCCTTCTGAAACCAACTCTATAAAACGCTCTCCTTTTTTTACCTCAAAGGTTTGCGTATGGGCATTGTAGTTAATTTTTTCTGCTTCCGTGCTTACGCCTTGGTCATCAATAACGACTCCAGATTGCCATTCTTCCCAAATAAAAGGATATCCTCTGATTCCTTTATAGCGATCTTCATCGATTTCTTGCGTATTAAGCAGTATAGTTTCTTGTCTCTGAGCAGTAAGATTAGTCCAAAAAATAATGGAGAGGACAATAAGTCCTATTTGAAGCATGTTTGAGTTTGTCATAGATCGTGTTTTGAGTGATTAAAAAGAAAAAGTGAGGAATAGGGAGTATTTGAACACGGAGGCACAGAGCACACAGAGGTGTTAATTCTCTGTGTGCTCTGTGCCTCCGTGTTCAAATACGCTAAAACTCCCCTTACCAATTCACCGTAATAGTATAACCCGTTTTCTTAGGAATATATTTTTCTTTAACATCGTTTTTCGAAGTAGTGGTCAAATTATACTGAATCGTAGTTTTTTTCTCGGCAGGTAATTTAAAATGTACTTGTAAATCCTTATGAAATAAAGCTTTAACGCCTCTATTTCTTGGGACGGTAAACGTTAGTAAATGTACTAAACGTTTGGCTTCAGCCTCACAACCACCCCCTAATCCAGAAATAATCTTTGCATTGACCACTTTGCCTTTATAATTGATAGAATAGCGGACCACCACCGTTCCTTCTATCTTTTCCTTTAATGCTTCTTTGGGATAGCGAAGGTTTTTAGTGATAAATTGTCGCATTGCTAATGGAC
The DNA here is from genome assembly GCA_964402245.1 of uncultured Saprospiraceae bacterium. Lineage (GTDB taxonomy): Bacteria > Bacteroidota > Bacteroidia > Chitinophagales > Saprospiraceae > JAFMDF01. Next base: position 2,262 of record CAYOBX010000578.1, on the reverse strand, counting down.
CACCTTCATAAATTGGTTTTTTAATAAAATGTTTGCTTTTTTTTTGTTGCTTCATATGATTATAATCAAGACTTTATAAAAATTTTGCATTTATTAGAAACTATTTCTATGAAAATATACATTCTGCTGCAAGTACCAAACCATATTCTGTAAATTAATAAAAAATTAAACTTATTGCAGTACCAATAGTTGCATTCTACAGTTTATTTCCCTACTTTTAGTTTTGTAAGAGAGGAGCTCCAGCCTTAGCGACTTTCTGTAGAACAACACCAAAATAACCTACACTCTATTATATGAAGTTTGACCTGTTTTTAGCTTATATTACTTTTGAAAAACGCTTTTCTAAACATACCATAAAAGCGTATCAAACTGATTTAGAACAGTTCAAAACCTATCTTAATACTACCTATTCGATTTCTAAAAACTCAGAAATAACGCACCACCATGTTCGTTCATGGATTATTGCCTTAATGCAAGAAAATATAAGTGCCCGATCTATTAATCGAAAGCTGTCCACGCTTAAATCACTATTTCAATTTTTAATAAAAAAAGGAAAGCTAGAAAAGAATCCTATGTTGAAGGTGGTAATGCCTAAAACAGGGAAGCGACTGCCTGTATTTGTCGAGCAACGTCCTATGGAGATGTTATTCGAAAATGTAGCATTTTCCACTGATTTTGAAGGGGTGAGAGATCATTTGATAATGGATTTATTTTATCAAACGGGGATGCGTCGGTCTGAACTAATTCATTTGCAAATTTCTGATATTGATTTTCAGGGACAGTTAATTAAAGTACTAGGTAAAGGGAATAAGGAACGTATTATTCCTATTAATAGAGATCTTAGGCTACAAATAACGAAGTATTTAGAGCTACGGAAGGATACGTTCCCAGATTTGTTAAGTATAGGTCAGTTATTTCTTACTAAGAAAGGAAAGCCTTTGTATCCTAAAATGGTCTATAACTTGGTAAAGAAGTATTTGGGAATGGTCACTACCCAAGAAGAAAGAAGCCCCCATATATTGCGTCATTCCTTTGCCACTCATTTATCTAATAATGGAGCGGATTTGAATGCTATTAAAGAATTACTAGGGCATTCTAGTTTAGCTGCGACGCAAGTATACACTCATAATTCAATAGAAAGATTAAAAGAAATATATGAACAAGCCCACCCTAAAGCGAAATCTTAAGTCAGCTGTTAGCAATTAGCTGTTAACTAGACGATCCTAACTATTAAAGATTTCTTTTCTTGTAAAAACATGATAATGAATAAAATAACGCTAGTTAAAAGACTTGATAGAGGCTAATAGCTAAAGGCTGAAAGCTAATAGCTAAAAATAAAGAATCATTAAAGATAAATAACTCTATATTATTTCACACACCTAAAAGTTTATTTCTATGAAAGTACGAACTAAAGCGATTCACTTTTCAGCAGACAAAAAGTTATTAAAGTTTATTCAGAAAAAGGTGCAAAAATTAGAGCAATTCTTCGACCGTATTGTCGGCGTAGAAGTTGTAATGAAATTGGACAATGGGACAAAAACAAAGAACAAGATTGTAGAAATCTATTTGAAAGTCCCAGGCAATACCATAGTCACTAAAGAAACACAAAGAACATTTGAGGCAGCAGTTGACTCCTCTATCCCTGTACTAACTAGACAATTACAGCGATATAAGCAAAAAGCTAGAACAAAACGTGCATAATTTGTACATCTTCCATGTCTAAATCAAAGAGGATAAAAATTCAAGTAATCATTTTTGATCCTTCTTATTAAACCATCAATAAACTTACTTTAAGCGAATAATTTAAAAAAAATAAAATATTTAATAAAAAGAGGTAGGAGAAGGTGAAACCTTTCCTGCCTCTTTTTAGTTTCTGAATGGAGGTGTTTGAAATAGGATAGAGGCACTTCCATTTCCTTTAGAAACGATAAAATAATAACTCCGTCATTATTTTGTCTCCATTTTTCTTAAAAAATCTTTCTATAGCCCTGCTATACAAGGATTTTTTAAGAAAAATTAGAAACAAAATAAATTCGTCTAAATTGACGGCTTTATTATTTCATCATTGCTTAAAAAGAAATAGTAGTTTTTTTTAAAATTTTAAAAAAATTACTTTGATTTTTAACGTTAAGAATATTATCTTTGCAGTCGCTTTTAAAAAGGGAGCTTAAAGAAGCTTCTAGCAAAGCATTATATAATATATATAAGCCGATGTAGCTCAGTTGGCCAGAGCAGCTGATTTGTAATCAGCGGGTCGGGGGT
>CAYOBX010000577.1:0-3730 GCA_964402245.1 uncultured Saprospiraceae bacterium | reverse complement strand
AATCCTGATATAGTATGCTGCTTTTCCATTTTACTTGACTGCTATTTTATCTTTAACTAAGAAATGTTCCGTAGCTCAAGCTTCTAGCTTGAGTTTTATTTCTCAAGCTGGAAGCTTGAGCTGCGTCGCCAACCTCGGTGCTATATGATTACTGGATCAAAAGCTGTTCTCATAAACATCTGATAATCAGATATTTGTTTTTCAGCCTGACGGCTATGGTTACAAACTTCGACGATCTACAATCACAAGATTGTCTGAGCATTTTATTTTTTTATCCTTAAGTAAGCTTGTGCTAATTTCAAACCTTCTATTTGATCTTGTACATATTGATGCAAGTCGGCATATTCACCACGAGCATGTTTTAAAAAACCAGATGCTTGTCCATATATACATGGTAAATTTAATAAACTCATCAGATAATGGCCATCTAAAAAACCTTTAATTCCTCCAGATATAATTACTTGTTGACACTGCATCTTATCTCCTAACTCTTCCTTAATACCATTTGTTAGATAAACCATTTCTTCTGCAGAATGACCAATATGTACTAGTTTTTTAAATCGTTCCTGTTGCTGTGGACTACTTCTTAATAATTCTAATAAAGCAAAATTAGTCCCTCCACTAGCGGCAAAATCTACAGCCATCAAAGGTAATTGAAATAAGGCTTTTAAACTCTCATAGCCCATACCTTGTCCTACTTCTTTTACAATAACAGGAATATTTGTTTGATCTAAGAAAGTAGTAATCGTATTTAATGGAGATTGTGAAAAATGATCGCCTTCTGGCTGCATCCATTCTTGAAATGGATTCACATGAATAATGAGTCCATCTGCTTTTAACTTATCTATTAAATCATTGACTCTATACAACTCCTTTTGGCTAATTAATTCTTCCAACTGTGCTATTCCTAAATTAGCATACAAAGGTACATCGGCTCCCATTAAATGTCTCACATCGAAGTCCGCTAAATACTCGTCATTATATAATAATGATCGACAAGATCCTAATCCCATACCCATTCCAAAATCTCCGCAAGCTCTAGCCAAATTATGATTAATTGTTTTAGCTAAAGCGGTTCCGCCCGTCATACTAGATACCCATAAGGGTACCTTCATAGATTTTTCTAAAAAGGAAAAAGAAGATTTTTGATTTTTAGATGGGTGTGCGGACAGTAAAGGTTCATAATAAAAACGATGGTCTATTTCTTTAGAAATTACTTGAGACTGGAATGCTAACTCTATATGATCTTTTTTACGTTCTTTAGCGGTTGGGTCCTTATCTGTCTTCATTACTACTTTTTTCGATTTAATCGAGATTACTCAAGAATTATGTCCATACAAGGATCATTTTTTTCTTTTTCATAGAAAATCAACGCCTCGTTAGTTTTGAGCTTGATACTTGAGTTTGAACTTTTTAATTTTAATCACAAAGACAATCAATTACTGTTTTTAAACCAATAAACAGTAATTCCTTGCCTTCTTTTGTTACTATTTGCTGTTCTTCGTCCTCCACTAATGCATCTTCTACAAAGGCTAACAAATCTTCTTGCTTTGTGTTCTCAAAAAAGCCATCCAATCGCTCTTTAAACATTCTTGCTTTGGAATCATTCAATAGTTGCCAGTTCGTTTCTTCTTTCATTTCAATGTCTTCGGTTGCTATTCCTCCTAAGGAAATTTGTACTTGTTGAACAGATTCCCAAATAACTAATGTTAAGTAAAGCATATAGTCTCGCTCCTCTTGCGTTAGCATTTGGAAATTTTCCGAGAACAAATAAGAAAGTAATATGGGCTGCTGATTTTTCATATTTTCAATAGCATCCGTATAATATTCCTCCGTGTCGCTCAATCTATCTGCACAATGATCTATAATTTCTTCCGATATGAAAGGTAGGTTCATTTATTTTTTAATTTTTCGTAACTGGCTAGGAGTCAGGAGTCAGAACATTTTGCGTAATCGAAAGCAGAATCATCTTGAATCGAAGACGAAATAGCTCTCTTTTTACAGAAATCCTCCTGACTCCTGACCCCTGACTCCTGACCCCTAGCTAGTTACAATTTTTCCCAAAAATAAGGTTTGTTTAAAAAATTATGGCGTAATTGATGATTTTGTGTAAATTGTGTGGATTAACTATGTCATGTTAAGAGATTTTTCTTGATACTCGGCAACAAGTATGTTTATTATATATTACTTTAGACTTGCGTTTCGCTAAAAATAAAGGAAGAAAATTCAAACTAGTATAATACCTTATTTTAAGTTGTGTAAAATAAGGTCATAGCATTAGGCAAGCCGTAGCTTATGCTATAGATTTCTAATCAAATTATTAAATATGAAAAAAAATACAACAGATGCTTCTAGGAGAAAATTCCTAAGGACAACAGGCTCCACGATTGTTGGTAGTTCATTGGCTTTCAATGTCTTAGGAAAAAGTAATACAGATTTACGATTCAATTCAGATACCTTAAAAGTTGGATTGATTGGCTGTGGAGGTAGGGGAACAGGCGCTGCAAATCAAGCGATTAATTCAGATCCTAATGTCGTGCTAACTGCCATGGCAGATGTGTTTGAAGAAAGCATGGAAACTGCTTACAATGCTTTATTGGACGAAAATCCAGAAAAAGTAAAGGTTGCAGCTGATCATAAATTCATGGGTTTTGATAGCTATAAAAAAGTATTAGAATCTGATGTAGATGTAGTTATTTTGGCTACACCACCTAGTTTTCGGCCTGCTCATTTAGAAGCGGCAATAGAAGCTGGAAAGCATGTTTTCTTTGAAAAACCAGTAGCAGTGGATGCTCCAGGTATCCGACGAGTAATCGCTACTGCCAAAAAAGCGAAGGAAAAGAACTTAGGGTTTATGTCTGGCTTCTGCTGGCGATATGATTATCCCAAAAGAGCTACTTATGATCGTTTATTAGATGGTGCTATTGGAGATATACATACCGTATATACAACCTATAACACAGGTGCGTTATGGTGGAAAAAAACGAAGCCAAGTTGGGGTAAATTCAAAAAAGAATTAAGGAATTGGCTTTACTACAATTGGTTGTCAGGAGACCATATTATGGAGCAAGCGGTTCATAGTTTGGATTTGATGTCGTGGGCAATGGGGGATGTAATGCCCGTAAAAGCTATTGGTACAGGAGGTCGTCAAAGTAGAACAGAAGAAAGATTTGGCAATGTCTATGACCATTTCTCCATTATCTATGAATATGCCAATGGGAAGAAAGGATTTCATATTGCTAGACAGCAAAAGGATTGTGCAAGGGCCTATCATATTGAAGCGATGGGGAATAAAGGCCGTGCTAATATGGATGTGTTTAGCAAACATGAAATAATGGGCCCAAAAAATTGGCAATGGGAGAAAGAACATAGTAAGAAAGAGAAAAATAATATGTACCAAACAGAACATGATGAACTGTTTGCTTCTATTAGAAAAGGAAATCCTATTAATGATGGCGTTCGAGCTGCTAATAGCACGATGTTAGCACTTTGGGGGAGAATGGTAGCTTATACGGGAGAAAGTCTTACCTGGGATCAAGCACTGAATTCAGAAGAGGTGCTAGGACCAAAAATAGACGAGTATAACTGGGATTTGGACTGGGAATCGGCAGCTGTGGCGCAGCCTGGGATTACTAAGTTTAAATAATCTTTTTGGTTTTTTCTTTTGATACTTGGCAACAAGTATGTTTACTATTTTTCTTTATAGGTCGTTCATTTAATTTGTTTTTTT
>CAYOBX010000576.1:0-3754 GCA_964402245.1 uncultured Saprospiraceae bacterium | reverse complement strand
CTTCAAGTTTGTAACTTGATTTTTCAGGCAATATTCTTTTTATAAGAAAACCCTTCTACTATATTTAAAAATAGGTCTTATAATTTGACCCTTTTAATGTTAAAAAACGGATGGCGATAGACTAGTGATTCAAAAACTAAATTCATGACACCCCTAGCCTTGTTTTTTTTCACTTAGGCTGCGTTATTTTTTGAATACGTAAGTAGAAGGACTGAAGGAAATAGGGATTGAAGGATTGAAGAATCCCTGACATTCAATGATTTACTAAAAGGTAAATGTTAACTTCTTTTTGTCAGACTACTTAGCTTCGACTATGCATTAAAAAATGCCTTGCCTAAGCACAAAAAAGACAGCGACTAAAGTATCAGCAATTTAGTATTTAAACCACTAGCTATTTTTAGAATTCTATTGAATAAAGTAAAGCTACTCATTTTTTTCTTTTTTCTTCTAAGTAATTCCAAGTAATTCTCTTTGCAAATGCATTATATTCGGTATTACGTTTATTTACTTTTTGTGATATGAGAAATTTTATCTCTCTAGAGTTCCCCCTCTTTTGTGAGGATATTTAATTATCTTTGAACAGATAGAAATAGATGTCATTCTAGGGAACATACCTGTCCATAAATCCATTCGTAATGGTATGTGAAACATATGTCAACTGTCACGCTTCACGAATAAAATCAAAAATAAATTAGATATATGTTCAGTGAAAGATTAATAAAAAAGATTATTGTAATGGTTTTGGTGACCCTTTTATTTCAAATCAATTTAATAGCACAAAAACCAAAACCGCCAATTCCAACTGAATTACTGGCAGGAAATAATACGCTATATTTTCAAATGGTTGTGAAAAGGTCTTTTAACCCAACAAGTAAATTTACTTTCTTTGGGCTAACAACCTATACTACGAATTATGAAGGTCGAGTTGAAGATAATCGCTTGAATATCATCAATCAAATCAGTTACAACATTGGAAAAGGTTTTGGAATAATGGCAGGAGCAGATATAAATTCGTTTAGAGGTTTTTCTCCGATAATTGGACCGCAGCATAATTTTGCAAATAAGAAAGTTCTTGCTGTTACGGTGGCTTCTTTTTTTATAAATGAAGAAAACGATTTCAAAATACTTGGACTTTACGAATACAAACCACCGATAAATGAAAAATGGTTTTTTTATAGCAGATTGCAATTTGTTTATAATCAGAGCTTAAAAAATGAAAGTCATAATAAAAGTTATATTTACTTGAGAGCAGGAGTGAAAAGAAAAGCATTGATTTTTGGATTCGGAACCAATTTAGATTGGTCGGGACCGAATAAAGTATTTGAAAAAAATTTCGGTGGATTTATAAGATGGGAATTGAAATAAGCACTATACTTATGGAATATTGTCGAGGTTTTAATTCCGTATTACTTCTCATTTTATTATTGTGTTTTGCAGTTGTTTATATTATTTCATCTTAACTCCAAACCCTCCATTTTGCCTGCTTCTTGCCAAGCCGATAGAATTTTAAAAAAAGGAATTGGTCCACTTCCATAAGCATCATTTTGGGCAGCTAGTCGACTGGCTTGACCTTCATTATTAAGATAGCCTGGGGTACAGGTTGCATTAAATGCAGCTTTATCTCTATACTTACGGATGATTTGATCTACCCATTTTTGCTCCGCTTCTGCTGTGGTTTCTACTTCATTAATCCCTTCTTTAAAACAATGTTTAAGTAGGTAGCATCGCAAGCTGCCCCAGGATAACGATTCCAATACCATGTCCCTCCAATGTCTCCTCCTTTTTCTATCAGTCGAATATTTTGAATACCAGCTTCTTTCAATCTAACAACGGATAACAATCCTGAAAACCCGCCTCCAATAACTACCACATCAATTTCATCTGTTAAGGGATCTCTAGCAATTTTTTCTTTGATATAAGGATCCTCTTTATAATTAGAAAAATCTCCAACCATTTCTTGATACTGCTTATTGCCATCAGCACGGATACGCTTGTCTCGCTCCACTCGATATTTTTTCCTCAATGCTTCTGGATCAAAACCTAGATCATCTACATTTTTCATAATTATAAAAATTATTAATCTTTTCTTTGACACCTGTTCCTAGAATTTGTCAAAGAATCTTATTTCCCGTTCCTTATCTACTTCCAGCCTCTAATATTCTGCATTAGCATATCTTGCTTTTCTTCCATAATCTTTTTGAGTCGTTCTCCATATTCTGGATACTTCCTTATCAAATTATGTGCTTCATTATCCCTACGCATATTAGTAAGTTGTGGTTCAAGATTTATTGCTAGACCAAAAGAACCAAGCAGATTTAAATGATTGCCATTCGCCCCTTCGTGATACTTATAAAGGCTATCTCGTACACCAACAACATGACCACTTGCTGCTGCATTGTAAAACACAAAATCATGTGGACTTTTTCTGTTTTCTAGAATTATCGGCAATATACTTTTACCATCAATCAATCGATCTGATGGAGGTTCAATATTTAGAAGATCTAGTAGGGTTGGATAAATATCTAAGTTAGTGGCTAATTCATTGGTAACAGTGGGTTGCTGCACAAAAGCAGGCCCATAGATAATCATTGGGACTCGCTGACCCCCTTCATAAGTCAGCTGTTTTCTTCCTCTTAGATTACCGACACTACCTTGCAAATCTCCGCCATTATCAGAAGTGATAAAAACTAGGGTATTATCCATTAGTTGGAGCTTTTCCAAGGTGGCCATAATCTGTCCAACACTCCAATCCAAATCTTCAATGACATCTCCATATAATCCTCCTTCAGAATGTCCATCTTGACGAGCGGATGTAAAGTGGGGGACATGAGGAAAGGAATGAGATAGATATAAGAAAAAGGGTTGCTCTTTATTTTGGGTAATAAAATCAATTGCTTCTTGGGTATAATTTTCCGTGAGTTTGGTTTGGTCAGATGCTTTGCCCCTAATAGGCGTATCCATATTATAATACCCATAAGGAAATTTGTTATCCACTAACTCTTTCTCATCTCGCTCAACAATTTCCTCATTACGATAGACATGCAAAGGGATCATATCATTACTATATCTTACCCCAAAATAATGATCGAAGCCAAAATCATTTGGTAAATATCCTTCCAAATCCCCTAAATGCCATTTCCCAATTAAAGTAGTTTTATACCCTTTGGCTTTCAACACTTCGGAGATCATTATTTCATCCTTTGGTATTTCGTTAGTTAAGTTTCGTAATTTTCTATAATCAGAAATTGGGTGACTATTTGGAAAATATACGTGATTGCCAGCATGTGATCGTGAAGGATACCGACCCGTTAATAAACCTGCTCTGGAAGGAGAACAAACAGGAGAGCAGGAATAAAAATCGGTCATTTTTATTCCTTTAGCTGCAAGGCTATCCATGATAGGTGTTTGGATTAATTGATTGCCATAGCAACTCAAATCACCATATCCTAGATCATCAAAATTAATAAGGACAATATTCGGTCGTTTAGTTGTTGGTGCCTTGGCGGCAATATTTTCTAAGTAGGTTGTTTTTTGTGTTAAATGTTCTGGTTCTAAGGGTTCATATCCTGCAAGTTTAATGGGCCGCCATATATACCAAAAAACTAATGCCAATAAGACCATCAATAGGATAGTATAGCCAATAGCTTTAATTAGAAAGTTCCAAATATTTTTTAAAAACACCATTTTTTAGTAAAAAGATTAAGGGTTTTCTTATAAAAAGAATATTGCCTAAAAAATCAAGTTACAAACTTGA
>CAYOBX010000575.1:0-3757 GCA_964402245.1 uncultured Saprospiraceae bacterium | reverse complement strand
GGCTGGTGTTAATCAAAGATAACATATCTGTTGGGGATTACCTAACTTTTCTGGAACTTTTTGCTTATGGGCTTTACCGAACGCTTACCATAGTAAAGCCTATGTGAACTATGTTTCTATGTGTTTAAAATAGCATCTAGTTTTGAATCATATTTGTTTTCCCCACATTCTTTACACACTCTTTTTATTTTAATTGACTCACCTCTTTTGTTAAATCATCTATTCTATATACCGCACCATATTCCATATTTGCCTTAAAAGCATCCTTTAGTGGAATATTTTGATAATAACATAGTATAGCCCTGATTATTCCTGAATGTGCAACAATCCATAACTGATTTTTTGAATTGGCTTTTGCGCTAGCTAATGCCTTTATAGTACGATCATAAACCACTTTAAAAGATTCTCCATTAGGAGGGGAAATGTTTACGAAATCGCTGAACCAATTTTTCATTACCTCCTTGTCTATTGACTTCCAAGGATGCATTTCCCAATCTCCAAAACTGATTTCTCTAAAGGATGATTCTATAATGATTCGTTGGGGCGGGGCGATAAATTGAGCCAATTGATGGCATCGGATTAGCGGACTTGAATATACTGTTGTAGAAGCTTCATAGATAGGCAATACGGACTTTACAGATTGAGCTTCTTCTGGAAAGGTGGCCACTACAGGCAAATCCGTAGCCCCATAGCATATCCCTTTTGCAACCTTAGGGGTAGTGTGTCTGATTAAATATATATCCATTTGAAAGTGTTTGAATTACTCGACGGCTGTCGCCGTCTCGTAAGTAGAGTTCTTTGGAAGCAGCAATTCTAATGGCCGAGCTGGCGTTAGCCAGCGAGGCTATAAAAAGTAATCTGAGAAAAGTCTAATGAATTAGCAAAAAAAATTAGGCGAGTAGCATAGCTACTCGCCTAATAGTTTACTAAGGAACGATGTAGAAATAAATTGTAAGTTTATTTTTTCATCGTTCCTTAGGTAGAACGGTATTGTAATGAATTAATTACGGTCTCTTCACAAGGAATTTTTTAGTTTGAGTGCCTTCTTCAGTAGCTACTCTCATTAGGTACATACCTTCCGATAGGTTGTTTGTTTGGAATTCTACAATATCCTTATGCAAAGGCAGATTTCTATATTCAACTACTTTGCCATCAATAGTAGATAAAGTAACAGTTGCATCTAGTTGATTTTCTAAATCAAACTGTGCTTGTATCAAGTCTGTAGCAGGGTTAGGAAATAAACTCATTGCACCATCTGGCAAAGGTATTTCGTCTACTGCGGTGGATAATGCGATATTCATTCTGATGACTGGAGCAAATCCATTTTGACCAGCAAATCCATTAAACCATCTATCATACAATAGCAAACTTGAAATGAAAGTATAGTTAATTTCTGTACTATATATTTGAAAAATATGAGCACTTTCTTCTGGATATTCTGTCATTGCAAAATATCGTTGTCCTGGTTCAAGATTAATAATAGGACTATCAGAATCAAAATTTTCTAAAGTGGTTTCAAAAAAATCAGCATTTCCACTTCCAGCTCCATTAGGATAGGTAAAATCTGTGCTTATTCCTACAAACTCTAATTGTCCTTCTGCAGTAATATCAGAACTTGTAAAATTGAAGTTTGCATAGCCTTCCTCTACGTCCTCAGACACCCGCATTAAATATACATTAACTATATTACCATCTAATATGCCTTCGTCTTCCGGCAAAAATGATCTGAAACTAATATTATCCAGCACAAAATTTTCTTGAGTTTCAGCGGCAATACCATAAATGTTAGCATAAGCGTGTTTCTCTTCCCCTCCATTTCTTGCTATGTCATCCCCTCCATTTAAATCTTTCGAGAAGCCGTCCTCTGTAACAACAAATTCTGTTTGTTCTACATTATTAGCTGGATTCTCATCTCCACCACTTTGAGTTAAGGTATAGCGTATTAAATAACTACCCGGTTCTAAGTCTGGTATATAAAGATCCTCAATTTGCAAAACCGTATCTACTCCAACAGGAATCGTTTCAAAAGTCGCACTATCTGCAAAAACTACAGTCTCTATTACATTTTCTTGAGCTGCATCAAGAGTTAGTTCAATTATTTCTGCTTTGAAAACAACATCCGTTTGTTCCATTGATCCATTGTTCGTAGCAAGTATCTGAAATAAAAATGGATCATTCACTACTTGAGAGACAGGTTGAGCAGCACTTGCAGGAGTATAAAAGAAATCGGATACAATCAATTCATTTCTGAATCCTTCCGTTATTTTTATATCATCTACTAGCCAATAGTAATAATTACCCACCATTCTAAATCTCAATAGAACATTACTTACCCCTGCGGCTCCTTCTAAAGGCATTAGTTGATAAGAATCTTCAAAAGTATTATTCTCATTGGTAGGAATATCTGTGTTTATTTGAGTTTCTTGCCAAGTGGTACCACCATCTAAACTATACCCAACATAGAATTCACTTTGGAATTGTCGAATTTCCTGATAAAAACTCAATGCCAACCCACCTGTCACATCGCTTAGATCGATTGGAGGAGATACCAATGAGCCCTCTTGAGGAGCTGGACAAGGACCTTGACCTTGACTAATATCCTCTCCATTATTATCATGAAAATCAGAATCAAAAACCATAGCTCCATTACAAGCACTTGGGCTACTAATAGGTAATGCACCTGCTGAAAATGCTCCTTGATCTGCTGTAGCATTTTCTTTCCATTGCCAAGTGCTAAATTCTGTAGGAGAACCTACACAAGTAGTACCTACTGATGCCCATCCATTATTTCCGCCATTGAAATCACCTTGGCCTGATTTATCTCCCCAAACGGTAGCTAAATCATTATCTGGAATAAAAAAGAAATTAGTAATAGTACCATTAAGTGGCAATGCTACTCTAAAATTAGCACAGTCTCCTAAGCCAATCCCAAGAATAGGAATGGTTACAGGATCTGTTAATTCTTCGACATCTGCCATTCCAAATGCACCACCTCCATCATCACTATCAGGAAGATTATTGCATATAATTAAAGCAATAGCACCTGCAGCTTGGGCATTCAATGCTTTCTGCTCAAAAGTACAGGACCCTCTATCTAATAAGGCAATTTTTCCAGATATATCATTGGTAATCGCTTCACAGCCTTCATTTGGTGTAGCTGTTCCATCAGTAGCTTGCACTATTTCTCCAATAATGGGTTCTGTAATACAGCCTTCAAAAAATGCAGCGCCTCCTCCTACATAGAAACCTGCAACACTTTCTGGTTCTGATATTTCTAAAATATGCTGCGCTTGCAGGTTATACCCCATTGAAAGGAGTAAAAATAAAAAGGTAAATCGTGTAAAAATTTGCTTCATAACTAGATTTATTGATTGGTAACCATCCTCTCTGAATTCCTACTTGTTGAGGATTGTTGGGAAGATAATAGCTACTTTTTACTTTCCTAAGCTGGAAAGTGTGGATAATTGAATTCAGAATTAAAAATACATTAATGAATGTTAAAGAAAAGAGAAATTCATTTAAAATAGTAAGAAAAGGTAAAAAATTCCAAAAGATTCTAAAATAAGGAATTGTGTACGACAATTTTGAGGAAATCAACCATCTAAAATGGATAAATATTCGATTATTCCATCTGTAATAAACTATCCATACTATGTAGCTTAGGAACGATGAAAGTCTAGGTATGACTAAGGGTTTATGTATTTCGACAAGTTTATCGAGGTAGTTGACAGTTGACTTTAAAGAAGTTCAAGCGCAA
>CAYOBX010000574.1:0-3759 GCA_964402245.1 uncultured Saprospiraceae bacterium | reverse complement strand
TCTCTATTCTCTATTCTCTGTTCTCGCTTCTCTATTCTACAAGTTGTATGGTTTCAAAAAAATTGTTCCGTTTCAAAAATAATTCAAAATTATGTCAACAATCAAACCATTATCTCCAGAAAAATTGAAGCCTTTTAAATTTCTATTAGATTTGGTAGAAAAAAATATGGGTTTTGTTCCTAATTCCATGAAAACAATGGCTAGAATTCCTGGCATCATGGGTAGTTTTGGGGCACTTGGTGCCAATATTATTGGTAATACGGATAGTATTTCTCCTTTATCTGGCATCCGATTAGCTTTCAAAAATATGGGCTGGGCAGCTAAAAATATGAAACGAGAAGATAAAGTGCCTTTGTATTTAAAAAACCTAGTATCGCATATATCCAGCAAAGCCTCTGGCTGCCTTTATTGTCAAGCACATACGATAGGTGAAGCCGCCATGCATGGTGCCTCGAAAGAACAACTCGAAGCGATCTGGGAATTTGAAACAAGTCCTCTTTTTGATGCAAAAGAAAAAGCAGCACTAGCTTTTGGCTTTGCAGCTGGTTGTGTTCCTAATGCAGTTACTGAAGCTCATTTTGTAGAATTGCGAAAACATTTTTCAGAGGAACAGATTATTGAGCTAGGCGCTACCATTGCTTTATTTGGGTTTCTCAATCGTTGGAATGACACTTTTGCTACGCAATTGGAAACCCATGCTATTGCTAATGGAGAGAAATATTTGGCTAAGAATGGGTGGGAGATGGGGAAGCATAAGCGATAGTTTTTTGCCTTGCTACTCGGCAATAGGTATGTTATATCTATAGATTTAGAGGCAGCAATTTCATTAAACTTTTTTGCAAAAAGTCTAATGAAATTGCTGCCTCTAAAGACCTATGCAAAGTTACTCCTTGCCGATTTTAAGATTAAAATTAAACAACTAATGAAAAGACTAATCTTATTTTTGAGCTTAACGCTACTACTAGTTAATAGTAATATACTTGCTCAATCTATTTCTTTAAAAGCGTCAACTGTATTATCAGAAATTGATCCTTCAACAGTGGGTATCTCTGCTGAAAGACTTGCCAAAATTGATGCAATGCTCCAAAAATCAGTGGACAATGAAAATGTGCCAGGCTTAGTAGCTTTAATTGCTAGAAATGGAAAAGTTGTGTATCATAAAGCTTTCGGAATGGCAGATACAGAAGCTAATAAGCCAATGAAAAAAGATGCCATATTTAGGATTGCTTCTCAAACAAAAGCCATTACGTCTACTGCAGTCATGATGCTTTGGGAAGAAGGACATTTTGGACTAGATGATCCTATTGCAGACTATATACCTGCGTTTAAAAATATGCAGGTATTGGATTCTTTGGTAGAAGCGGATGTGACCTTTATAACATCTGCGGCTAATAAACCAATTACTATTCGGCATTTATTAACGCATACTTCTGGACTTGGATATGGCGTAATTGATAATGATCCAAGAATGAAAAAAATCTATGCTAAGGCGGGGGTTACAGATCTATTTACAACTGAAAACATTAGTATCGAAGAGAGTGTCAAGAAGTTAGCCAAGTTACCGCTACATCATCATCCCGGCGAAAAATTTACCTATAGTGAAGGATTAGATGTATTAGGTTATTTTGTAGAAGTTATTTCTGGAATGCCACTAGATCAATTCTTCAAAACTAGAATTTTTGATCCTCTTGGCATGACGGATACTTGGTTTTATTTACCTGATGCTAAAAAAGATCGGCTGGTAAAAATTCATAAAAAAGAAAAGGATCAATGGATTAATTATCCCGTCACTTTTTATGATCCCGACTATCCTATCAAAGGGGCCAAACGTTTTTTCTCTGGTGGAGCTGGACTGTCCAGTACAGCTAAAGACTATGCTATGTTTCTACAGATGTATTTAAACAATGGTCAGTTGAATGATGCTCGATTATTAAGTCGAACAACTATTCAATTTATGATGGCTAATCATATTGGGGACCTTTGGGGAGAAGAATCCTATCATGGATTAGCGTTTGGCGTAATGGATCAAAAAGGACAAGATAAAGGGGGCAAAGGCAGTAAAGGAACTTTTGAATGGGGTGGATATTTTAATACGCAATATTTTGCAGATCCAGTAGAAGGGGTTATTGGAATACTAATGAAGCAAACTCAAGGAAATGTAACTGGAGATCCTATTGGAAAGTTTCGGCAGATGATTTGGCCAGCTATTATTGATTAGAATTTTCCTGATTATAACGGATTTCGGTGAATGAAAGATATAGTCTCTTCGAGACTTTCAACAACAATTGTAGGAAAACCACGAATTCACTAATTTATATGAGTGTAAAACAGATCGGGGGCATAATTGAACGCAGAGACGCAGAGTCATACGAAGACTGTGCACCTCTGCGTTTAATACAAACACAACCTACTTAGCAGAATCCAATATCAAAGGCACCTCATACAATTCTCCTTCTCGCTCTACCGTCATAATGATTTTTTGTTTGACTTTATAGTCTTCCAACATTAATAACAAATCATTGTGATTGCTAATTTTTTGGTCGTTGATTGCTTTAATAATATCGCCTAGTCGAAGTCGACCTTGAGAATCTCTATAGGTAGGTCTGACCCCTGCTCTTTCAGCCGCACTATCTTCCAATACATTAATAACCAGCACGCCATTAATACCTAACTGGTTCGTGATTCTTGCAGAAGCAGATTCTACTCCGATACTAGGTCGCTGTAATTTACCATATCTAATAAGATCAGGAATAACCCATTTTACTACATCTACCGGAATAGAGAAGCCTATACCTGCACTCGCCCCAGATGGACTAAAAATAGCTGTATTCACCCCTATCAATCTACCAGAAGAATCCAATAAAGGACCACCAGAATTACCAGGATTAATAGCCGCATCTGTCTGAATAGCGCCCTTAATTGGGGAACCTCCAGCAGAATTAATTTCCCTACCTAAAGCACTAATGATACCAGTAGTTAGTGTTTGGTCCAATCCAAATGGATTACCAATTGCAAATACAAATTGACCAACTAATAAATCATATGATTTGCCTGTTGGAATTGGATTTAATTTATTTTCAGGTGCTTCTATTTTCAATACCGCTAAATCTTTAGTAGGAGCTGCCCCTACAAGTCTAGCAGTATAAGTAGTCTGGTCTGCAAGTGTTACAGTCGCCCGATCTGCTCCTTCTATTACATGGTAATTAGTAATGATGTGTCCATCATAATCCCAGATAAATCCTGACCCACTCCCTCTCGGTATTTCCATTTCGTTTCTGGAATAGTAACTGCGTTTGATATTAGTGGTCGTGATATATACAACGGAAGGCGTCGCTCTTTCAAATAAATCAATTGTTGATTTTTCTGCATCATTCAATCCTCTAGGCGGAAGTGCCGCTCTTTGAGGTGCCGTTTCTGAGGCAGGCATGATTTGTTGGTTTACTGCTGGTTGTTCTACAGCTACTACTTTATTTTGCCAAGACATTCCTGCCCAAAATGCTCCTAGTGCTAACAGTCCTGTTACTACTATTTTTACAATGCTATTCATAATTCTAATTTTTTATTCACCAAATGGTCGCTTTAGAATAATGTCTTAAACGTCCTAAATGTTGTATGAATGGGGATAAAATTATGAATATTTTGGATGAATGGGGAGAATTATTCGATAATGGACACATGGCGATGATTCCCATGTGGCATTAATTCCTACATGGCGTTAATTCCCATGTGGCATTAATTCCTACATGGCGTTAATTCCCA
>CAYOBX010000573.1:0-3771 GCA_964402245.1 uncultured Saprospiraceae bacterium | reverse complement strand
AAAAAACAAATCTAAATTGCTCCCTCTAAAAATCTATTGACAGCTACTGCTTGCCGGATGTTAAAAGCTATATTCTAAACAGTTTATGAGTTTTGAATCGTCAAATTGTTTTTATTAAAATTTCATTTTAGCGAAACATGAAATATAACTCATTTAGAGGAAAACGAACGACGTTCCTTGAAGGAACGTTGTTCGTATACGGCTCTCTTTTATCAGCAGATTATGTATTATGATTTTGACTTAGTAGCTACTCTTGATGAATAGCATCCACAGGATTAGAAGTAGCCGCTTTTATTGTCTGGCTACTAATAGTAGCAAACGCCAATACAATCACGCCTAATCCAGTAGCAATCGGCACCCACCAAGGAAAACTAATATGGTATTCAAAATCTTGCATCCATTGATCAGAAAAATACCAAATAAACGGAAAGGCTAAGATCATAGCTATCAAAATCAGCTTAACAAAATCAGCTGCTAACAAAGTTAAAATTTGAGTAACAGAAGCACCCAATACTTTCCGAATACCAATCTCTTTAAAACGATGTCTTGTCAATAATGCTGCCAAACCAAATAAGCCAAAGCAGGAAATAAGCATAGCAAAAAATGCGAAGTATTGCATGATACTAGATAGGTCCTCTTCTGAGCGATATATATCATTTAAAGATTCATCTAAGAAAGTATACTCAAAAACTTTAGCAGGAAAAAATTCTTTCCATTTATCTTCTATAAAGGTAAGTGTCTCTGGTAAATTTTTATTCTCTACCTGAATAGCAAAGTTTCTAAAATCACCAGGATTAACTCTTAGAACTAAGCCATCAATGGCGACTCGAAGATTTTCAAAATAGTAATCTTTTAAAACCCCTAATACCTGTCCGTCCCTACCACCAGCAGTCATTTTTTGTCCAATAGCTGCTTCTGGATTTTCCCAACCTAACTCCCTAACTGCTTGCTCATTTAATACAAAGCCATTCAAGTGATCTGTACCAAAAGATTTATCAAATTCTCTTCCTGCAACGACTTCTAATCCGAAGGTCTCGGCATAATCATAATCTACAGAATTCACATGGGTCGTATAGGCATCCGATTGAAGCACATGCTCATTGTGTACAGGGTGGCTAATCGCACCAAAGCCAGGTGCTCGGTCGCATTGCGTGACTGCGTTTATATTCGGATGAGTCATGAGTAAATCATCCACTGTATTCATTCGTTGTCGAATCGTTGCATCACCAGGACGAAAAGCAGCATTAATATTATTGTCGCTATCAATGGGTACCATTAAAGTCAATTCCTTGTCAAAACCCAATGACTGATTTCGCAAGAAATCTAATTGCAGATAAGTAATCAAGGCACCACTAATAAAAACAATCGTTGCCAAAAATTGCAAAGTAATTAATCCTTTTCTTAGACCAACCCCTCCAGCCTTCCCCGTTCGCCCAGCACTTCCTTTTAAAGAATTAATCGTCTTAAATCGACTTACAAAAAAAGCAGGATAACTTCCTGCTAACAAACCTGCTATAATAAAGATGCCTATAAAAGCTAGCAGTAAAGGAATATTTGCCCAAGGAGCAAAACTTAAATCTAAATTGGTTAAACTATTCAATTTTGGTAATGCCAATGCTGCTATAGGAAGGGATAACAAAAACGCAAAGAAACTCAGCAATAAAGATTCTCCTAAAAACTGACCAATTAATGAACTTTGTCCTGCGCCCAAAACTTTTCTTACCCCTACTTCCTTCACTCGATTCAAAGAACTCGCCGTTGTTAAATTAATAAAGTTAATACAGGCAATCAGTAAGGTAATTAAACCGATACCTATAAAAAGGTAGAGCATTTTACTATCGACTGGCGGCTTTTGCTCTAAACTTGCCTCTGATTGTAAATGAATATCTTTTACTGGAAATAAATGGAAGTCTTGTTTGGCCCTTAGATGTTCAGGTCCATGTTTTAAAATAAAAGGTTTAAATTTTTTATTAATCGCTGCTACAGATTGTTGCTCTTTTAATAATACATAGGTATAGGAATGTGATGCCGTCATATTCCCTGCCACTACCTTGTTCGTAATTTCTCGTGCATGAGCAGGTTCTAAGTCTGCCATATTCTGATAGGGAATAATTAGTTTTAATTCCATGTGGGCATTCTCTGGCCAATCTTTAATAACCCCTGTCACTTTAAAATTTCCATTATCTGCCAAACGCAATCCCTTCCCCAATACATTTGTAGTACCAAATAAAGTCTTGGCCATTTTATCCGTCAAAATAACCGAATATGGTTGGTATAAGGCACGATCATCCCCATGCAAATACTCAAATTGAAAAACCTTTGTAATCGTAGAATCTGCACAATACATGCCCTCCACTTCAAATTGTCGATCTGTTTCCGTAACTGTTAAACTAACATTTCTAGGATACATCCGAGCCATACTTTCAAACTCTGGAAATTCCAATGCTGCTTGAGGAGCAAAGGCAGGCGGGATTCTAGCCAGTGTAATATCTCCCGCAAAAATGGCTTGATAATTAATCCGATATAAGCGATCTAAGTTTGCATGGAATTGGTCATAACTTCGCTCATGCTGTACATACTGTACAATCAAAAAACAACAGGCCATGCCAACAGCTAAACCCAAGACATTGATCGTAGAGAAGATGCGTTGCTTCCAAAGATTTCGAAAGGCTATTTTTAAATAATTTCTCAGCATAAGTTATACTTAATTCTGAATAAATAATTTTAAAATCATTAAATTACTACACAGAATGTTCATGAAATATTGGATCTAAATTAACGTTTAAACCAATAATTATCGAGTACTTATCGGACAGAAAAACACACACTCAATTGTTAGTTAATTAAATAAGACCTCAACACCTTTCCATTCTTTTCCAATAATTGTTCCTTTTGCCAAACCATCACTCCATTCATAAAAACCCAATCAAACCCAGTTGCTAATTGATGGGGTCGTTCATAGGTCGCAGGAGCTTTTATAGTAAAAAATTTCAAGTCTTTTTTAACCCATGTTTGTCTTACGTAATATCCATTAATTATTATTAAGTTAATAAATTAGTACCTTGTTTTTTGATTCTTTGGCAAATTTAGTTTCTTTGTACTATATTATCTAACGCATTCTAATTCTTACCAACATGAGGTTCTTTTTATTTTTCCTATTTTTCTATTTCCAACTATCCTTTCTACAA
This sequence comes from uncultured Saprospiraceae bacterium, assembly GCA_964402245.1. Classification (GTDB taxonomy): domain Bacteria; phylum Bacteroidota; class Bacteroidia; order Chitinophagales; family Saprospiraceae; genus JAFMDF01. The sequence goes on along the minus strand of CAYOBX010000573.1, from coordinate 583 downwards.
TGTCAACAACAACCAAAAACAGTAGATATTGAAACGCCGCCTACCTTTATCGAAGCAGATCAAACTTATTCCGATGTTTTTAAATCATTAGATGGAACGTGGAAAGGAAAATTTATAATTTATGAAGATACTAAAAGAAAAAAAGCGACGCAGGTTGATTTAAAAAACATCTCGAAAAAGAATTTAAAAAGTAAAAGTTTAAAGCAAGTTGGTAGTATTGAAGTTACTCAAATTTATACTTCCGAAAGTCCATATTTTCAAAAAGTAACGATTACTGATTTTTATCCTGACACTAATAAAAAAGTAGTCAGCAAAGGAGTTAATAAAGTAGAAAATGGTAAAATGCTATGCATTGTCAAAAAGCCAGACGAAACGGTCATTCATGATGGATATATAGATGCGGAAGATGACCACACCATTATTTGGCATCGAGAAGAAACGGCTCCACAAAAAATAGAATTCTTCAGAGAAACTGTCTTAGAAAAGACTTACGAAATTATTGGCTGGGGATATTACAAAGGGGATGATACTAAGCTGAGTCCGAAGTTATGGTTTCATGGTAAGTATGTGCGGCAGTAATTTT
>CAYOBX010000572.1:0-3811 GCA_964402245.1 uncultured Saprospiraceae bacterium | reverse complement strand
GAACTTGCGCTTTAAAAGTGTCAACTACTTTTGTATGCTGGATAAACTTGTCAGATTTGGGAAGTCTAATTCAAAAATAAATTCGGCAATCTATCCTGTCCATAGTATACTCTGTGCGCTCCGTGCCTCTGTGTTCTACCTTCTCAACGTTGTTGGTAGTTCATATACTTGCAGCTTTGCCGCATTATTTCGGAAGTCTAATTCAAAAATAAATTCGGCAATCTATCCTGTCCATAGTATACTCTGTGCGCTCCGTGCCTCTGTGTTCTACCTTCTCAACGTTGTTGGTAGTTCATATACTTGCGGCTTTGCCGCATTATGCCTCTGTGTTCAACTTCTCAACTCCTTTAGGAGTATCTACTTGAGATAGATTCCATCTTTTTCTAATCGAACTAATCGCTGTTTATACAAAGTACCAATCGCTTTTTTAAAGGTCTTTTTACTCATTGCCAGTCGATGCTTGATTAAGGTAGGATCACTTTTATCTGTTAGATTTAAAAAGCCTTTTTCTGATTCTAAAATTTCTAGAATTTTTTGCGCATTCGGTTCAATGCGACTATACCCTTGTTGTTCTAAACTGACATCTATTTTATTATCTGGTCTTACTTGTTTGATATATCCTTTTAGTCGATCTCCTGTATGTATCGGTTGGAAAATTTCATTATTATAAATTAGCCCAGCATGTAAATTATTAATAATCACATTCCAACCGAGATCTGTTGGATGGGCAATCAATAAATCTACTTCATCTCCATCCTTAACGCTAATTTCTTGGGTGTCCACAAACTTATGCCATTTGGCAGAAGCTACTAAACGATCTGTGATTTCATCACAGTATAAGAAAACGACATGCCACTCCCCTTCTTCCATATTTCGTTTTTGTTGCGAAAATGGCACTAACAAATTCTTCTCTAAGCCCCAATCTAAAAAAGCACCAAACTTAGTAACTTGTACTACTTCTAGATAGGCAAACTCACCGACTACAATTTTTGGTTGCTCTGTAGTAGCAATTAATCGGTCTTCCGAATCTGTATAGACAAAGACTTCTATTTCATCCCCTATATCCATACCATCTGGCACATACTTATTAGGCAACAATACCTCATCCTCATGATCGTCTTCAAGATACATTCCTTGTTCCTTATATCTATAGGCTTTGAGGGTTGAAAATTTTCCTAATGGAATCATTATTATTGATGTTAAAACACGACAACAATTTTGAACGCAGAGATGCAGAGTCATACTTAGCTCTGCATCTCTCCGTCTCTGCGTTCAATTTTTTATTTCCCGAAGGGAAAACTTATAATTTGACTTAAAATCTAAAAGTCAAACCAAGACTAGGCAAGATCGGTAACTGGTCCACTCGTTCAAATTGCACTCGATCAAAAAAGAAAATATTATCTCGATCATAAGCATTCGTCACACTAGCTACCGCTTCTAGTTGAACATATTTTGAAAAAGTAATCGTCTTCTTTACAGATAGATCTAGTCGGTGATAATAAGGTAATCTACCAGCATTTCGATTTTCATCAAAGATAATTCCTAGGTCTGCATTATCCCTTAAAACATCCGTACTAATACCCTCTTCAAAAGTATAGAGACTATAAAATCCTTGTGTCAAAGTAAATGGAAATCCTGAACCCATATTCCATCTGGCACTAGCTTCCCAAGACCGATCTGATCCGAAAGCATACGTGCCTAATAAATTGACATTATGCCGACGATCAAAAAGAGTAGGAAAAACTTGAATGCCATCGTCTCGATTAACATACCCTAAAGAATAAGTTGCCCAAAGGTAGGTGTTCTCAGATTGGTACTTCAAAGAAAAATCTATACCATAAGCTTCGCCTGTCTCCACCACATAATTCGGATCTTGTGGGGTGAGTTTATTTCTGTTTAAATTAATTAGTTGGGTAAAGTCTTTGAAGTAAGGTTCTATATTTAATTCTAATTGGTTAGTCAAATCTACTTCCACACCTACTATCGCATGATTTGCTTTTTGTAACCGATCATCGGTTCTTTCGGTACTATTAGCTTTAAAAATACCTTCGTCTGGACCTGATAAGAATCCTACAAATAAATTGATGACATCTCGTTCATTAACTGTACTTATCAAATTTTGAGTATAGATACCCCCTGCCAGTTTGAAGCGTACCGATTCGCTAATATTATATTTCAAACCAAATCTAGGTTCTATGGTAAATTTATTTAAGGAAGAATAAAATTGCGCTCTAAGTCCAGGTTCTATAATTAGATTCCCCCATTGTTTTTTAAATTTCACAAAACCTCCAATCTCTGTTGTATTTTCAAATTGTTCAATACTTAAATCCAAGAAATTAATAAACTCAAAATTGGTTCTAAATCCATTGACTTCAAATCCATAATTCACTTCGCTATTATTCCCAAAATAAGCAAAATTCAATCCAGCCGTAAAACTAGTAATGCCACTGGTCCGAGGTTTATCATCTGATTCTACCAAACCAACTTGATAGTCAGAATAAGAAAAATTACCGCCTATAATCGCAGCCGATCCATTTGGTACTAAGCTAAATCGAAGACCTGCTCCAGAAGTAGTCCAATCTAATCTAGCTAAATCCACAAAATTTACTTCATCTTGAAAATTAAAACCAAACAAATCTATTTTACTACCATTGCCACCAACAAAGGATACTTTTCCATATAAATCAGTAAAATTAAATGGCAAGCCTAAAGTATCATTCTCTACGGCGTAGGGATATAAATTAGGAGAAGTTTGGTCGATATAAGAATGCTTGCCTGTCACTAAAAAAGAAAGACTACTCCCATTGTTGGGATCTAATGGAACGATTGGCCCTTCTAATAAAACATTGGCTTGAAAAGGATTAGCCCCCACAACTCCCCCAAATCGTTTCTTATCTCCTTCCCTCGTTTTTAAATCTACTACTGCCGAAATACGTCCCCCATACTCTGCATTAAATCCACCAGTCAAAACATCCACAGAACGAATCGTTTCTGTTTCAAAAACAGAAAACAAACCCAAAGAATGAAAGGGATTATAAATCGTCATTCCATCCAGCAATATTTTATTCTGAACGGGAGATCCTCCCCTTATATAGAGTTGTCCACCTTGATCTCCTGTAGAGACAATACCCGGTAAGACAGGTAGGTATTGTGCAATATCAGCTTGTCCTCCAATAGAAGGCATGGCACTAATTTGTTGAGGAGTTACTGTTAAAGTAGACACCTGCACCTCTGTTCTAGCCTTTTCTTTTTTTGCAGAAATATTCACCGTTCCGAGCTGAACGCTATTGGTAGATAAGTAGAGCCTCAGGTAATTAATTCGATCTGCTTCTACTATGATATTTTGAGCTAAACTATCATAACCTATATAGGTAGACAACAATTCATACTCCCCAACAGGAACACTCGCCAAGGTGAAAAAACCATCTAAATCAGTAGTTGTTCCTAATGTCGTACCTACTAATTGAATCGTACCGTATAAGACAGGTTCCCCTGTTTCTTTATCAAATACATTTCCTCTGATGGTTCCTGTTTGAGCAAAAGTTTGAAAGCTCAATAAACACAAAAAACTAAATTGTAAAAAACGTAATAGCATATATTTTTCGATAAGAATTTAGAGCATATTTTTTGCAGTTAAGTAACGACGAAATAATAAATCCGCCATTTGGTCGAGTTTATTTTGTGCTCAGTTTTTCTTAAAAAACCTTGCATAGGGATGGATTAAAAATAAACTTACAATTTATTTCTACTCCATCCCATAGCTGCGCTACGGAAGTATTTTTTAAGAGGAGCAAACACCCTTTGTGAACCG
>CAYOBX010000571.1:0-3828 GCA_964402245.1 uncultured Saprospiraceae bacterium | reverse complement strand
AGGTTTTATCTTGCGACTCGGCAACAAGTATGTTTACTATATTTCTTTAGAGGGCACAATTTTGTAATGCTTTTTTGAAAAAAAGCATTACAAAATTGCGCCCTCTAAAAACTATTAAAATCTACTGTTTGCCGAGTGCCAGAAAACCCTTCTTATTAATATAACTTACTAACCATCACTTTATTAGTTACCCATTCAGCCTTCCCGATTCTAGTTTGAATAATATATAAGCCATTATTAAACTCTTCAAAATCAATCTTGATGGGCTCGCTGGGAATAGCTTCATAGCTTAAATCTTTAATTATTTGTCCGAAATGATTGGTTACAAGAATCTCCCCTGCCTGTCCTACAAATGGATTCAGATTAATAAATAATTCATTACGAGCTGGATTAGGGAATATAGAAAAAGAAGTAACATCGAACTTGAAATCGACTTTCTTTACTTCCGTATAGCTATTTCTACCATTTTTATAAAACTGATTGATACGGTAATAATTGACCCCAAGGATAGGTTGTTCATCAATCGTTTTAAAATAGGTCGTTTCTGAATTTAGGTCAGTGTTATAGATTTTATCAATTGCCTCAAAATTACGACCATCGGAGGATTTTTCTACTACAAAATAATCGCTTTGAGCTACTTGATTGGTAATGCCCTCTAAGTCAATCTGTCTATTGAAAGAAAAGGTATTGAAAGTAGTAAAAGGAGCTTGTCTTGAAGTTGCACTTGCCTGATCTACTATTTGGTTTTCAAAACATGCAGCAGCATTTCCTGACAAAGTAAAATTAATATCTCCTACTAAAGCAGCTGGATCATTAGGGAAATTAAACGTAAAATTATTAGGCTCAGATACCACTTCAACAGTGAACCAACCACTGCCACCAAATGGTTGTGGATTGATTCTTTCTGTAACATTTGCACCATTGCCTAATTGAAAGGCTGGGCCATTGCTAGATATGTTTAACAATGCCCCTTCTGCATCTTCTGTTCCAGTAATAGTTCCAGAAAAAGAAGAATAATAATAGAAGGATTCTAAATCTTGGTTTGCTCCATCACAGGTATGTGCTCTTGGACTATCTGGTCCTGCAACCCTTGTTCTGCCTGTAAAGCTAACCTCTATTTGAAAACGCATCCACAGGTCAGTTTTATTCACCATAGTAGCGGTAAATCTTGCTGTACCATCAGTGAATTCAACAAATTCACCTTCGATTATATCATAAAATACATTTAGTTCTGGAGCAAAAGTATTTAAGTAAATACCATACTCTCCGAAATCGCAGGAGTTAGTATTAGTCGCTTCTCTTTCGGCGCATATTGTAGTTGGAGTAGGCGCAGGATTTGGAGCAGGTAAGTTACTGTCTATACAAGCTGTTGCACTACCACTAAGGGTAATATTAATATCTCCAACTTGGGCAGCTAAATCGTCTGGAAAATTGAGTTCAAGCCCGCTTGCTTGAGATCGTACTTCTACAGTAAACCAACCACTAGCTCCAAAAGGCTGTGGATTACTACCTTCGGTAACATTCGCGCCATTCCCTAATTGGAAAGCTGGACCATTATTTTGAATAAATAAAGAAGCTCCTTCCAATAGACCTTCTCCAGTTAAAAAGCCTGAAAAACTAGTATAGTAGTAAAAGGTAGAAAGGTCTTGTGCTGCCCCACAATCATGCCCTTTTGGACTATCGGGACCTGCAACAGTAGTTCGTCCTTGAAAGGTAACATCTATAGTCAATCTAGCTTCTGGATTATTCGTATTGGTCAAGATTCCAATGAACCTTGCTGTACCATCTTCAAATTCAGTAAATTGTCCACCTGATATTGTATAAAAGAAATTCAATCCTTCTGTATAAGTATTTAAATACAAACCATAATCCCCAAAATCACAAGAAGTAGTATTCGTTGCGGTTCTTACAGCACAGGTTGTAGTTGGAGCAGGTACGGGAGTTGGGATTGGCGTTGGAACACTACTTTCCAAACACGCCATTGCATTACCACTAAGGGTAATATTAATATCTCCAACTTGCGCTGCTAAATCATCTGGGAAATTGAGTTCAAGACCACTTGCCTGAGAACGCACCTCTACGGTAAACCAACCACTGCCACCAAAAGGTTGTGGAATACTGCCTTCTGTAACATTTGCACCATTGCCCAATTGGAAGGCTGGGCCATTATTTTGAATGAATAAAGAAGCTCCTTCCAATTGGCCTTCTCCTGTCAAAAAGCCAGAAAAACTAGTATAGTAATAAAAGGTAGAGAGGTCTTGCGGAGCCCCACAATCATGGCCTTTAGGACTATCAGGTCCTGCAATAGTCGTTCGTCCCAGAAAGGTAACATCTATTGTTAATCTAGCTTCTGGATTATTTGTATTGGTCAAAGTTCCAACAAATCTTGCAGTCCCATCATTGTATTCTATAAACTGTCCATCTGATATTCTATAAAAGAAATTCAGCCCTTCTGTATAAGTATTTAAATACAAACCATAATCCCCAAAATCACAAGAAGTGGTATTCGTTGCTGTTCTTACTGCGCAAGCATTTTCAGTACTAACAGGCCCTGTAAATAAACTGCTCGCAGCATTAGTGTTGGAAATCGGTCCACTTGATGTGGTGCCTGTAACGGTAACGTTTAATTCTATAGAGCAATAATTATAAATCTGATCATTGTTGTTATTCTGATTTAATTTAATTGTGTAGGCACCAGGAGCTAATCCAGAGATAGTTTCTGGATCATTACAGTCATCATTACACACTTCGATAAAAGTTGGGGAAGAATCCAAACGATAAAAGAGTTGTTGCCAAGGTGCATTCGCTCCATTGACAATAATGGTCCCTGCTCCTCCAGTAGCAGTTACTCCAGCACATAGATTTGGCAAATCTTCCGTTTCTGGATTTGTAGCACTATTTAAGGAAGTAACCGTAACTTCAAATTCTGAAGTACAAAAGTTATAAACTTGGTTATTATTATTGTTTTGGTCAATCTTTACGCTATATACACCTACAGGTAGACCTGTAATAGTCTGACTACTAGGACAATTATCATTACAAGCTTCAATGTATTCATTTGTACCAACTAATCTGTAAGCTATCCGTTGCCAAGGAGCTGTAACTCCTGTAATAGTAATCATCTCTATTCCTCCTGTGACACTAACATTTGGACAAGAATCTATCAAACCATCGCGCACCTCTACCGCAAATTCAGCAAGGCAATGGTTATTACCTCCTACATCACTTTGATCTATTTTTATAAAATAACTACCTGCAATCAGATTGGATATAAGTTGTGGATTTCCGCAAATATCATTACATAATTCTATATACTCACTTTCTGCGGCTGGTCTATATCGAATCCTATGCCACGGCGCATCGACTCCTGTGATAGCAATAGCTCCAGCGCCACCTGCCGCACTCACTCCTGCACAAAATCCTGTTGTATTACTACTCTCCCCTAAATTACCCATAACGGTAATATCTATGAGATCAGAGGAACAGATAGGGTCCCAATCTGATGTATAAGTATTTATTCTAATATAATAAGTTCCTGTTACAAGATTGTTAACTGAAATATCACTTTCACACTCAGCATAACATTCAAAAACTTGTTTCCATTCTTGATTGAAAACTTTTACAATATTGATCGGTTCTTCCAATCCAGAAATTGATATATTTCCTTGGTCGCTAGTAATATTGGTTCCACATTCACTAGCAAAAGTGCTGGTGGAAACAGTCAATAGAATTAGAATCACAAAATAAATAAAAAGGTGTAGTGTTTTTTTCATATTGAAAGTGTGTTGTTTTGGTTCTTTAGTAAATTAATAGTTTGATTGTAACTAG
>CAYOBX010000570.1:1550-3833 GCA_964402245.1 uncultured Saprospiraceae bacterium | reverse complement strand
TACTTACTTACTTCTAGTTGTATCTAAATCTTAGCAATCAGAAAAATCAAAAAAATCAAGGTATGCGTTTTCTGATTAGGCTGATTTAAGTGTTGACTAAATACTAGTAGTCTTGACTCATCAAGCTAATCAAAATTATGTCTTGCTCACATTTAGTTCTACTAGATCGTGGCAATCAGGAAAATCAAAGTCCAGCATTCAATTTCCAACAAACCAAAAAGGCACCACCATCGTCCGATAAACGCTATCAACCGTTAACTTCTCAACCTTTAAAAAGTTTTTTCCTTTTTTAAAATTATCTGTAGGTAAATAGGTGAGTACACCAAAGGTGCCTCTATGAGGATGATTGTGTTTAATAAAATCGGTTGAAACTCTTTCCTCATTGACGCTGACCCTATGGTATTTGTTGTAGCAATCTACATCAAATTGTTTAACCTGTTTTGTGTTCTCGTCGCCATCTAAATCCTCTTGATCTACATATTCTCCACAATATGCAGAGTAAATAATTTCTTCGTTATTAAAAATAGGTACGAAAACTTTCATCATCTTGCCTTCTATTAATTCTGATTCTATGAGGGTGGAATAAATTGGACCACTTTCTGCTGTTAGGTGCTCTTCATATTCTTCTGGGAAGGTTTTATCAGATCGTGCATATGTACTCAAAAACAAAGGTGCATCAAACAAGAATATGTTTTTAGAGTCAAATAAATAGTAGCCTGAAAATACCATCACCGGTATAAAACTAGCAAACATCCACCCTATAAATTTCTTTTTATTTATATTGCTCATTATCAAATTCACGAGATAGAAGTAAGGTTTTCTGAACACGTGAAAAACTATAAAAGAATAAACTGTGTAGACTTTATATCCCTTTTCCTGCACGCTGACATTGTTTTTATATTTCTTGCTATGGATTATTAAAAAGCTAAAAGATATAGACATTAAGAGTAGAAATAATAGCCCTGCAAGAATTAATTGAATTTTTAATGGTAGGAAAAGGTCTAAGAGACACTTAATACCATAAATCACAAGCAAGTCAGTAACAAAAACACAAGAAACTAAAATACTAATTGTACAGGCTACAAAAACACCGCTACATAAATTATCTAAAGCTTCTATACCAGAATTTTCTATGGAATAATCTCGTTTTATATTTTCCATGAAAATTTGGGAATAGGAATCTGATTCCGTTTTAATTCCTTCAGGAAAGACTGAATTAATCCCAATCAATCCAATCCATATAGCCCGCAGTATGAAGTGCAGAATAAATCCAATTATTAATCCAGAAGCTGCAACAAAAAGATAGAGTTGTATAAAATACAGAAAAGGTCCCATTTCTACAGAAAAATAGGTCAATGCCCATTGTCCAAACCGTCCTATTAAATCAGGTAGCTGTAAAGAACCTAGAATGGCCAAACCAGAGATAATGAGTTCTGCCTGCCAGCTTTCTTGTTCTAGCTTTAAAAGCCATTGAGGTTTGTTTGTTGGTGGATTTTGCATGTTTGTAGTATTGTTTTCTTATAGGAATAGCCTACAACCGAAGGTACAATTTTATTTGGTTTTTATAATAAGTTGACATAAGTATATATTCAAAGTTTTATCCTTATTTTTGGGAGTCATTAGAACAACTTTACTGACTAAAGATTGTTCTATAGCTTTTATCTAGTCGATCATACATCACAATTTTTAACAAAAGCATTATTAATTTTTAAAGATAGCAATGAGTAGCAACGTATTTCATCCGCTTCAAGTAAGTAATATTCAACAAGAAACAGCAGATACCGTATCTGTTTCTTTTAGTGTACCTGCCGATCAAAAAGATACCTTTAAATATACACAAGGACAGTACCTGACCCTTAAATTTAATATAAACGGAAAAGAGGAAAGAAGAGCCTATTCCATGAGTAGCAGCCCTCTAGAGCAGGACCTAACCGTATCTGTTAAACGAGTACCTAAAGGTCTAGTCTCGAATCACATCAATGATAAAGTAAAAGCAGGAGATACAGTAGAAGTAATGCCTCCGGACGGTCGATTTTATATTCCTTTAAAAGAAGAAAATAGAAAGACCTATTATTTGTTTGCGGCAGGTAGTGGTATTACCCCAATCTTTTCTATTTTAAAAACAACTTTGGAGCAAGAGCCACAGAGTACCGTGTTTTTATTTTATGGTAACAGCAATGAAGAGACGATCATTTTCAAAGATACGTTGTCTGAATTAGAAAAGAAATTTACTGGTCAATTAATTGTGGAACATGTGCTCAGTCAACCTAAGAAAGAAAAGCA
>CAYOBX010000570.1:0-1450 GCA_964402245.1 uncultured Saprospiraceae bacterium | reverse complement strand
AATTTTGATCCTCCTTATTCTTGTACTTCTGGTGCTTGCTCTACTTGCATGGCTAAAGTAACAAAAGGAGAGGTATCAATGGATGCTTGCTTTGCCCTAGATGATGATGAGGTAGCAGATGGGTTTATTTTGACTTGTCAAGCGCACCCTACTAGCTCAGATGTTGAAATTTCTTTTGATGTCTAAATGAGATCGCTTCGCTGTCAGAGGTCAGACCGCTGCGCTGTCAGATCGCCTACGGCTGTCAGACTTATGACGTTGACCTCACTTGATGCTGACGAAACTTCCCAGTCCCAACGGGACGACATCCTGTAACCCATGACGATAGTCGTGGGACGACATCCTGTAACCCATGACGATAGTCGTGGGATAGACATCCTGTAACCCATGACGCAGTCATGGGATAGACATCATGACGCAGTCATGAGGAATAACAAAACTATGAATCCAGAAATCTACATAAAAGGCGCAAGAGCCAACAACCTAAAAAACGTTGATCTAAAGATACCCAAGAATCAATTCGTGGTAATTACAGGTGTATCTGGATCGGGTAAGTCGTCCATCACAATGGATACCCTATATGCAGAAGGTCAACGACGCTATGTAGAAAGTCTCTCTTCTTATGCTCGACAGTTTTTGATGCGAATGAAAAAGCCAGATGTAGATTACATCAAGGGTGTTTGTCCAGCTATTGCTATAGAACAAAAAGTCAGTACGGCAAATGCACGTTCCACAGTTGGTACGCTCACCGAAATTTACGACTACTTAAGATTGTTATTTTCTAGGGTTGGTAAAACGTATTCTCCCGTATCAGGCGAGTTGGTAAAACGACATCAAGTATTTGATGTGACGGATTTCATTATGAGTTTTAAAGAAGGAGATAAGGTCCAATTATTTATTCCGTTACAACAAAAATATGATGATCGAACTTTAGAGCAAGAACTAAATTTATTATTACAAAAAGGGTATACCCGTATTTATACAAAGAAAAAATTAGAGCGGATTGAAGACGTGTTGGAGAGCAAAATATTAAATTTAAAAAAGACAGTAGCTTTTTATAAGAAAAAAGATATTCGAATACTAATAGATCGTTTTGTTGTCAAAAAAGAAGACGAAGAAAATATTAAACGAATAGGTGATTCCATTCAAACGGCATTCTACGAAAGTGAAGGAGAGGCCATTGTAGATATTATGGATAAAGAGGAACGTACTTTTAATAATCGTTTTGAATTGGATGGAATTCGTTTTTTAGACCCTACCCCGCAATTATTTAATTTCAATAATTCCTATGGTGCCTGCCCTAAATGTGAGGGGTATGGACAAAGTATTGGCTTAGACCCACATAAGGTAATTCCAGTTCCGTCAATATCTGTTTATGACGGAGCGATTGCTTGCTGGAAAGGAGAGACAAGAGGAAAATGGTTAGATCGTTTTTTAAAAAATGCTCACC
>CAYOBX010000569.1:0-3859 GCA_964402245.1 uncultured Saprospiraceae bacterium | reverse complement strand
CGTTACTAAAGTGATCTTCTTCAAAAGATGTCCAAGTACTTGGAAGTCTAAAATTTAAAAATAGATGCCTAATAATAACAAAGTCAGCTTCCATAGTTTTTTAAAAAAATTCCCGAAAATTGATTTGCCCATCACCTTAAGCATAGATACTCATTTTGCTTTTAGCAAAAATAATAAACAACTTCATCCCCTTGAACTAGGGCAATTTATTAGCTTAATAGAAGGGCCTATAGAAGATGAATTTACGGAGGTAATTCCTTGTTTTTCTTTAAAAGATACCAAGGATTTTCACGCCATTGTTTATTGGAAAGCAGCTTTACTAGACTATCAATATATATTAGCTACTTTCACTAAGAAAGGGGTTCCTATTGCTCGAAAGGTAATTGCTGGTACTTTCTCAGATGGGGTTAATATTGCTCAATCTGTAGCTAATATTGATAGTGATTGGACAATCAATATTGTAACAGGTGCTACTGGTCTTAAAGAAGAATATGATGCTACAACTAGTACTGCTATTGAATTAGATTTATTAGCGGATGGAAATATTGTGGAAACGGAGTAAGATGATTAATTTAATTTGCCTAAAAACAAAAATGGTAGGATGATATTCAACATCCTACCAAGTTTTTTTGGATATAATCACTTCTTCCTACGCCGCAATACTATAAGCTTCTTCCAGCTCTAACAATTCATCAATAAATTGTTTAGCAGCAATGGTCCCTTCTTCTCGTGTAGTATAAAATCCTGACTCAAGTACTTCATTTCTAACTATTAAAGGTCTATCTCCACCTCCATATACTAATATTGGATTGGGTTCATTTTCTTTATCGAATTCTGTGGTATTCCAAACACTCCAAGTGCCTTGATCTCCTTCAAATTCATAGTAAATAATATGTCCATTATAAGGACGCTGTGCTTTGTAGCTAGTTAGGGTATCAAAATCAATCATAGTTTTAATAATTTTTAACAACAAATAGTTTTATAATCATATGCAAATATAAAACATTTTGTGTTTAAATCAAAAACGAATTGTTGAAAAAATCCACATTTCATAGAAACACTTCTTAAAGAGTAACAAGTCTATTATATTTACACTGCTCTCTATTCTAATTCAAAAAAAATAATAATTTAGATGAAAAAAGAACGTGTATCCTACTCCACTATATTAATAAAATTTATACAACCAATCCTTGATGGTTCTGAAACGGAAGAAGATTATTTAGCGAAAGCAAAAGCAGGTATGATTGCTTGGAATTATCATCTGTCCGATCAAAATAAATTACCGTATGATGATGAAATGAAAGCTATCTTGAAACAGATGACTTCAGAAAATAGGGAGGGCAAAGAAATGCTAAATAAGTTGGTACTCAGAAAGGAAATGAAGTTCTCTCAATACCAACAATTCTTAGCGAAAGTAGAAATAAGAACAAAACGGGATGATTCTAAAACACTCTATGTAGAGTCTTTTCCTATTGATAAAATAGGAAAGGTTTAGATGCTATTCTGGCCATAATTGATTGTACCGTCGAAAAGGTCAAATCTACCCCACCAATGGCCATTCCTTATACTGCCCTTCCGCCTGCTCAATCACCTCCTTTAACAAATTGTCCAATTCTGAAAACGGCACCTTTCCCCTCAGTTCCTTTTTGACAGCCAAGCGAATGGCAGCTCTAGCATCGCCCTTCTTGGTCCAATCCAATTGTAAGTTTTTCTTGACCGAATCTACTACTGTATGTACCAAATCTTGGATCGGTCCTTTCGTATTCAATAGCTTTTCATTGGCACTTAGTAAATCGTAAAATGCCAACTCGTCATCTTCTAAGCCTAATTCTTTTTTACGCTTATCTTCATTATTGAATTCATTAGCAAGGTCTAGCAAGTGCTTGATGGCAGCTATCGAATCCAAACTATTTTTATGATAATTACTGAGTACCTTATCTAGCTCCGCTTTTAAGTTGGTCATCTTGCGGATGTTCTTTGGCATACGGACTCGGAGCTCGTCATTGACGATCCGTTTGAGTAATTCGATTTTGATATTCTCGCTGCCCTTTTCTTTGACGATGGCTTGAAAGCGATCATCGACTATTGAAATATCAATTTTTTCTAAATCGTACATCGCTGCCAAATCTACTACCGCATGAGATTCTAGTGATTTGGAAATCAAATCTTTGATCCGTTCGTTTTTCTTCTTTTGAGCACCAGGAGGGAACTTTATTTTTCGAATGGCTTGTCGAATACTTTGTATAAGTCCCACCTCTTTTTGTATCTCCCATACCTGCTCATCAGAGTTGGTCATAGCGACTAACTCGGTTAGTTTTCTTTCTTCTTGTAAAAAGGCATCTGTTTCTGCTTCCGATTTTAAAATGGCGTTGACTAAATCATTCGACCACTTCATTCTTTCAGCGTTCTTCATTGCTTCAATTTCTGCCAAGTCAAAATCTCCTAATAGGCGTTTGACTTTTTCAAATTGTAGCAAACAAATCCGTACTGCTCCTTCCAGATCAAAAGCAGGTTTTCCTTCGCCTCCGCTATTCGTATATTTTTTGGTAGCGGTAGCGAGGTAGCCAGAGATACCGATGAAGTCTACTACTAAGCCATTGGGTTTGTCTTCAAATACTCGATTCACGCGCGCGATGGCTTGCATCAAGTTATGCCCTTTCATGATTTTATCGACATACATCGTATGCGTACAGGGCGCATCAAAACCCGTCAACCACATATCCCGAACAATCACTATTTTCAAAGGATCTTCTGGATCTTTGAATCGTGTTTTGATGGTTTTCATTTTGGCTTTGGTCCGACTATGGATATTCCATTCCTTTGGATCTTTGCCGATATTGGTCGTCATCACCACGGCTATCTCCGGACAGCCTTCCAATGCCGTCAAGGCATCGTACATCTTGACACAGTTGCGCCGACTCATACAGACGACCATCGCTTTTCCTTCTAGCGTCGTCGTTCGTTTTTGATAATGGGCTAATATTTCTTTCGACACAGTCGCCACTCGATCGGCGGAGCCTGCGGCATCTTCAATCGCTGCCCATACGGCATTGGTTTTTCCTTCTTCGTCTTCCTCTACGACTTCTTCTAACTCTTGGGCATGACTGCCTTTGATATTGAGGGGAACCATCAAGGGAACATAATCTATCCGAACCGTTGCGCCATCGTCTACTGCTTGCTTGATATCGTAGGTGTGGATGGTGGGGCCAAAAACCTGTTCGGTATCTGCAACTTTGCTATCGACAGGGGTTCCTGTAAATCCAATAAAGGAAGCGTTCGGCAATGCCTTTCTGATATTTTGGGCGAAGCCGCCATCTTTAAATCCATATTGGGTACGGTGGGCTTCGTCGGCCATTACGATCAAATTGTACCGCTCTGACAAAACAGGATGCAGTAGTTCTTTTTCGCCTTCTATTTTTCTTAATCGAAATTTTTCTATGGTAGTAAATATCACTCCTCCCCCATCGGTACTCAATAATTGTCGAAGGCCTTCGGTATCGTCGGCATGGTGGACATCGCCTACGAGGTCTTTGGCTAAGACAAAATTTTCATAGAGTTGTTGATCCAATGCGGCTCGGTCTACTTGGACAACGATGGTCGGGTTTTTCATTTCGGGTAAGGAGCGAAGGATGCCTGTCAAGATGGCCATCGAAATACTTTTACCTGATCCTTGTGTATGCCAGATAACGCCTAAGCGGCCGTCACCTGTTGGCTTGATATTTTGTCGAGCGGATTCGACGGCTTTTTGGATGCCCCAATACTGATGATACTTTGCGCCTTTTTTGATAATTTTTCCATTGTGGTCTTCATGGAAAATAAAGTTCTTCAAATAGTTCAATAAGGTCGCTTTGGGGAATAA
>CAYOBX010000568.1:0-3864 GCA_964402245.1 uncultured Saprospiraceae bacterium | reverse complement strand
TGAAAAATAATTAGAACCAGATTGCCCAACTTATTATTTCGTCGTTACTAAGTGTGAATCTTATTAATCTTGACCTCTTATAAATCCTGTTCTGACATTATTTTGAGAATTTACTCGTCTAACAGCTATGGGTTGTAACTTTGAGCTACTATTTTAGACAAGCTCTCAATAGGCTAAATGCATCATGAGAAAAAACAATTATTATCATTTATTAGTGGTATCCTTCCTATTTTCCTTATTGGCTTGTACCAATAAATCCCCTGAGATTTTTCAATTATTAGATTCAGAGACAACCAATATTACCTTCAACAACGAAATTCCCGAAAGTGACAGCTTAAATATTTTGATCAATAATTATCTCTATAATGGCGGAGGTGTAGGTATTGCAGATTTTAATAATGATAGTTTACCAGATGTTTTTTTTGCGGGTAATCTGGTCAATAACCAACTTTATCTAAATCTTGGTGATTTAAAATTTGAAGAGATTTCTACTATAGCAGGTATTGAAGCAAAAGGTAAATGGGTCTCTGGTGTCAATGTAGCCGATATTAATAATGATGGATGGCAAGATATATATTTGACTTGTAGCTTTCATAAAGACAGTCTCCTAAGAGAAAACGTACTCTATATTAATCAAGGGGTAGACAATAATGGACAAGTAAACTTTAAGAACGAGGCAAAAAAATATGGCTTAGCAGATAATCGCTATACGACCCATAGCATTTTTATAGATTATGATGTAGATGGTGATTTAGATTTGTTTTTGATTAATAATAAATTGGATATTCCAAAAACCATGGGGCTTAGTAGAAAAGTAAATGATGGTAGCAGCCCTTCTACAGACCGATTATACCGAAATAATGGCGATGAAACTTTTACCGATGTATCTACCGAAGCAGGTATCACACATCATGGATTTGGTTTAGGCATAGCGGTCTTTGATATTAATGAGGATGCTTATCCTGATATTTATGTGTCTAATGATTTTGTTAGTAATGATATTCTTTGGGTGAATCAAAAAGATGGAACTTTTAAGAATGAAATCATGAACTACTTAGATCATCAAAGTTTCTCTTCGATGGGGAATAATGTGGGTGACTTGAATAATGATGGCTTACCTGAAATTGTAACTTTAGATATGTTGCCAGAAGAAGATACCCGTATGAAAATGATGTTTGGGGGAGCCAATCATTACTACTACGACATCATGCAAAAAAAGAATTACGAAATTCAATACCCTAGAAATACCATTCAACTCAATCAAGGAAATGGCCACTTTGGAGATATTTCGATGTTACTAGATATTGATGCAACAGATTGGAGTTGGAGTCCTATGATTAGCGATTTTGATAATAATGGTAAAAATGATCTATTCATTACCAATGGATTTCCTAGAGATATTTCTGATTTAGATTTTTCTGATTTCCATTCAGGAATGAATGTATTGATGAGTGCCAATGAACGACTTTTGAGCAAAATTCCAGTAGTGAAAATTGACAATCATTTGTATCTACAACAAGAAAATCTTCAATTTGAAAAAACGCATCGTGGGGCCAATTTTAGTAAACCTTCCTTCTCGAATGGTGCTGCACTAAGTGATCTAGACCGAGACGGAGATATGGATTTGGTGGTGAATAATATTAATGATGCTGCTTTTATCTATGAAAATACAACGGCTGGTCATAGTGTAGTTGCAGCTAATAAGTATTTACAAATCTCTGTAAAAGGAACTAAAGAAAATATAGGAGCGATTGGTTCAAAAGTAAAGGTCTATACGGCTGATGGATTATATACACAGGACGTTCAATTTAATCGAGGTTACTGCTCTACCTCTGAAAATTTACTACATTTTGGTTTAGGAGCTATTGAAAAGATAGATTCTTTAGTGATTATTTGGCAAGATAGAACAGTATCTACTTATCAAAACCTAAGCATAAATCAGCAGCATGTTTTTTCCTATGAAAATGCACTAAAAAGAAATGTAATTGCAACTGAAAAAAGGGAGCCTTTATTTCGTCAAGTACAAAATGAGCTGACAGAAAAAGCCCATTCTTTTACTAAATTCTATGATTTTAATATCCAACCGCAAATACAAAAATTAAGTTCAGAAGAAGGTCCTGCAATAATCATCGCAGACATGAATAATGATGGATTAGATGATTGTATAATGGATGTTGGCGAGCAGGAAGCATTACAAATATTTTATCAACAAACAGCAGGTACTTTTCAAGCGGAAACAATTACGGCTATAAATGGAGTAGGTGAAAAAAACACCCTATTAGCAGTTGATTTAAATGAGGATGGGTATAAGGATATATACTTAGCAAAAGGTGCTTTGCCTTATATGAAACAGCCCGACACACAAAGAGACGAAATTTATTTTAATCAACAAGGAAAGGGATTTATTAGAGACACGACCTTCGTTGGAGAAAATTCCGTTTCTTCTAGTGTAGTGGCAGCTGACTTTGATAAAGATGGGGATTTAGATTTATTTGTTGGGGCTAGAGTCTCTCCAGGAAATTGGCCGATTACACCCAATTCTACATTGTACATCAATGATAATGGAAAAATGGTCAATCAAACAAATAGCTATGCAGAAGATTTAGAAAAAGTGGGTATGGTTACTTCCGCTATTTGGACGGATGTAGATAAGGACGATTGGGTAGATTTGATTGTAGTTGGAAAATGGATGGCACCAAGTATTTTTAGAAATATAGAAGGCAAGCAGTTAGAAAAAATAAACAGGCCTGGTTTAAGCCAATTAAATGGTTTATGGAATAGTATTGTTGCAGCTGATTTGGACCAAGATGGATTTACCGATTATGTTTTAGGGAATCAAGGTATCAACAATAAATACAGATTAGATGCCAAACATCCTATCCAATTATTCGCCAAAGATTTTGATAATAATGGGAGTATTGATCCGATTATTAGCCATTATATTGATGGGGAGTACAGACCATATCATTTGAGAAAACCTTTGATGAAACAACTCAAAAGTTTATCTAAGGACTATACCAATTTTACGTCTTATTCTATAACAACGACTCCTCAGATTTTAGAGAAACTAGACACCGAAGCGATGTTTACTTTTGAAGTAAATATCTTAGAACATATTATTTTGTGGAATGAGGAAGGTACATCTTTTACCGTAGATTCTTTACCTTTAGCCACTCAAGTTTCTGCGGGGAATGGTATCTTATTAGAAGATATAAATGGCGATCAGCAATTGGACATGCTAGTTACAGGAAATGATTTTGGTACCGAAGTCTTTAATGGAATTAATGATGCTGGAACAGGAATGATTTTGTTGAATCAAGGCCAAAGAAATTGGAATATGCTAGATCCAATTCAAAGTCATTTTTATAATGAAGGCAATACTAGAGGTTTAGTAAAATATTTTGATGCTCAACTGCAACAATTTCAATATCTAGTGGCTAGACACGGCGGTACTCCAATCCTGCACCAATTAAATCAGGATTCTTTAACAGTGAATACGATTAGCGTTCCCCAAAATATAGTTAGAACAAAAACCGACTATAAAGATGGTACCTCTAGCGAACAGGAATGGCATCTAGGAGAAGGATATAAACAACAAAGTAGTCGAGTGATGATAATCACACCAACTATAAAATCTGTTCATGGTATTACCTTTAGTGGAAAAGAAATGATATTATTTGGAGATGAGATGTAGTAATGCTGCCTCTAAAGAAAAATATAGAACATACTTGTTGCCAAGTCTAAAGATAAAGAACCATTTTTAATATATGCACAAACAATTTAGCTATCTATATACACTCTTTTTCTTTTTAATACTTTCTAGCTGCAGCAACCAAGAAGGCTTTGAATTTATTCCTACCAAAA
>CAYOBX010000567.1:0-3871 GCA_964402245.1 uncultured Saprospiraceae bacterium | reverse complement strand
TTTGTTTTTTTTATAAAAAAACAAATCTAATTGGCTACCTCTAAAAAAAACAGTAAACCTACTTGTTGCCGAGCCTCAAACGAGAACTATATAAATAATTGTCTTTCAAATAATTAAATTTATTTTTCTGAAATTATTTTTAGCGAAAGCCAAGAAGTACAGAATTGATTTTTAGGAACCATATAAATACATACAATACACAGACACTATTTCTGTGAGTTATGTACTTATATGGTTTTTCAATTAAAATTAAAATGTAAATTAAAATTAAAAACCTAGACGTTGACCCACGTCTCGTTGTCAACTTCTAGGTTTTTTAATTTACATTTTAATTTACATTTTAATTTACACATGATAAAAGCTTGTATATTCGACTTAGATGGTGTCATAGTAGATACTGCCAAATATCATTTTCAAGCTTGGCGACGCATGGCCAATGAGCTAGGCTTTGATTTTACAGAGAAAGAGAATGAACAACTTAAAGGAGTTAGTAGAATGGATTCTATTAATCTAATTTTAGGTTGGGGAAATAAAAAATTAAGTGAAGCGGATAAAGTGAAGTGGGCAAGCCAAAAAAACGAATGGTATTTAGAGGCAGTGAATGAAATGACACCCGGTGAAATATTACCAGGCGTATTGGTTTTATTAAAAGACTTACGAAAAAAAGGCTATAAAATAGCATTAGGTTCTTCTAGTAAGAATGCAGAATTAGCGTTGCGAAAAGTTCGTATTATTTCCTACTTCAATACCATCATTGAT
Organism: uncultured Saprospiraceae bacterium; assembly: GCA_964402245.1. Classification (GTDB taxonomy): domain Bacteria; phylum Bacteroidota; class Bacteroidia; order Chitinophagales; family Saprospiraceae; genus JAFMDF01. The sequence continues at coordinate 3,112 of CAYOBX010000567.1, read as the reverse complement.
GGAACAAAGACTACTAGAAGCAAACCAGATCCTCAAGTATTCCAAATGGGCGCACAGCGTTTGCGATTAGTACCAGAAGAATGTATTGTTTTTGAAGATGCAGTAAGTGGAGTAGCAGCGGCTTTAGCTGGAGGATTTTATGCGGTGGGGATGGGAAGTCCCGATAATTTAGGCGCAGCCCATTTAGTATTATCTTCTTTTGAAAATAGTACCATTGAATCTATTATTAAGCGAATAGGGGCTTAGCTCACGTAGCTCAAGCTTCCAGCTTGAGAGGAATACTCAAAATGGAAGCTTGAGCTACGTGCGTGCTAGGCAATCTAATTTTTTTACAGAAAATAATTATGAAAGAATACCTACACCACGATGAATGGTCTATTATAGAAAAAGGCTTCAAACCAGTCTATAATCGGATCTCAGAAAGTATTTTTAGTATAGGGAATGGCCGAATGGGGCAGCGAGCTAATTTTGAAGAAAACTATTCTGGAGATTCCTTGCAAGGCAGCTATGTGGCAGGAGTTTATTATCCTGATAAAACAAAAGTAGGGTGGTGGAAGAATGGCTATCCAGAGTATTTTGCCAAAGTATTAAATGCTACCAATTGGATTGGTATAGATATAGAAATTGATGGAAAGAGTTTGGATTTAGCGAAATGTAAAGTTGCTAAATTTCGACGTATTCTAAATATGAAAGAAGGCTATCTTCAACGATCGTTTATTGCGACTACCAAGAGTGGCAAACAAGTCAAGGTGGAAGCTAAACGTTTTTGTAGTATTGTTGATGACGAGATTGGTGCTATCCGATATGCGGTTACGCCTATGAATTTTTCTGGGACACTAAATGTAACGCCTTATCTGAATGGGGATGTTAAAAATGAAGATGCGAATTGGGAAGAAACTTTTTGGAATCCAATCAAAGTAGTTGTAAAAAATAGTCGAGCATTTGTTATCGCAGAAACTAAGAAAACGGGTTTTCAGGTAGCTACGGGTATGAAGTTCGAGATCGCTCAAAATGGAAAAATTGGCAAATTCAAAACGGCCAAAATTAAAACAGGTATGTATGCTGGAGCCAGTGTAGATGTGCCTGTAAAAAAAGGAGAACCTATTGTCGTTTATAAATATGTAGCTATTCTTGCCTCCCTCAATCACCCTTCAAAGAATTTATTGGATCGTTGTAAAGCAAAGGTAAAACAAGCGCATCAGCAAGGTTTTACTAAACTCCTAAAAGCCCAACAAAAAGCTTGGGCCAAGAAATGGGAAGACAGTGATATTATCATCGAAGGAGATCTAGCCGCACAACAAGCCATTCGTTTTAATATTTTTCATCTTAACCAGACATTTACAGGAGTAGATGAACGATTGAATATAGGGCCTAAAGGATTTACAGGGGAGAAATATGGTGGTAGCACCTATTGGGACACAGAGGCCTACTGCCTACCTTTTTACTTGGCAACAACGGAAGAAAAAGTAGCAAAAAATTTATTGATCTATCGGTATAAACATTTGGAAAAAGCAATTGAGAATGCGGCCAAATTAGGTTTTGATAATGGCGCGGCTTTGTATCCTATGGTTACTATGAATGGCGAAGAGTGCCATAATGAATGGGAAATTACTTTCGAAGAAATTCATAGAAACGGAGCGATTGCTTATGGGATTTATGACTATATACGATATACAGGAGATAAGGATTACTTGATCGACTATGGAGCAGAAGTACTGATTGCTATTGCAAGATTTTGGACACAAAGAGTACACTTTTCAGCACCTAGACAACAATATGTAATGCATGGTGTGACGGGCCCAAATGAGTATGAAAATAATGTCAATAATAATTGGTATACAAATTTTATTGCCGCTTGGTGTTTGGAATATGCTACGGAGGCCGTCGCTTATGTACATGCACACGCACCCCATAAATTTAAAGCATTAAAAGAAAAGATTGATTTTAAGGAAACAGAAGAATTAACTCAATGGAAAGCTATTCGTTCCAAAATGTATTTACCTGTAGACGAAGAAAGAGGTATCTTTTTACAACAAGAAGGATTTCTTGAAAAAGCAGTAGAACCAGTCTCTATGCTTCGATCAGAAGATCGACCATTGAACCAAAAATGGTCTTGGGATCGAGTGCTACGCTCTTGCTATATCAAACAAGCGGATGTCTTGCAGGGTCTTTACTTCTTTGAAGAAAAATTTGATTTGCCAACTATCCAGCGGAACTTCGATTTTTATGAGCCATTGACGGTACATGAATCTTCTTTATCTCCATGTGTTCATGTGATTCTTGCTGCTAAATTGGGCAAGCAAGCTAAAGCATACGAAATGTATTTAAGAACGGCTCGATTAGATTTAGATGATTATAATAACGATACAGAAGACGGATTACATATCACAAGTATGGCTGGCACTTGGATGGCAGTTGTAAAAGGTATTGGTGGGATGCGAGTATATAATAATACGCTTCATTTTAATCCATTTTTGCCTAATTCTTGGAAGGCTGTTTCTTTCAAAATACAGTTTAGAGGAAAGACGATCTTAGTGAAAGTAACACCTACAGAAACGATTCTTGAAAATTTATCTAAGGAATCAGTAGCTATTAATTTGGCTGGCAAATCTCTGGAGTTAAAAGGGGAGGGACGAATAGCGGTATGATTTTTTTAAAGGTAGAGACGTTGCACTGCAACGTCTCTACGATTACGATTTATTAAAAAAACTACCCACCGTAGCCGAATACATTTCAGCAGATTGCAAAGCCTCTAATTCTTGCGGGTTAACCGCAGTCAATTTCACAATCCAACCCTCTCCGTAACAATCTTCGTTGATTAACTGAGGCTTTTCCAGTAATGACTCATTAACCGCAACGACCTTTCCGCCTATGGGTAGATGAATTTCACTAGCGGCTTTATCAGACTCTAACACGCCATATAATGCACCTTGTTCTAATACCTGCCCGACCTTGGGAAGCTCACTAATAGCAGATGCCTCTCCAATAAATTTTTGACCAAAATCAGTAAGGCCGATAGTAAAGGTGTCTTCTTTTCGACGTACCCAATTATTAAGGTCTTCATCATAGCGAGCGGATAAGTCTACTGATCTCATTACATCTTATTTGGTTC
>CAYOBX010000566.1:0-3885 GCA_964402245.1 uncultured Saprospiraceae bacterium | reverse complement strand
AGACTGAAAAATAATTAGAACCAGATTGCCCAACTTATTATTTCGTCGTTACTAAATAATTGTATCCAAGTACTTTTTGTTCTCCAAATTCTAAAATGCCAGTGTGTCCAATATATTTATATTGGAACTTTTACTGATCACTTATATCTTACAGGGTTGTCCGATTTAGACATACCTATTATACTCTATTTTATCAAGTTCAAACACGTAAGGGAAAATATAGTTTATTTGTTGCTCATTTTAATAACTCAACATACCGATCTAGCCAATTTCTCAACCTCGTTTTCATCAACACTTTTTCAAATAGAAATATAGATAATAAGGCAGTTGCTCCTCCACAAATAACATCAATAATATAATGATGATTGGTATAAACGGCCGCAAACCAAATACCTGCTAATATAACAAAAAAGAAAATTGATCCCACTACTAGCCGCTTCTTTATACCGAAATATAGTAATAAAACGGGAAAAGCGGAATGTAATGATGGAATAGCCGCAAAAACATTTCCATTTTTCGCATACATCCCCTCGAATATATTAATATTAAAGAATCTGTCAAATTTAATTAGACCAGCAGGACTTCCTGGCGTTCCAGCTTTAAATTCAAAACCGTGGTCCGCTACATACCAAGGGGGTGCTGCTGGGTATAAGTAATAAATGATTAATCCGATGATGTTTAGCAGTAAAAAATTAAAGGCAAACTGAGCCATTATTGGCTTATCTTTAAAAAATAAATAGACTACAAAAAGCATAGGAACTGGTACCCACGTCAAGTAAAATGCTGGTGCTAAAACATCTAAAAAAGCATTGCTATGATTAGCTGCATATTCATTGGGGGTTAATAAACCAGTACTCGTTGAAATGCCAAAGAGACTTTTTTCTGCTTCATATAAATTCTGGATGTTTACTACATTAACCATATAGTTAGGATAGGCTCGTAAAGAGTCGTATAAAAACCAATAGATTAAAAAAAATAAAAAGGCCCAAAAAATTTTTCTACTAAGCGGAAACGCAAAATAGCAAAAGAATAAAACGAGCCATAGGTGTAAGTGATCATCCCTCCATCCAATAATGAAATATGCCATGAATAAATAAATAGCGCTTATAATCGAAGCACCTATAATATTCTTGGCAGTAAACCTTTGAAAATTAGTGTTATATGGTCGAGTAATACTTGTCAAATTGTTAGTTAAAATTGGTTTTTTTGGTTTGACTTGTTATTTTTCTCAATATCCGAGATGTGTGGTTCGGCGATTCTCAATTAGCTACTTTTCTCTTTACTATTTGAAAACTGAGTACCAACGACCATATCCCAAATGGGAGAACTTACGCCATACCCATTATGTGGATCTTTGAAATGATGTTTTAAATGATGGGTCTTTAGTGCCATCCAAATTTTTCCTTTCATTGGGGCATGATGAATGGCATAATGCAACATATCATAGCATAAATAGCCAATTAAAAATCCAATAAAGAAAGGATAAAAAGCAGCTCCTTCGACTAGCGAATAAAATAATAAATAAAATAAATAAGCTAATGGTAGACTCAATGCTGGAGGCATCACTAATCGTTTAGAATCGTTGGGATAATCATGATGTACGCCATGTACGATAAAATGAATTCTAGCTCCTAATTTTCCAGGTAGTTCTTGATGAAAAACAAACCGATGGAGTACATATTCTGAAACAGACCATACAAACAATCCTGCTAGCATCCATAGTAAATACATGCCCATACTCAAACCACCGAGTACCCAACTGGAATAAAATAAATAGCCTATAAAAGGAATAAAAATAAATAAAGGTACAGACCAATGTACCTTAGTAAATGCTTCCAAAAAACTGCTTTTAAACATACGAGCAGATTCGTCTTTATTGGAAATATAGTTTTTTTTCATACTTTTAGTTTCTTCTGTCTAGTTCTAAGTAGAAAAGAGAGCAGAGAAGCGAGAATAGCGATAAATCCGTTTGAAAACGATGATATTTCGTTAAATGTAAACGGATACTATCTCTATTCTCTATTCTCTATTCTCGCTTCTCTACTCTAAAAATGCCTATTTATTCATCAATTCTTGCTTACTATGAAATAATCGACGTAGAGCAGTAACGTTAGCCATTATAGCTAATATAGTTAATGGCAAAGTAAATATGGTAATCGTTTCAAATAATGGAAAAGGAATTCCTTCTACCATAAAACGAAAACTTCCACTAAAATTATAAGAGAATAAACCGCATAAGATAGCAGATATACCTATTATCAAAATTCTTTCTGGTCGTTGCATGATGCCTACACTACAATTGACTCCTAAGCCTTCTGCTCTGGCTCTTGTATAACTTACCATTACGGAACCGATCATTGCAATAAATGCAAAAAGAGAGCTCATAAAATAATCATAGGAAATTAAATAGTAAATGATTCCTAAAAACATAATCATTTCACTATAACGATCCATTACTGAATCAAATAAGGCACCATAATCGTTTGCCATATTTCCTAGCCTAGCTAATCGTCCGTCTATCATATCAAATAAGCCCGCAAATAAAATGATCGCTCCTGCCCACCCAACATAAGAATGGTCCTCTCTGACACCTACCTCCGCCCCATAAACAAGCACGATAGCTGCCAAAAAATTTAAGCCTAAACCAATCAAAGTGATGATATTGGGAGTAATGCCCAATTTTATTAATAGCTTAATAAATGGATGTATGCCTTTATAAACTGCTCGTTGGCCATATTCCTTTAATGTCATTGAATATATTTTATTGTTGACTCGTTCATATTGCAGCTCAACTAACAATTCAAGCTGATTTAAAGTTTTAATGCATAGGCTTGGAACTTATTTATTTCCTAACTAGCATTTTTGAAACCATACAACTTGTAGAACAGAGAATAGAGCTAGATTTCGTTTACAAACAAGAAATTATCGTAGTTTTATTAAACGGATTGTGTCTCTATTCTCGCTTCTCTGCTCTAAAAAGTGTATGGTTTTAAACAGTCATTATATCAACATAACTCCTGTTTTCAAGAAAAAAGCTAAGAACAAAATAAGCTACTCTAAATTTGTAAATTTATTGCTACCCCATCCCTTAGGAATGACGCAAAAATAACTATCGACTCTTGACTAGTTTTTTTTCCTCCTTTCTTCGTTGCAAAAAGCTTTACGTAGCTTAGGCTATGTGCGGTTTTTGCGCCTTGAAAGAAGAAAAAATACCTGCCTCAAGAATCTATAGTTATTTCTACCTCATCCCTTAATGCAAAATTACTCTTTTGTTTTTATTTGCTTACTATACTTGACTATAATTTTATATGAGTGTAAAACAGATCGGGGGCATAATTGAACGCAGAGACGCAAAGATGCAGAGTTAGATTGGTTCTCCGCATCTCTGCACCTCTGCGTTCAATACCCTATGTTGCTTGCAAAGTTCCTATTAAACAACCTCAGGTATTCATTTACATGCCCCTAAATTGTTATACACTCATTTTATATAGGATTGATAGTTAGTCTGATAAATTCCTTTGTTACACAAGTATCACTCTACTAGATGGTTTAAATAGATGGTTTAATTGGAATATCTCCTATTTTTACGAAAAATTATTTCATTCTTGAGTCTACTCCGAAAAGTCTTTTTTGCTATAAATTCAAATCATTTGTTGTAAAAATAAATTTATAGAAAATTGATTTTGAAAGAGTTATAAACCTGTCAATTTTAAAAAAAACTGACAGATTTCGCACGAATCGATTTTTCGGAGTGGACTCATTCTTTGAATCATTAAAAATTGACAACCTTTTTTCTACAGACAGGGACTGAGCTACGCTCCTCTTCCTAATTAACGACAAAACAATAACTTGAGCATCTTCTTCTATTCTTTTCCAGTCTAAGAA
>CAYOBX010000565.1:0-3901 GCA_964402245.1 uncultured Saprospiraceae bacterium | reverse complement strand
TTTGAAAAGCCATTTTTTAGAATTTCTGCCTCCAGAGAACCCTACTTACGAGACGGCGACAGCCGTCGAGTAATCTGTCAAAAGTCCAATCAAGTAAGCAAGGTCGAATAAATTGAGTATTATTAAATTATAACGAAAAAGATGAGGATGGAGTTGTGTTTGAGTGGCTAATTTGGAATGGAGTCGTGTACTATTCTATTTTTGCAGTTTAATACAAAGCCATTCCCCTTTAGATTTAATTTCTACAATAGAAAATCCAGTTTGGCCAATATGCTCTTTAACTAAAGCTTCGTCTGTTTTTAAGATCCCAGAAAGTAGCGTAAAGCCACCAGAAATAGTTTTGGTATAGAGTATTGGAAGGGTATTAAGTATAACGGTTCTATTAATATTGGCTAAAATAATATCAAATTCATCTTCTCTAACTAGATTGATTTCCCCTGTTTTAGTAGTGATACCGGTTGATTTATTAATAGCTGTATTTTCTATGGTATTCTCAAAAGATAAAGGATCAATATCTATAGCTATAATATGTTCAGATCCTAGTTTATTAGCAAGGATCGCCAAGATTCCTGTTCCACAACCAAAATCAAATACTTTTTTATCTTGAAAATTAATGACTTCCATCATTTCCATCATCATATGGGTGGTCTCATGATGCCCAGTACCAAAAGCCATTTTGGGATTAATAATAATTTCATGTTTAACATCGGGTAGGGGAGCGTGGAAGTCAGCCCGTATCGCACAGAAATTATTAATTTGAATAGGTTGGAAATTAGCTTCCCAGATAGCATTCCAATTTTGGTCTGGTATTAGTTTTGTTTTATAGCTAAAGCCAATTTCTTGGGCTAAATTATTGAGGTGATCTAATTTATATTCTTTTTCCTTAATATAGGTTTTAATGCCATACTCATCCTCTTCAAAACCATCAAATCCGTTATGACTTAATACAGCAATAATAAGGTCTTGCTTTTCTATTTCAGAAGTAATACTTATTTTATAATAATTCATTTGCTTACCTATTACCTATTACCTATTACCTATTCCTTATCTCTATGTTCTTTTCTCATTAACTCTTTCTCCTCTCTTTCTTTTAATTTTTGTTCTCTAAAATAGTCATCTGATCTCTGGTAAGCTTTAATAATTTCCTTTACCAATCGGTGTCTAACCACGTCGTCTGCCGTCAAGGTAACTACAGAGATACCTTCCAGGTGTTCTAATAATTCAATAGCTCTACGCAGACCAGATTTCTGACTATAAGGTAAATCTATTTGCGACAAATCTCCCGTTATGATACATTTTGCCGTAGGACCAAGCCGCGTTAAGAACATTTTTATTTGAGTAGAAGTAGAGTTTTGCGCCTCATCTAAAATGATAAAAGCATTATCTAAAGTCCGTCCACGCATAAAAGCTAGAGGAGCAACTTCAATTACCCTAGTAGCAATAAATTGCTGTAACTTTTCTGCTGGCAATAAATCATCTAAAGCATCATATAAAGGACGCAAGTACGGATCTACTTTATCTTTTAAATCACCTGGTAAAAAACCTAGATTTTCTCCTGCCTCTACTGCTGGTCTGGTAAGAATAATCTTCTTAACAATTTTATTTTTTAAGGCTTTGACTGCTAAGGCTACTGCCGTATAGGTTTTACCCGTACCCGCTGGACCTATAGCAAAGACCAAATCATTTATTTCTGCTTGTTCGACTAAGATTCGTTGATTCCTTGTTTTAGCCTTAATAGGTTTGCCATTTCTACCATGAACTATAGTAGAATTAGAAGGACCAGGACTTAATTTTGTTTCAAATGGATTTTCTCCATTTAGCAAATCTTCTACCGTATGTGCCGTCAACTCCTTATGTTCTCGGAGCATACGAACCATCATTTCTAATTTAGACTTTGCTTTTTGGGTTAATTTTTTTTCGCCGGCAATTTTGACATTATTGCCTCTAGAGGTGATTGTTATTTCTGGGAAGGCGTTTCTAAGTAGGTTTAGTTTTGAATTTTTCTCCCCGTACAATTCAACTAAATCTACTCCATCAATGGTAAGAATAATTTCGCTCAAATATGTTGTGTTATAATGTTAATTAATTATTTTATTATTACTAACAATAATCTGGCAATTAGCGTTCCAATATATAAATAGAGGTCAGACCGCCTACGACTGTCAGACCGCCTACGGTTGTCAGATCAGGCTGACCAAGAATGTGTTTTTCATAACCGCCAAATAAATTTGGCGACTATACTCGAAACAGGATAAATTACTGAAAATGAAACTTCCCAAATCTGAGTCCGCTCCGAAAAGTCGATTCGTGCGAAATCTGCCAGTTTTTCAAAAACTGGCAGATTTATAACTCTTTCAAAGTCAATTTTCTATAAATTTATTTTTACAACAAATGATTTGAGTTTATAGCAAAAAAGACTTTTCGCAGTAGACTCAGATTTGGGAAGTTTAATTCAAAAATAAATTCGGTATTTTATCCTGTATGTAGTATAGACGGGTAGCCTGTCTACATCTCAGTCAAAATCATAAGTCTGACCTCTGACAGTTCCCGGAGGAAACGATCTGACGGCTAACTTCTTAAATTTATATGCCCATTTTAGTAGAAATATAATAGTTTACTTTATTATAAATCCGCTTATAGCGCAATTTGTATTTTCTATATAAAATAGAGTTATAAGAAGGATCTTTAGGTTCCTTAATATATCCCATCTCTTGCATCCAATCGTCGCTATAAATCTTGCCTAAATATCGACTACCATGATCTGGAAAAAGAACGACAACTTTATCATTCTCAGTTAGTTCATCTTTTAATTTATACACTGCTTGTAGTGCTGCACCTGCGGAATAGCCTACAAATAAGCCATCTTTAGAAGCAATACAACGAGCACGCTTAGCACTATCTCGATCATGCACTTTTATCATTCTATCAATCACATCAAAATTAACACATCCAGGAATGATCGTTTTTCCGAGACCTTCTACTTTATAGGGATAAATTTCATCTGTATCAAACTCCCCTGTTTCCCAATATCTTTTCAATACAGAACCATAAGCATCCACTCCAATGATTTGAATAGCAGGATTCTGTTCTTTTAGATATTCTGCAGTGCCAGAAATTGTTCCCCCAGTGCCTACACAACATACATAATGTGTGATTTTACCTTCTGTTTGTTGCCATATCTCAGGTCCAGTAGAATGATAATGAGCTTCTCTATTAGCCAAATCAAAATTTTGATTTAAATAATAAGAATTGGGTATCTCAGCTATTAATTGCTTAGCCATGGAATAATAAGAATCAGGATCTTCTGGCTTCGCATCTTTAGGGCACACGACTACCTCTGCTCCCATAGATTGGAGTAAGCGTAGTTTTTCATCTGAAATCTTACTAGTAACGGTGAGCACGCATTTATACCCTTTTAACTGACAAACCATAGCTAAGCTAAAACCAGTATTTCCACTTGTCGCTTCAATGATTGTTGCACCAGCTTTGATCTTTCCCTCTCTTTCTGCTTTTTCCACCATGTACAAAGCCACTCTATCTTTTGCAGAATGCCCAGGATTATAGGCTTCCACCTTGCCGTAAACCTCTGCTTTTATAATTCCTGTTGTTTGTCGAAGTTTGACCAATGGGGTATTACCGATCGTATCTAATACACTATTATACACTCTCGGGGCAGAGATTTTGGAACTAAATGTCATATTTATATTTTTCTATCTTTTAAGGGGCGCAATTGGAATTTGTCCCCTTTTTGAAATCGTTATTTATATTTAACTGATTATCAATTTATTAAAAAGATGAATTTTATTCAATTAAATTTATTTAAGTAACGACGAAAGAATAAATCCGCCATTTGGTCGAGTTTATTTTGTACTCAGTTTTTCTTAAAAAATCCTTGCATAGC
>CAYOBX010000564.1:0-3919 GCA_964402245.1 uncultured Saprospiraceae bacterium | reverse complement strand
TATATCTATACTACGGACAGGATAGATTGCCGAATTTATTTTTGAATTAGACTTCTCAAATCTTGAAGATTTTGTAAGTCTGTCGGGATCGAACTTACAAAGTCTTCGAGACTTGGGAAGTTTCATTTTTGGTAATTTATTCTGTTTCGAGTATAAAAACCATTTGCAAGTCATAGTCTTTCATAACAATTATTGAAATGAAAATGAATTTTGGAAATAGGATGATTGTTCACAAACTATCATTAGGGAAGACTTTCGTATTTCTAGTTATATTACTATTGCCTTATATAAACTACTATGGGATCAATACTTATATTGGGAACACAAACAATGGTGCGACTTTAACTTCAGCTACTGAAGAAGAAATGGATAGCGATATGGATGGTATTGATGATCTGTCCGATTTAGATGATGATAATGATGGAATTTTAGATATTGTTGAAGGTAAATGTGAAGAAGATTCACAGATAGAATGGACACATAATGAAAATGGTGGCCAAGGAGACGGAGCAACCTATACACCAGCAGAAGATAGCAATCTTTATACATCAGCGGCAGATATCGTAATTGGTAGTGGTTTAGATGAGAGTATAAATTATGCATTTACCTATCTACTGCTTGATGCTGGTGAATCTGATTTTGCAGGAGCTAAAGCAGATAATGACTATTTACAATTTAGCTATGTTCCTACTGAATCCATGATTTTAGAAGAAATTTCATTAGGCTTTTTTACCAGTGCTGCCTCCAATCCTGAGTTTGATGCAGGTAATTTTAAAATTACAGTCGAATATGCAGATAATCTAGCCTTTACTAATCCTACCTTATTATTTCAGGATATACAAATTGGAAATATGTTAGCCCCTAATGGTTATCTTACATCGACTAATATACTTACTAATTTTGTTTTAGATGCTGGAACACCAGCTGTATTTAGATTCTATTTATATGACGAGCAAAATACGAGTCCAGATGGTAGGGTTCGCTTTGATGACGTATTCTTTCCCCATAAATTAATTTCCTCTTGTGATCAAGATAGTGATGGAGATGGCATCGTTAATAGACTAGACTTAGATAGTGACGGAGATGGATGCCCTGATGCGATTGAAGGAGATGGTGGATTTTCTTTTGGTAATATGCTGGATGGTTCACTTACTGGTGGTATATCACCAAATGGAGTACCTATCATTGCAGGTATAGACGGACAAGCAATAGGTAGCTCTTGTGATTCGACTATGTATGCTGATGCCTGTGCAGATTGTATGGCAATGATAGATCTAGATGTTGATATTTGTTCTCTTTTAGTAGCACATCCAATACATCCAATTGGAGCAGAAGATTGTGATATGGGGGGGATTGATAATACAACAGAATGTGAAAACGGAGGTAATCCCAGTGATGATTGCGATGATATGCCGCCGACAATTATTTGTCCCGCCCCTCAAGTAATAACTGGTAAAGGATGTGAAATAGTCTTGGATGACTATACTGGTGATATTGAATTATTGGATGCTTGTTCCGATAGCAGTATTTACACCTTTACTCAATCGCCTTTAATTGGGACTGGCTTAGTTGATGGTATGCATACTGTCACAGTAGTAGTAACAGATGTAAATAACAATACAGCTAATTGTACCTTTATTTTGGAAGTAGATTTGATTCCTCCTCCTGTTCCTATCATTTCTGGAAACTGATCTTTCTCTATTTCTCATTTTCCCTATTCCCCAAAAACGCATGAAATAAAAACCCACCAAATCCCAGACTCAACAAAGCTCCAACCCAACTATAAGATTCAAACATAGGAATAATTGCCGATAAAAAGCTTTGAAAACTATCCTGCCCTATGAGTGCAAAAACAGTAGCAGCGACAATACTAAAAATGCCTAATACCTTAATGATTATCGGATATCTTGATTTGTTGGCAGCTACAATCAATAATACACCCAAAGAAAACCTTAACACTATTGCAGGTACATATAAAGAAGGATTGTCAAAATTATTTTCTATAAAATTATAAAAGGTTGCAGCATTTAACAACCAATAAATACCAAATAGTATAAGGATGATTCCTAAAGATTGAAAGAATATTTTCATAATCAAAGCTTTTTGAATAAATGAAAAATTAACCACGAATTCACAAATTGATTCTATATAGATTCGTACATCCTACAAATTAGTGAATTCGTGGTTAAAAATATCTAGTATAACCAAATAGATTCTTGTTTTCTAATGAATGCATCTACGACTCATCTCTCAATCCCCTCAATTTAGTAAGTCCAATTTGCAAAACCCACTCATCTTTCCCATCTTTGAATCATTGATAAATAGATTCAAGAAACCATGAAAAAATTACTCTTAATTATTCAATGGGTAATAATAGTCGGCCACTTCGCTACTGCTCAAGTCTATACAGAAAAACAAACCCGACACCGTTTTGCTCAACTAACATTGGGTGCAGACTATCAAACAAGTATTGGCGGAACAACCAACTATTTGGATATAAATGGTACTAGCCAATCCTTAGCTTTAGGAAATTTGCAAAGACCAAGATTCCTAATTGGAGGTACCCATTTTTGGGGACATGCAGATTTTTATATTGCTATACCTCTATCATTTCCATCTTTCCAAGAAGACAACCAAAGCATTACCTATTCTAGTGGAGTAGAAACGGTTTTTAAATATTATCCTTGGCGGATTGAATGGGATAAAATTAGACCTTTTGTGGGGATAGGAATAGTCCCTTTTTTTTATGAACAAAATAATAAAACACTAGAATTTGGAAATGGAGCAGAACTAAATCATACATCCGTTCCTCTATATGCAGGTTTAACTTTTAATAAAAAACAACACTTAGTGGAGCTTGGTATTATGTGGAATTACAAGAATAAGCAAGCCTATCATATTTCTAGAAATACTGCAGTCGATATAACAACTCCGCCTTTATATGCAAGTATTTCCTACCGCTACATGTTGGAAACTACTATGAGTGCTGAAAAAGATTGGGAGTCAGGGCAAACAGAAGAAATAACGAAAGAGTTAGCTGCGAATAAAATACTAAATGGTATACATATAGGAGTCGGCTTATCTTCTGCTTTTTGGATTGGAACAAGTAGCTATAATGAAAACGAGCGTCCCTATCTTGAAAAATATAGCACCTCTCTTATGCCTGACTTTACGCTCGGTTATTATTGGCATCAGCCCGATTTAGGTCTTGCTTTGGCTTATCGAGGATATCGTACTTCCACAAATGCTTTTGGTACGATCCAACAATTACGTAGAAAATCATTGGTGTTAGAAGTAACTAAATTTTTATTCGATTATTATGGCTTTGTTCCATTTGTTGGGCCAGCTATTAGTTATGAACAATTAAGCTTTAAGGAGTCTTTTGAAAATCAATTGACTCATGATTTATCAAAAAATAAGCTTGGGTATGGACTTACCTTTGGATGGGATATTCGACCTAATAGACGAATGAGCTGGATACTCCGCACCAATCTACGATGGTTTCCTAATTTAAATCTAGAAATAGAACAAGATGAAAATATCTCTTTTGACAATATTGAATTTAATTTTATTCAGTTGATTGTCTATCCTGGTCGAATGGGTAAAAAAGGAAGGAATTAAAAGGTATCTTTTTTTAATCACGAATTCACTAATTACGAACAAATACACTAATCTTTGCCTAGCTCGCTCCTAGATTTAGTGCCTTAGTATTTAATTAGTGGTTAAATTTTCAACACTTAGTATTAATGAATCGTAAAACGTATATACCGAATTTTTCGCCCCTTCTTCAAGTGCATTTTTTCATAATAAGTCTTAGTCTCCAAAGCCTCAAATTCTAACGGCGCACTATAGATATCTGGATTGTCATAAAGCACTTTTACTTTAGGATCTTCTGCTAAAGTTTCCTGTGTGAATTCAT
>CAYOBX010000563.1:0-3936 GCA_964402245.1 uncultured Saprospiraceae bacterium | reverse complement strand
GGCAATATAATAATCTTCGCCTACTCGTATGATGGAAGGATCTGGATTGAAACCTGGAAGGATCGGATTTTTAATCAAGTAAATTTATTATAGGATAAATTTCACAATGTAAGCCTTTTCTCTGTATTTGTGGTCATGCAAATTAATTAGTATACTACGGACAGAATAGATTGCCGAATTTATTTTTGAATTAGACTTCCCAAATCTTGAAGATTTTGAAAGTCTGTCGGGATCGAACTTACAAAGTCTTCGAGACTTGGGAAGTTTCATTTTCGGTAATTTATCCTGTTTCGAGTATAACGAAAATATAATCGAACCCAAAGATGCAAAAATGCAGCGTTATATGTGTTCTCTGTACCTTTGCATCTCTGCATCTCTGCGTTCAATACCATTCAAACCACTATTCAATAATCGCCTGATACACTAAATTCAAAAATTTCTCTCGAGCTTGCAAATGATTATAAGGCATTACTTGAATCATCATCAATAAGGCTAAATCCTCCTCTGGGTCAATTCTAAAATAAGTGCCAGCTGCACCGCCCCATCCAAAAGTACCCATAGAACCTAATTGCTGGGTGGCTGCTAAATCGGTAGTCACAGAAAAACCTAAACCAAATGCCGTTCCATTGGCAGGTAGAACAATAGGTCCACCAGCATGAGGTGTTTTTTTGGTGTGATCCCCTGTCATTAGTTCTAATGTTTTTGGACTGATTAGTCGAACACCATTCAACTCACCACCATTCAATAACATCTGACAAAATCGCAAATAATCTTTAGTCGTAGAGACCAATCCGCCACCACCAGAAAACATGGTGACTTCCTTGCAGTATTTGCTCATGGATGGGTGATCTATTATTTTTAAACTGCCATCTTTATTGTGGGTATAGTTGGTAATAAATCGATCATCTTTTTCATCGGGCACTTCAAAATGCGTATCCTTCATCCCTAATGGCCTTAAGATACGTTCTTCTAAAAACTGATCTAAAGGCATCCCTGATAAAATTTCTAATAAGCCTCCTGCTACATCCGTAGACACACTATATCGCCAACCTTCTCCTGGCTGGTGGTATAAAGGTAATTTGCTTAGACCTTTTAAAAATGCCCTATTATTTTCAAAACTGGCTCTATTTCCTTCGGCTTTATATAAAGAATCTACGTAATTGGCAGGATTACCCCAGCCATAGCCAAAGCCACTTGTATGTCGCAAGACATCTACAATGCGGATCGGTTGCTTGGCTGCCTCTGTTTCATTTCCAGTAGTATGCACCTGCATCTCCTTAAATTCTGGAGCATATTTATACAAGGGATCATTTAATTGAAAAACACCTTCTTCTAATAACATCATCAAACCTATAGAAACGATTGGCTTAGTCATGGAGTAGATACGGAAAATACTATTGTCTTTTAGTGGATCTTTAGTAGCTACATCCTCATACCCATAGGTATTAAAGTGGACTAATTTACCTTTTCGAATAATAGCCGTTTGAACATTTGCTAGTTGACCATTATCTACCATCTCCTGCATTTTGCTATCCATCATTTTCAATCGAGCGGAGGACATGCCTACGGATTCAGGACTGGCAGTGGGTAGGGCAGGCTGTGCCTGGCTTAGATAGCTAATTAAACAAGAAAAAATGAGTATAATTGTTGTTTTAAATTGCATAGTCATATGTATTGCTTTTGAATAGAACTTATTTCTTTCCCGTTCCTAACAGCATAAAGCTAACAAATTATTCTTTAAAATCATATGAGTGTATAACATTTGCGGTCAATAATTTGAGGATAGATAAACAACTGATCAGATGACTTTGGAGTCATCAGATTAGACGCTCTTGTTTAATCAGATAGCAAAACGACCTTACGATACCCCACCACTTTTCCCAATTCTAAAAATTGAACAATATAAATTCCAGTAGGTAGATGGCCATTCCACCAGATTAAGCTTGACCCTTTAGAATGATCTAAAGTATTGCTATACATTTCTTGTCCTTGAAAATTGTGGATTTTTACCAATATATCATTCGATAAATCTGCTTGTACTATTAAGTTTAAATACCCAGAAGAAGGGTTTGGAGCAAGCTGTATGTCCGCACTCGAAATAGTGCTAATGGAAGTAGTCATCAATTCATTGGTGGAATTTGGCGTTGGCGATAATGGATTAAAAGTACCCGTTCCATTGGGGATTCTCCCAAGTGTTTGATCTGTTTCTTGCGCATCAAATTGTACCACGTCAATGGACAAGTAATTATTGTCAATTTTTTGAAATATACCGATTGCCTCTCCATCGCCACTCAATTTAAAATTAGCATGTAAAGGCCCTTGTTCTTGATCTTCATCTGCCCAAATTAGTATGTAGGATTTTGGATCTATATTGATAGCTGGCAATTCCCATTTTGAGGGATTGTCCAAATTGTCTGTTAAATAAATATCTTTTAGATTAATGGGTGTCTCTCCATTATTGTAGAGTTCAATCCAGTCATCATATTCTCCTGCTTCATCGCTAATGCTACTCGAATTTTTTGCTTGAAACTCATTAATGAATAAGGGTATATTACTTCTCTGAATATTTACCTCGAAGAACTCACAAAAGGGATGCCTTTGTTCCATACCCATATCGTCACTTGCTTGCACATAATAAAAAACCTTCCCATTCTCTGGAAGATCTGTCAAAGAAATGGAATAAGAATTAGTGCCAGTTAGCAGCTCCATAGGGACACATTGGACAGGATTAGTTTCGGTCAAAGTATAGCACAACTGGACAGCCGCAACCAACTCATCATCCAATACTCTTGTAGAAAACTGTAGGGGTTGATTGGGTATTGGAAAAGAAACCTGCACTCCTTCGATAATGGGAGCCAATGGGGTATCATTCACCTGCGCTAAAGCACTTTCATGACGTTCTTGAATATACTGTTTCAAACCATAAGGAACATGATCGCCCAAAGGCATTTCATAAGAATCTCGGAAATCTGTAAAATCCCATCCATAGTCTCGACCCCTAAATGGGTCTTGAGCCGCAAAGGCTTCAATCAATGCTAATTTTTCATCCAAATACGGATTTAATTGATTTGGATTGAAGGTAGTTTCTAAAATTTCTCTCAGATAAAAATTAAAGCGATTAAGAAAAATTGGTTCTTTTAATAGGCTAGAATATATAGGACGTTCATCAGGATTAAAAGGCCAATTATAAATATCTCTAGTCGCTAAATCACCAATAAACCAATCTATACCAAACGTATTATCTAAGTCAAATGGAATATATTCGAACTGACCACTCCTAGGATTGTGGTATAAATAAAAATTGTTTTGATTGATAATCGGACCATCCCAATTAGAACTCAAAATATCAAAAGCCATTACTTTTAAGTAAGCATCAACATTAAAAATTTGTTCTAAATCACAAGCAAAATCACTTGCATCTGGATTATTTAATACGCTAATAAAATTGACAAGCTCACTATAATTATCTTCCTCCGTATTGGTTTTTAATTCATAAGGTCGTCTACCATACATTTCTTTTTTATAATCATCTGGATTATCCCCGATGTAGGTTAATGGAGCAGGAAAGGTACATTTATATAAGTTGCCAGTTTGATTGCCGAAGCGATTGTCTACAAATTCTTCATCAATATGCTCTACATGTATATACAAACCCACAAATTGCCGATTCAAATACAACTGAACATGACTAGCCCTAGGCGCAGGAATACCCATATCTCTTAATATATCCCAAGCCAATTTAGAGCGAATGATAGAGGGGTCATTATGCTCCCCATTAATGTTTAATTTTTCTAAACCATAAAATTTCCGTCCAGGCTCATAGGTATTGATAGAAATTTTGAATGATTTTTTTTGAGCCCCTCTTGAGGTATTTCCTCTTAGCCGTATCCCTACTCGTTCTACAGTATCTAATATATTGCCATTGTCAAAAATCAT
>CAYOBX010000562.1:0-3941 GCA_964402245.1 uncultured Saprospiraceae bacterium | reverse complement strand
TGTTTAAAATAGTATCTAGTTTTGAATCATATTTGTTTTCCTCACATTCTTTACACACTCTAATCAATTGAATTTCTATTGCATTTCTATCTGCTCCAGCCGATCTCTCATAGTTTCATATTCCGAATATCCTCTTCCAATAATATGTAATTGATCTTTCTTTCGAAATAAGACCGTCGGAAAACCACGAACCCCCCATTGTCGACTTTGTTGGAAATCTTGATTCGTAGCTAATTTCATTTTATCCGAAATGAATTGATTGGAAAATTCTTCGAAATCTATCTCTAGCTGCTCACAAATGGGCTGGTAAAAATTGACTTGTTTTGGATCTTTGGAAGCAACATAAAAATAGTGCTGGACTAACTCGTAAAAGCTTAGTACTTTTTCTGGAGCTATTTGTCGAACGGTAACGACTGCTCGACAAGCTGGTTCTGTGTCATAATCGAAGTTTTCTAATTCAAATATTTGATTACTAAATGGTTGTCCACTTCTTTTTTCTACCTCCTCCCAATGATGTTGAAGGAAGTTCTTAAAAGTGGCATTCCATTCTTCCCCACCTCCTGCTCGAAGTCCTCCCATCATAATCGTAAAAGGAATCTGCTCTTGCTGTCCGTATCGTTGCAATGCATTAAGTTGTGGAGAAATTCCCCAACACCAACTACACATAGGATCTCCGATATAGATAATTTCATGATCTGTTGCCCATTGTACAGGAGCAGCTTCTTGTTCCGAAAAGGAAGGAATTTCACACAATCCTGTAACAGGATCACAGTGGACTTGGATTTCTTTAGTTTGGCTCATGAGCGAGTAGGTTATAGGAAATATTAAAATAAATAGGTATAATTTCATTTGATATGAATTTTTACTTTAACAAAATATATCTTTTAAAGTTTAGTTTTTTTAAAATAGCATTTGTTAATTTATAATTGCACATGCTTCCTTTACGAATGCCTGCATAATCTTTTGCAGAGGAAAATTCCCAATCTGTTTCTTTGATTACTAGATTTGCTTTTACTGGGTTTTGATGTATGTACTGAAAACATTGGTGGGCGTAGTTATTTTCTGGTTTGAATAAGAGTTCTTTATGCGAATGCTCTACAGTTATGAAATCATCAATCCATCCATTTTTGGCTTTGGTCCTACCACGAAATAACGAACCACTTCTGCCAAATCTTTTGTTGATTGCTTTAGTATAGCTAGAAAGCAATGTACCTATCTCTTGGGATAATCTTTGTTGCTTGGATGTTGAGATAGCAGGCACTATGGAAGTGCCAGCTATCTTGGTAAAAACAACCCAATAAATCTGTCGTTCATCGAAAAATCCAGTCGCCCTTTTGGAAATGGAAGTATTTTTGAGGATTAGTATTTATAAGTCTATTATATTTTCATACGACTGATAAGAAATCACCAATCTATTAAAAATCATGATATTTAGTACTAAGAAAGAAAAGACGTGTTGGCTGTTATTATGCCTTTTTTTGAGCTATAGTATAATGAGCATTGCACAAGCGCAAGGAATCGAAATACAAGGAAAAGTAATCGAAGGGGCAACGGAACAACCTGTTGAGTTTGCAACAATTATGATCGGTGATAAGACAACCAAAAGTCCTATCACAGGTACTACCACAGATATTGAAGGTAACTTTAGCGTCCGAACTACAGCAACTGATTTTTTTGTTGAAATTAGTTTTATTGGGTTCGCCAATAAAACGATTACAGACTTAGACCTTAAAGGTAAAAAATTGGATTTGGGTACGATTGTCCTAATAGAAAATAGCCAAATGTTAAATGAAGTAGAAGTACGGGCAGAAAAATCTACTACAGAATTTAAATTAGACAAGCGTGTATTTAACGTAGGAAAAGACCTAAGCAGTACAGGAGCAAGTGCTTTAGATGTATTAAATAATGTACCATCTGTTAATGTTGATATAGAAGGGGCTATTAGTTTAAGAGGTAGTGAAGGTGTACAAGTGCTAATCAATGGAAAGCCGTCCGTCATAGCTAGTGAAGAAGGAAATGCTCTCGGAACGATCACTGCAGAAATGATCCAACAAATAGAGGTGATAACAAATCCTTCTGCAAAATATGATGCAGAAGGTACTTCAGGTATTATCAATATTGTGATTAAAAAAGAAGAAAGAAAAGGAATCAATGGGTCTGCAACAATTAATGTAGGAACACCTGATAATCATAGCTTTGGATTAAGTCTTAATCGGAGAACAGAAAAATTTAATTTATTTAGTCAATTAGGCGCAGGATATAGACAATACCCTAGTGATAGAGAAAGTATTAATCAAGATTTGAGGAATAATACGATCCTTTTCTCAGAGGGCATAGAAAATAGAAATGAATTCTTTTACAACTTTATCTTAGGAACTGATTATCATATAGATAAGAATAATGTTATTACGCTTTCTGGTAATATTTCTTATGAAGTGGAAGATCAGCCTTCTGTAAATGAGTTTATGCTACAAGAATCTTCAGGAGATATTGTAGATAGATGGAGAAGGGAAGAAGTGACAGAGGCGACTAATCCAAAATACCAATATGAATTGCAGTATAAGCGTGATTTTGAAGATCACAAAGATCATGCATTATTATTTAGTGTTTTGGGGCGTTTATTTTCAAAGGATCAGTCTTCTGATTTTACGAATACCACCATTTCTGGAAGTGATAGAACAACCGAGCAGCAAACAAGAACTGATTTTGGAGAAACGAAACTCACTTTTAATTTAGATTACACCAAGCCATTAGATGATCAATGGACTATAGAAACGGGTGCCCAGTATGTACTCAATGATATAAGCAATGATTATGCAGTTTTGGACTTAATCAATAATGAATTTATAGAAAATCCAAATTTAACCAACCTCTTTGAATATAATCAAAAGGTCTTAGGGGTATATGCAACAGGCGCATATGAAGATGATCGTTGGGGAATAAAAGTAGGACTTCGATTAGAGAATACGGATCTAACTACATTACTAACTAATACAGACGAACGAAATAATCAAAATTTTACAGACTTCTTTCCTACCCTACACACTTCCTATAAAGTAACAGACAATTTTTCTTTACAGGCAGGGTATTCTCGTAGAATCTTTCGCCCAAGATTGTGGAACTTAAATCCATTTTTTAATATTCGAAATAATTTTAGTATTCGACAAGGTAATCCTAATTTATTGCCTGAGTATAGTGATTCTTATGAATTAACCAGTATCTATATTGTTGGACAACTCTCTATGAATTTCGGAGTGTATCATCGGTATACTACAGCCGTTGTAGAACGGATTTCTACATTAGAAGATAATGTAAGTCTGACCAAACCTTTTAATATTGGTACAAGAAAAACAACAGGAGCTGAGATTAATTTTAAATATAGTCTAAGCAAAAAATGGTCTATAAATGGGGATATGAATTACAGCGTTTTTAATAGACAAGGTACTTTTGAGGCTACTTCTTTTGATTTTAATGCCGACCAATGGTCTTCTAAAGTGACTAATAAAATTAAATTGCCCGCCCAGTTGGAGTTTGAAATAACAGGTAGATACCGATCGAGAGTAAAATCTGTACAAACCGAATTTGCTAGTAATTTGTTCGCGGATATAGGTCTTCGAAAAAAGATAGGAACGGGAAAGGCCGTATTAAATTTAAGCGTAAGAGATGTCTTTGCTTCTCGTGTCAGACAGAGCGAAACTTTCCAAGAAAATTTTCATTTATTTAATCGTTCTCAAAGAGGCCGCTTTATCGTCTTAGGATTCAGTTATGGATTTGGTAAAGGGGAGGCAATGGAGTTTTCTGGGCAGCGTCGACGTCGTTAGGATGTTGACAAAGAAGAACACAGAGGCACTGAGATAAATTTATTCTCTAGCGATTACGTTTACTAAACTTCTAAAGTTTAGTAAACGTCCAAAAGTTTAGTAAACGTCCATCCTAACCAA
>CAYOBX010000561.1:0-3942 GCA_964402245.1 uncultured Saprospiraceae bacterium | reverse complement strand
AGAAGATATTACCTTTCCTAATCTTATTGAAAATTGGTTCTTTATTGTGCTGGTGTTCGGAATTCCATTATCGGCCTTAACTACTTTACTAGGAAAGTGGATGTTAAAAAAAATGTAAGCTATTACTTTTCTAATCTCTTCCTTAACAAATTTACTATCTTTGGACGAACCCCTTGAAGCTGATATTAATCATTAAAAAGCACAGCATGTCCAAATTCCTCTCAATTCTGCTCTTATTCCTATCTCCAATATTCCTAATTAGTCAAAATAGTATTATCAAAAAAGAACTAGGCCACGAAGAACTAGTGTCTTGGCAAAAAATCATACGCCCTAAAATATCCAATGATGGAAATTGGGTCGTGTATACGCTAAAAGGAGAAGAAGGCGATGGTACGGTCAAAATATATGATGCTGTTAAAAATCAATTAACCTCTTTTGATAGAGCCTCCTTACCAACGATCAGTGCCGATAATCAATTCGTATTTTTTAATATAAAACCTGCGTCGGATAGTCTAAAAGCCCTACGTCGACAAAAGGTAGACAAAAAGGATTTACCCAAAAATCACTTAGGTATTTATAACTTGAGTACCAATAGACTAGATACCATTAAAGAGGTTAAAAAATTTAAAGCACCTAGCGATTGGGGTGGATGGGTAGCTTATTTAAAAGAATCACAAGAAATTGTGAAAGTCCAAAGACCCATAGCAGATACTACTAAGACGAAGGAAAAAATTAAGGTGAAAAAGGAAAATGCTAAAAATGGAACTACACTATATATGAAGAATTTACAAAATCAAGAAGTCTATAGTTTTCCTTTTGTACTAGATTTTCAACTATCCAAAGAAAACAATAAGATCGCTTATACTACAACAGGCAATGACTCCACTGTTGCAGCAGGCATTTATTTATTTAATTGTACTACAAATAAGAACACTGCTTTATGGAAACAAAAGGGAGATTATAAAAACCTAGTCTTTGATGAGGCAGGAAAACAGCTTGCTTTTCATGCCAATTTTGATACCACAAACGCAGAAGTAGCTCCATTTGAATTGTTCTATTGGAAAGAAGACCAATCAAAGGCTCGTAGTATAGCCAATAACAACTCTGCTTTACTTCCAGATAATTGGAGGGTGAGTGAACATAAGAAACCAAGATTTTCAAAAAATGGTCGTCAATTATTTTGGGGAATTGCCCCTGCTCCAATTCTACAAGACACGGCTTTATTAGAAGAAGAGATTGTCAAGGTAGAGGTATGGCATTGGCAAGATGCTAAATTACATACGCAACAAAAAGCAGAGCAAGACAGAGAAGCAAAAAGAAGCTATACGGTAGTATACCATCCAGCAACTAATTTATTTACACAAATTTCCAATGAAGAATCGCCGGAGGTGCGTTTTAGTGCAGATGCCAATGTGGAAAGTATTTTAGCCTACAATGAATTGCCTTATTATAAAGAAGTGTCTTGGGAAGGAGGCCCGGCAGGACGAGATGTATATATAGTTAATAGTCAAACAGGTAGAAAGAAACAAATTGCTACTGGTGTACGCGGCAGTGTGAATTTATCTCCTGTAGGTAAGTATGCATTTGCGTATGTATCCCCTGATTCCGCTTGGTATGCCTATAATGTATCTTCAGGTAAGGCCATCCAAATGACGAATAATGAGGAACATCCTTTCTATGATGAATTGAATGATCGGCCAATGCATCCAAGATCTTCAGGTTATGCAACCTGGGCAGCGAACGACGAATATTTTTTAGTCTATGATCGATATGACCTTTGGAAAGTAGATCCTACAGGGAATACTAAGTCTGTAAGATTGACTCAGGGGCGAGAAAAAAAATGGAGATATCGATACCTTCGTTTAGATAGAGAGAAATTCTTTGTAAACAAAGGAGAACGACTTTTATTAAAGGTGTTTGATGAAGTCACTAAAGAAAGTGGATATGCATGGTTGGATTGGGAGACGGGCGTTTTGACTACACCCACTATGACGTCCCATTACTATGGCACTCGACCAATTAAGGCAAAAAATGCAGATAAGATTGTGTTTACTAGAGAAAATTTTAGAACCTATCCAAATCTATTATATAGTAATTTAAATTTTGATGCTCCAAAAGAAATAAGCGATGCGAATCCACAACAACAAAACTTTCAATGGGGATCAGCGGAACTCTATAAATGGACATCCCTTAGTGGAGAGGATGTAGAAGGTTTATTGATCAAACCAGATAATTTTGATCCAAAGAAAAAATATCCATTGATCGTTAATTTCTATGAAAGAAACTCTGATGGTTTGTATCGGCACCGTGCTCCTTTTCCGCATCGCTCAACGATCAATTATAGTTTCTATGTCAGTAAAGGATATGTCATTTTTAATCCTGATATAAAATACATTAATGGCTATCCTGGACAGAGTTGTTATAATGCAGTAGTATCTGGTGTCACCTCTTTAATAAAAGATGGATTTATTGATAAAGAAAGAATAGGAGTACAAGGACATAGTTGGGGAGGCTACCAAATCGCTTATTTATTAAATAAGACCAATATTTTTAAATGTGCGGAAAGTGGTGCACCAGTAGTCAATATGTTTTCCGCTTATGGTGGCATTCGATGGGGTAGTGGCATGAGCAGGATGTTTCAATATGAGAAAACGCAAAGTCGTATTGGTGGAACTATTTGGGAATACCCATTGAGATATATTGAAAACTCTCCACTTTTTGAATTAGATAAGACGAATACTCCTGTATTAATTATGCATAATGATAAAGATGCCGCCGTTCCTTGGTATCAAGGAATTGAGTATTTTACGGCCTTACGTCGGCTAGGCAAACCTGCTTGGTTATTAAATTATAATGGCGAACCTCACTGGCCGGTTAAATTGCAAAACAGAAAAGATTTCAATATCAGAATGCAACAATACTTTGATCATTACTTAAAAGGGGAGGCAATGCCTCAATGGATGAGTAAGGGTATACCTGCATTAGAAAAGGGAATTCGTCAGGGATTAGAACTGGAACAGGTTAAAAATTAATCTGATTTACACCTTTTAAATTGTGTAGAATAAGGTCTTAACATCAGGCAAGCAGTAGCTATTATATAGTTTTTTAGAGGGGGGTAAATTTGTTTTTGTTTTTTTATAAAAAAATAAAACAAATTTACCCCCTCTAAAAGTAGTATTAAGCATACTTGTTGCCGAGTCTTAAACCAAGAACCCTACAGCTTGCTGATCTTCAATAAAGTGTTTTTTGTTTTTCGAACTTATTTTCACCAAAAACCAAGTGATTATCTAAAATACTTGTATTTATCCAGCCAGTTTTGATCAATCTACCTTGAAACACTGTAACAAATATTAACGACAAAGCCAATTAGAATAAGACTTCTAATTGGTTTTTTTAATTATTAAATGTCACTGTCAATACAAAAACAAAATAATATAGATATTTACTATTAAAAAATGGATAACTACCAGAAATAGTAAAATTGTGAACGGTTTATTTAGCCATTTCTTGAAATATAGACCGATGTATTATTGTTTTGTTTTATGTGGTAAATTAATATTTAATATTTTTTTTTGACTAATAAAGTACTGGTTTTCAGGGTATTAAATTGTATTTTTGTGAGATAGACGCTTGTCAGCATAAAACAAAAACTTGCGCCTAATGTTAATCAGGCTTATATTTGTGACAACGAAACGGTTAATTACCTTCCACCAACCGATAAGAAAAAAAAACGTTTCTACACAAACTTTCTCCCCCCTTTAATTTTCTCAATCCCCCCTA
Organism: uncultured Saprospiraceae bacterium; assembly: GCA_964402245.1. GTDB lineage: Bacteria > Bacteroidota > Bacteroidia > Chitinophagales > Saprospiraceae > JAFMDF01. Next base: position 162 of record CAYOBX010000561.1, on the reverse strand, counting down.
TATATTTTCCATTTAAACTCAATTTTTAGGGACAAATAAAGACAAACTAAGAACAACATTTTTCAATTTTTAGGGACAAATAAAAAACAAACTAAGAACAACATTTTTCAATTTTTAGGGACAAATAAAGACAAACTAAGAACAACATTTTTCAATTTTTAG
>CAYOBX010000560.1:0-3943 GCA_964402245.1 uncultured Saprospiraceae bacterium | reverse complement strand
CGTATGGATCAAGCTAAAAACTTTGAAGAATTTAGAGCTGCTTGTAACTATAGCCATATCCCAGGAGAAAATATGATATGGGCAGATAAGGAAGGTAATATAGGCTGGCAAGCAGTAGGTATTGCTCCTATTCGTCCCAATTTTAGTGGAATGGTTCCAGTGCCTGGTGATGGACAGTATGAATGGTCAGGTTATTTACCGATCATAGAAAAACCGAATGTCTATAATCCACCAAGTGGTATTTTTGCAACTGCTAATGAAAATGTTACTTCTGTTAAATATCCCCATAAAAACACACTAGCCTATCAATGGTCTGATCCCTATAGAGGCAATCGACTATCAGAAATTTTAAATACAGGTCGTAAACATTCTTTGATGGATATGGCCGCTTTACAAACAGACTATTACTCTGTGCCTGCTCGTAATTTGGTTCCTTTATTAACAAATTTAAAAGCATCTAATCAACAGGTAGAAAAAGCTAGAAAAATGTTAGTGGATTGGAAAGGCTATCATCTAGATAAAAATTCAGTGGAGGCTGGAATCTATGTGGCTTGGGAAAATGCTTTGAAGAAAAATATGACCCAATTGGTCGTTCCAAAAGAAGTGCAACCTTACTTCAATATTCAATTAAAACGAGTGATAGATTGGCTGGTAACGCCTGATAACAAATTTGGCAAAAACACCATGTCAGGAAGAGATCAATTTTTATTAAGTGCATTAAACGATGCGGTTAGTGGTTTAACTAAAAGACTTGGAACAGATATATCTAAGTGGCAGTACGGTCAAGAAAAATACAAACATATCAAATTAAAGCATCCAATGAGTAATGCGGTCAAACCAGCTATACGAGAAAAACTGGATGTCGGACCTATGCCTAGAGGTGGTAATGGTTATACAGTTGGCAGTACAGGTGGAAATGACAATCAATCGAGTGGTGCTTCTTTCCGAATGATTGTGGATACAGGAGATTGGGATCAATGCTTAGGAACGAATAGTCCTGGGCAATCAGGAAATCCTGATGATCCTTTTTATGATAATTTATTTAAACTTTGGGCACAGGATCAATTTTTTCCTGTCTTTTATTCTAGAGAAAAAGTGGAAGGCGTGGCGGCTAAGCGAATTTTGTTGAGTCGGGGAGAAAAATAGAAAAGAGAGGTACTGAGTTTATAAAATTGAACACGGAAACACAGAGCTCACAGAGTTAAATTTAGTTTTTATACTCTGTGTGCTCTGTGCCTCTGTGTTCAATCTTTTATAAAATTCCGAAGGAATTAATCCTCCCAAGCTAGTTTTTCTGAGACTCCAATAACTTATGATATTTATTATGAACATCCACGAATCTAGTTTTAAACTCTTGAACCTTCTGTAACATCTGCTGATTATTTTGACTGACTGACTGGCTTTGTAGTTCTAAAGATTGATGCTTATTGGTCAATTCTTCAAAGGTATCTTTCAGCGCAGCTAATTCATGATGCGTATCATAATGTTTCTTTTCCCAATATTTAATATCTTCTTTTAATTTCTTATTGACTGCTTTTAAGCTTCTTAATTTACTAACAAAAGCATTGTTTTCCTCAATCTCTTTTGCCATTTTTTCATTGGCATTTGTTAATCGAATCACCTTTTCATTGGCTACTTTTAGCTGACTCTTTATATCTTTTACCTCTCGATTAAATTTATCTTTATTCTTCCGCCATTCTTTCAGATCTGCCATATCTAAATTATATTTTTCTTTTAATTTAATATGTGCATTTTCTAAGCGATCTAAACTGTTTTTAGTATTCTTATTGGTAGATTCTAACTGACGGATTTGTTCTACTTGTTTTTTGTCTGTAGTCTTAGCTAAAGCTATTTGTTCTTTTAAATTAGCTACTTGATCTTTATATTCAATGTCTAAATTTTCTACTTTTTCTTTCCAATTGTCTACTTGCTTTTTTAAACGGATATTGTCTTTGTTTGCTTTTTTTGTCTTTTTTTCGAGAGACTTGTTTTCTTTTTCTAGAACTTTAAAATCTTCTTTCCAAGTACCTTCACTTTGTTTTTTCCAATACCAACCGATTATTCCTCCAATTATTCCAGAGAAAAGCGTGAATAGAAAAATTGTCAATTTTGAAAGGTATATCATGCTCATGATGTGTATTAGGTTAGTAGAGACGTTGCACCGCAACGTCTTTATAAAAATAACGTCTCTACTATAAGACGATGAAAATACTAAACAGGTTACGACAATGGTAATACAAATACCAAACCAAGTGAAATCTGAATAAAAATCAAATAAAACGGGTAGCGAAACTACCCAATGAAATAATTGGTTTAGCAGCTTTGTCGCCAAACCTTCTGTGCGATATGCCATGAAAAAAGCCCCTTCAGTAATGAAGAGGCTTTTTTTATGGTACATTTTAAATACAAATTATCCAACTACTGCTGACTGTTCATACAATGGAAATTGTTCCATAAAGTGGTTGATTTCCTTTTTTGTATTTAGAATTAAATTTTCGTTTTCCACATCACTCAATATAGCATCTATCCAATCTACTACTCTTAAACAATCATCCTCTTTAAAGCCTCTTGTTGTAGCTGCTGCCGTTCCAACTCGAATACCTGAAGTAACAAATGGTGATTGCGTGTCAAATGGCACCATGTTTTTATTAACCGTAATATCTGCTCGGACTAATACATTCTCTGCTACTTTTCCTGTAACATTTTTGGAACGAAGATCAATTAACATCAAATGATTGTCCGTACCCCCCGACACAACATGATAGCCTTTACTCATAAAAGCACTAGCCATTACTTTGGCATTTTTTATTACCTGCTCTCCATAGGTTTTAAATTCAGGTTGTAGAGCTTCATAAAAAGCAATTGCCTTTGCTGCAATTACATGCTCTAGAGGCCCGCCCTGCATACCTGGGAAAACACCACTATTTAGAATAGCAGACATTTTGATTGGATTTCCTTTTTTTGTTTTTCGACCCCAAGGGTTTTCAAAATTCTTACCCATCATGATCAATCCACCTCTTGGTCCTCTAAGCGTTTTATGAGTTGTTGAAGTAACGATGTGGCAATGTGGCATTGGATCGTTTAACAAACCTGTTGCAATCATACCTGCAGGGTGAGCAATATCTGCTAATAGTAAAGCACCTACCTTATCTGCAATTGCTCTAAATCTAGCATAATCCCAATCCCTTGCATAAGCGGATGCACCACATACGATCAATTTAGGTTGGTTTTCTATTGCTTTCTGCTCCACTTTATCCATGTCGATAAGACCAGTTTCTTTTTCAACACCATAGAAAACGGGCTTATAGACCTTGCCTGAAAAATTTACAGGAGAGCCATGAGACAAGTGTCCACCATGTGCTAAATCAAAACCTAATACTGTATCTCCAGGTTGTAAGCAGGCTAAAAATACAGCTGCATTCGCTTGCGCACCAGAGTGTGGTTGTACATTGGCATACTCCGCACCAAACAATTCTTTTAAACGATCAATAGCTAGTTGTTCAATTTCATCTACTACTTCACATCCACCGTAATATCTTTTGCCTGGATAGCCTTCTGCATATTTGTTCGTTAAACAAGTACCCATAGCATCAATAACGGCTTGACTTGTAAAGTTTTCAGAAGCAATTAATTCAATTCCTTCTCTCTGGCGCTGCAATTCTTTTTGAATTAAACCAGTTATTAGAGTATCTTTTATCATGATATTGTTAATATTTATTGTTGTGCATTGCAAAATTACAACTTATCCCCTAAACTGACCTTTTTTAAGAGGGCTTATTGAAAGTGAATTTAGTATTTTTGTGATCCTTATATTATTCTTAATATCTGTTAAAGAACAGTAAACTTTATAAGTAACTTAACAATAAGAATGAACGAAATGTCTATTTAAAGGTTTAACTTGAGTTTGAATAAATTTATCTGAACGGCTAATTTTATTTTCAAT
>CAYOBX010000559.1:0-3954 GCA_964402245.1 uncultured Saprospiraceae bacterium | reverse complement strand
TGGCGGCGGCGGTGGTCGTGGTGGCTATGGTGGCGGCGGCGGTGGCCGAGGTGGTTTCGGTGGTGACCGTTACTAAAATACTGTAAAATTTGAAGTAATAGCTAGAGGAAGTTCAAATTCAAGTATCAAGCTCAAGTTCAAATGCTTACATGGTTTTGACAATCAGATTTTGACACATTTTTTGAATAAACTTTGGATGTATTGCTAATTCAAATACAAACGACCTTAAATGCGTTGGATTCCATTAGGAGTTCAGCGCATTTTTGTTTACTAATTTATAGGGATAAGCCGAATTTATTTTTTAATTTTGACGAATATAGATGTGCTATCTATCCCTAATGAACTTTCGCTAGAATAAACCTATAAAATAATGCCACTCGATCAAGTAGATGTAGATAAGTTAGGCTCTGGGAAAGAAGAGAAGGAAATGTCTTTCTTAGACCATTTGGAAGAATTGCGCTGGCATTTGATTCGGTCCATTAGCTCTATAGTGATATTTGCTATAGCTGCCTTTGTAGGTGGTAAAAGCTTTTTTCAATGGGTCTTTATGTCTCCAAAGCAAGGAGATTTTATCACTTACCGTATCATTTCAAAGGTAATTCCTTCTTTTGCGCCACCAGTCTTTAATTTGGAAACTCGTGTATTCGCCGAGCAATTCATAGTACATATTAAAGCATCTTTATTGATAGGAGTTATCTTATCTTTTCCTTATATTTTATGGGAGATTTGGCGTTTTGTTAAGCCTGGTTTGTATGATAAGGAACGTAAAGCAGCAAGAGGATTTGTATTTATTTGTACATTTCTATTTGCAGCAGGAGTTTCCTTTGGCTATTTTGTGATTGCTCCTTTTGCCATAAAGTTCTTAGCAAGTTACAATATAGGAGCGATCAACGCCCCTACCTTAGAATCTTATGTTAATTATATGGTCTTATTTACCTTGCCTACTGGGGTCATTTTTCAACTACCTGTAGCAGTATATTTTCTAGCGAAAATAGGTTTGATTGATGCAGTGTTTATGCGTACTTATAGACGGCATGCAATTGTAATTATCCTGATTTTGGCTGCAATGATTACGCCACCAGATGCAATTACTCAATTTTTAATTGGGATTCCTTTGTTTTTTCTTTATGAAATAAGTATTGGGGTTGCCCAACGGGTAAGTGCGGCGGAAGATGAAGAAGAAGCCTAGGAATAGAAGTCAGATCGTTCTAGTTAACTTGCGCTAACGGAACTGTCAGATTACTACGCTGTCAGACGTAGGTTGTGTTCCGCATGGTCAACATCCTACATCTGACAGCGTAGTGATCTGACTCCTGACAGCGAAGCGGTCTACTTAAACAATCTCATGACTATGCGTAATCTTCACAGTGGATTCCAACATTTTTGAGACAGAACAATATTTTTCCATAGAACCAGTAACGGCTTGTTCTGCTTTCTTAGGCTTGATATTTCCAGTTAGTTGAAAATGGATATGAATATCTGTAAAAACGGCTGGGACTTGGTCCGTAGCACGGTTACCAGTGACGGTTACTTTTATATCATCTAGCTGCTGGCGTTGCTTTTTTAGAATCATAACTACATCTATAGAGCTACAACTCGCTATTGCCGATAAGACCATTTCCATAGGGCGCATTCCTTTATTACCCCCTCCAATACCTTCCGATCCATCTGATACAACAGTATGACCATCTTCACTTTTAGAAATGAAGTTATAGGCATCATCGGCTCTTGTTAATTCGATTTTCATATTATTTGTTATGAGATATTTAAGAAAGATAGTTAGTCTGACGGCTATATGTAGTATACAGAACGTATCAGCTCCAATATTGTTCTTATATAAATTTGTCAGGTTAAGGAGACTGAATTATCTAATATTTTTAAAAAAGTACTAGGTTCTGGTCTCACTCTGTAATTGTCTGTTAGATCCGCAAAAAGGATTTGACCATTTACTGCAAGGTAAACCCTTCGGCTAATAAAGTCTTTCCACTATAAATAGCAATTAATAAGGCAACCACAGGAAAAGTAGAAATAAAAATAGGTTTTAATGTATTCATGAATTTTGCTTTTTTATAAAACATGAAAAAATGACCATATAATTAATCTGAAAATGCTAGTAATAAACTTTACAAATTATTTGAATATTATCAAAATTCACAATAATTTTGTAACACATGGTTAAACTGTAACCATTATATTTCTACAAAAGTAAGTATCTGTTTTTATAATATTGATAGAAAGATAAAATCACTTTAGAGAATACAGTGTTCTTGTCTTTAAAAGAATATATTCAGTTATTCTACTTTTAGAATCCTCTATTTTTCATTCCCATCTTGATGGGTTTTTATAGAGAAGGGTGAAGAGATCGGGCTCCATGCAACCCTGGCAACCTCCCTAGTCCTTTAGGTAAGGTGCCAATTCCCGCCAAGATATTTTCTATTAGAAAATAGTATTGGAACTATAAAGACAAAAAAGTATACTCCGTACATTTTTTTGGTCATTTGTGTCTGTATTTAGATGTCTTATCATTAGGATGTCTGCATTGATTTTGGGTCACTATAGGTATTTGCTATTTGATTACTATTAGTGAATGTCTTTCAATGTTTAGTATAGGCCATTGTTCTAATTGTAAATTGATTTTTCAAAGAATCTATATAAGTACCAACTTTGATTGACAACTATAACAAAGCCGAATTACAAGTTTTAAAACATACTCAAAACTTTCCGCTAGAAAGTGGGGAAGTGTTGTTGGAGTTAGAGATAGGATATTGTACTTACGGAACTTTTCAGCCTAAAAAGAATAATGTGCTATGGGTATTTCATGCTTTAACCGGTAATGCAGATGTACTGGATTGGTGGGATGGATTGATTGGAGAAGGTTTGTTATTTGATCCGAAGAACTATTTTATTGTCTGTGTTAATGTATTGGGTTCTTGTTATGGATCAACTTGTCCGTCATCAGAGAATCCTAAAACCCAGAAGCCTTATTTGAAGGATTTTCCACTGATTACGATTAGGGATGTCGTAAAAGCTCACCAACTTATAAAGCAGCATTTGGGAATTGAAAAGATACATATAGGCATTGGAGGTTCTTTAGGTGGGCAGCAGTTGATGGAATGGGCAGTGATGGAACCTGAGATGTTTGATATAATTATTCCGATAGCCACTAATGCCAAATTTTCTCCTTGGGGCATTGCCATTAATGCGACACAAAGAATGACTATGGAAGCTGATTCGACGCTATACAATCAGCATCCAGAAGCTGGTTTTAAAGGATTGGAAGCGGCAAGAGCCATCGCAATAGCAAGTTATAGACACTATAATACTTATGAGGCCTCCCAGCAAGATGAGGTGTCTAAGATAGATGACTTTAAAGCAAGTTCCTATCAACGGTACCAAGGGATGAAATTGAGAAAACGCTTTGAGCCTTTAGCCTATTACACGCTGACAAAAGTAATGGATTCCCATGATGTTGGTAGAGACCGAGGAGGGACAAAGGAAGCATTATTACGAGTTACTGCTCAAACGTTAGTGATTGGTATTACTACCGATATTTTATTCCCAGTGAGGGAGCAGGAATTTTTGGCAAAGTATATAAAAGATGCTTCTTTAGAAATTATAGAATCTGATTATGGTCATGATGGTTTTTTGATAGAATATGGACAATTGACTTATATCATTTCACAGTTTCTTATGAAGTATTCAAAGCATAAAAATCAACACTAATTTGATTGTGGCTTTGCCATTATTGGACTTTTGTAGTTGAAAAAAAGCGGTTCATTGACCATTTTTGCATAAGATGTACCCGTAGCTCAAGCTTCCAGCTTGAGTAATATTCTCAAGCTGGAAGCTTGAGCTACGCTTTGCAAAAAATGTCACAGAACCAAAAAAATATTCTTAAAAAAAACGGATCTTTGACGATTCTTGCAAAATGTAGCTTAGACATTCTTGTCTGAG
>CAYOBX010000558.1:0-3954 GCA_964402245.1 uncultured Saprospiraceae bacterium | reverse complement strand
TTAACGTTTTTAGCCTAATTTTTAGCGAATACTTTTTTATAAGAAAACCCTTATTCTACAAGTTCGGTAGAGCAATAAATTACACAGATTTATGAGCCAATATTGCTTTCAACTCTTTTACCATGTCCGTTGACCCTCCATAAAACGGCGTTCTTTCATGAATCTCTGTGGGTTGTATATCCAGAATCGCTTGTTTCCCATCCGTAGCTATTCCCCCTGCTTGTTCTATTAAAAAAGCCATCGGATTGCATTCGTATAATAAACGAAGTTTTCCCCTAGAGAATTTTTGAGAATCGGGATACATATAAATCCCTCCTTTCAAAAAGTTCCGATGCAAATCGGCTATCATAGAACCAATATATCGACCGGTATATGGGCGATTGGTAGCGGTGTCAATATCTTTACAGTAATCTATATATGCTTTCATATTATCTGAGAAATAGGCATAGTTTCCTTCGTTAATACTATAAATATCTCCATTTTTAGGAATCTTAATATTAGGGTGGGATAGATAAAATACACCAATTGAGGGGTCATAAGTAAAGCCATTTACCCCATTTCCTGTTGTGAAAACGAGCATAGTAGAAGAACCAAAAATGACATATCCCGCAACTACTTGTTGCCGTCCTTTTTGTAAAAAATCTTTCAAAGCAGCAGGGGTTCCAACAGGTGAAACCCTCCGATAAATGCCAAAAAGAGTACCTATCGAAACATTTACTTCAATATTGGAAGACCCATCAATGGGATCGATTAATACAATATACTTTCCATTTATGCCCGACTCATTTTCAAAAGTGATGGTTTCTTCTTCCTCCTCCGAGGCAATACCACAAACTTCATTTCTTGCTTTTAAGGCATTGATAAATATTTTATTGGCATAAACGTCTAATTTTTTTTGGTCTTCGCCTTGAATATTTTCTGTTCCTACTTTTCCCATTAATTCATCTACTAAACCGGCTTTATTAATTTGGCTATTCATTACTTTTGAAGCTAAAGTAATGGCATTAAACATTCTTGTTAATTCTCCTTTATCATAAGGAAAATCTTGCTGATTTTTGATGATGAATTCTCCTAAAGTAATTAAGTTTTGCATAATTTGGATGCTTTTATGATTCAATAATAAATGTACATTCTTCTACTTGTTCTTTTTCCTTTGGCAAACCCGTCCGTAAACGGTTCCTCGAATCTTTTTATAGTTCATGTTGAAAAACCAGCCCGAATGACTTCGGTCGGGCGGGCCTCATCGATGCTAGGCATCGCTTAGGCAACCAACTGACTCTAAAAGGCCAAAGGCCGTAATATTACATCCACGCGCCGATTACTCAACTGCCCTTGAAAAGTACTATTATCATAAATAGGGTCATCTTCGCCAAAATCTGCCTTTAATATCATATCTATTGGAATATCCAATTGATTTAATATTTCAATGACAGCTCTACTTCGTTGTTGAGACAACCATTGATTATATTGCCGACTTCCAATATTATCTGTAAAGCTATTCACAATTACTTCATATCTATTTATATTTTCTACTGAATAAATTAATTCTCTTAAACCTTCTGCTTGTGCTTCATCAATGTAGGAGCTACCTCCTCCAAAGAATATACTCTTTAAAATAGTTTGATTGTCAGGAATTTTATTTTCCTCTATTTGTCCAATTACAAAAGTAGGGCTTAGTAAAACCACTATAGCTAGATATTTTAATGTCATTTTAATATCATAATTACAAGGTGTTCGATACAATAAAATTAAGGGTTTTAAATGCATTAACAAACTAATAGCTTGTAGGTTAATATATATTCAAAATACAATTAAGAATATTAAACTTATTTCAAATTATAAGTTGTTTTACTTCTTTTTATAAAAGTAAAATGCTTTTTGAACAAGTTTAAATATTATCTGTTAAAGCATTAGTTATTTATATAATAGTATTGCTATTATTTTGTGTAACCTATATATTTGCGTTATCAACGTTGTAATTTCCTTTTTCCTAGAATTACAATAGCTCAAATTTCACCCTAATTTAATTAAACATCTAGTTAAACCGTAAAGGTTTGACCAGTCATTTTATTGCCTGACTAAAAAAAATAATATGAATCTAGAGAACGATTTTTTAAAGAATTTAAAGCATGATGTGCCAGCGGCAATTATTGTGTTTTTAGTAGCAGTTCCATTATGTTTAGGAATTGCATTAGCCTCGGGAGCACCTTTGTTTTCGGGTATCATTGCGGGTATTGTCGGCGGCATTGTCGCAGGAGCATTAAGTGGCTCTCAATTAGGAGTGAGCGGTCCAGCCGCTGGATTAGCAGTGATTGTTTTAACTGCTATCCAAGAATTAGGAGCCTTTGATATTTTCTTAATGGCAGTGGTTATTGGTGGTATATTCCAATTATTATTAGGTTTTGCTAAGGCTGGAATTATTGGGTATTATTTTCCTTCTTCTGTAATTAAAGGAATGCTTTCAGGTATTGGGATTATCATTATTCTAAAACAGATTCCCCATGCTGTTGGATATGATAAAGATTATGCAGGTAATCTTAGTTTTAATCAGCCTGATGGACATAATACCTTTTCAGAGCTCTTCTATATGTTCGATGCTTTGAGTATGGGGGCTATTACAATTACAGCTATCTCTATGTTAATTTTGATTTTATGGGAGCAATCCTTTATGAAGAAAATCAAATTATTCCAATTAGTTCAAGGACCATTAGTAGTAGTAGGTTTAGGTATAGTTTTGAATTTGATTTTTCAAAATATTCCTGCTTTAGCATTGACCGCAGAGCAGGTGGTAAAAATTCCTGTACCTGACAGCATTAATGGTTTCTTTAATCAATTTACCTTTCCTGACTTTGGTAGTATAAGTTCTCCAACAGTTTGGATAACAGGGATAACGATCGCAGTAGTTGCTAGTTTAGAAACTTTGTTGTGTTTGGAAGCAACAGATAAATTAGATCCTTTCAAAAGAGTGACCCCTGCTAATCAGGAGTTAAAAGCACAAGGGGTAGCTAATATTGTATCTGGCTTGATTGGTGGCTTACCGATCACGCAAGTGATTGTCCGAAGTTCTACAAATATTCAATCGGGTGGCCGTACTAAAATGTCTGCTATTATTCATGGAGTAATTTTATTGGCATCAGCTATGGCGATTCCATTTTTGTTAAATTTAATTCCTTTAGCGAGCTTAGCAGCTATTTTATTTTTAGTGGGTTATAAGTTAGCAAAGCCAGTTTTATTTAAGCAAATGTATGGATTAGGAAAGGCGCATTTTGTTCCTTTTATGGTCACTATTTTAGGAATTGTTTTTACCGATTTATTGATGGGAATTGGTATGGGACTAGCAGTAGCTATCTTCTATGTTTTATATAACAATTATAAGAAACCATTCCTTTTTGAAAGAAGTAAGCATATGAGAGATGGTATATTAAGATTAGCATTGGCCGAAGATGTCACCTTCATTAATAAAGCAAGTATTCAAAGAACACTTAGCCAGATTCCAGATGGTACTAAAGTAATCATCGACGCGTCTAAGTCTATTAATATTGATTATGATGTTATCGAAATTATTGAAGAGTTTGAAGTCAATGCCAAGCATCGAAATATTGATTTGACGATCATTGAGCGAAAGCGAAAAGGGGTGAATAATCAAATTAAGGAAGTGCAGCACGCCTTGAAAAATAATTTGTTACCTGTTAATGAAAAACCAATAACTGTATAAGAACTCTATATCTATCTTCTTTCTAAAGAAGGACTAGGTATTTTTAATGGTAATATTTATTATAGGCAGCTACTTCGTGTATACGAGTAGCTGCTTTTTCTTTTTTTTAGTGCCTAAAATGGGTGGATCCGCCTTCTGAAATAGGTATTTCGTGCCCTCAGATACGATATGTCGGTAGAAAAGAGAATATTGGGTCGAAGTTACAAACTTCGACCATCGCACCCTCTTTTGAGTTTAGC
>CAYOBX010000557.1:0-3966 GCA_964402245.1 uncultured Saprospiraceae bacterium | reverse complement strand
TGCATCTTTGCGTCTCTGCGTTCAATTATGCCCCCGATCTGTTTTACACTCAAATTAATTGGGGTTTGTCTTTAGTAACGACGAAATAATAAATCCGTCTTTTGGTCGAGTTTATTTTGTTCTCAGTTTTCCTTAAAAAATCCTTGCATAGCTGGGCTACGGAAGTATTTTTTAAGGGGAAATGAGGGCAAAAGAAGCCGTCCAAATGATGGAGTTATTGTTTCGTCGTTACTTAGTTACTTGAGTCAATAATTACACCAGTTTCCCAATTCCAAAATGCTTTCCCAATATGGGAACATATTGATTTTTTGATTCGACATAAGGGGCTGATAATTAATTGTTTAAGGGCTTGGTATACGCTTGGTAATTATATAGACAACTAACATGATACAAATGACAAAATCTAAAAACACTTTTATCCAACAATTATTTCAGCATATAGCAAATGACCAGTATGTATTGCTAAAGTGGCTTGGGACAGATCTAAAGAACTTACCAGAGGAGTCAGATTTAGATATGTTAGTGGAAGAAGATGTGGCTGCAAAAATTGCTCAATTTATTCAAAGTACTCCTGATATTGAACTAGTTAAACAAGAGAAAAAATTAGATGTAACTCATTATTACTTGCATTTCAAAAACGGAGATTTTTTACAATTGGATTTATTATCTCAGTTAATGAGAAAACAACTGGTGTACCTCCCCAATATCTACATTTGGAAGAATGTTATTCTAATAAATGGAATCAAAGCCTGTCCTAAATCAATTGTTTTTGAGCATGCGCTCTTATTCAATTATTTAAATTATGGAGGACTGACAGATAAGTATTATCAATACTTTAGCAACTTATCTGCACCACAACAAATGGACTTAATAGAAGGATTCAATAAAAAATATAATACCTCGTTCAATTCACTTTTTGAGACAACTATTTTCCAACAACAGCAGAGAGCTAAATTACTCCAATCCGTTAAAAAATTAAAAACCAACTCCTTAAGAAATCAGTTTAAATATGGGCGTAAGTATGTTAATAATTGTTGGAGCAGCTTGAAAGTTAATAGAGGACAGATTATTACTTTCAGCGGCGTGGACGGTGCCGGCAAGAGTACTATTATTCAGGATACTTTGAATTTAATCCAAGGAACGTTTAGAAAAAAAGTAATCGTACTTCGACACCGTCCATCTCTTTTACCGATCATTAGCGCATGGCGCTATGGTAAAAAAGGTGCTGAACAACGTTCTGTTGAACGACTGCCAAGACAAGGGACTAACAACAATCAGTTTTCTTCTCTACTAAGATTTAGTTACTACTATATTGATTATCTAATTGGTCAATTGTACATCTGGGTAAAGTATGTGTTAAGAGGTTACACTGTATTATATGATCGTTATTATTTTGATTTTATAGCAGATGGAAAGCGATCTAATATTCAAATCAATAAGGCCATTCCAAAACACTTATATCAATTCTTACTAAAACCAGAATTAAACATATTCCTTTATGCAGATACGGCTACTATACTAGCTCGCAAACAAGAATTAGCTGCTAAAGATATTGAAGAATTGACGACTAATTATAAAACACTCTTCCAAGAATTAGATCAAAAACACCTCGGTACTTATCTCGCAATCGAAAATATTAAAAGACAAGATACTTTAAAAACTATCAAACAATATTTTTTGCATTTGTAGTTAGACACGCAGAGTCGCCATGCATGTAAGACGACTTTGTGTGTACTTTTTATCACACCTAAATTATTTATCAAATGTTTAAAAATATATTAACACAATTCATTCAATTAAAAAATCCAAGTTTTAAGTTAGACGATGCGATCACTCTTAGAGTATTGATTGCTCTAGTCATTCAAAAAGGGAGATGTTGGGCACGTTCGCTTAAATTTATCTTTAGAGGTCGATTTTTTAAAACGCTCTTTTTAGGCAGAGGTGTACGATTTCAATACCAGCATAATATTCGATTTGGGAAATGGAACCAATTTGAAGATCAAGTATATGTGAGTGCTTTGGGACGCAAGCCTATTCACTTTGGTAATAATGTAAAAATTGGAGCCTTTAGCAGAATTATTACTTCTACCTCTTTTAATAATATTGGATCAAGTATAAAAATTGGTGATTCTGTAGGCATAGGAGAGTTTGCTTACCTAGGAGGTGGGGGAGGCCTTACCATAGGGAATGACTGTATCATCGGGCAATACTTTAGTTGCCACCCAGAAAATCATAACTATCACAATACCAATGAATTAATAAGATTTCAAGGGGTTACCAGAAAAGGAATTATTATCGGTAATAATTGTTGGATTGGTGCCAAAGTAACCATCCTAGATGGAGTGACAATCGGTGATAATTGTGTTATTGCAGCAGGGGCAGTTGTTACTAAGTCAATGCCATCTAATACTGTTATTGGTGGATTACCTGCGAAGGTCTTAAAGACGATTAAAGAACCTACTTTGATTAAAGTAAATATTGGACAATACCTACTTAACTAACTACTTAGAAGATCTGCTACAAGTACAGGATTTGTTAAAAAGAAAAACATAAAAAATGAAATCCAACATATTAATTACAGCTTACGCAGTTAACCCCTATAAAGGATCAGAAGATGGTATTGCTTGGAACATCATCAAAGAATCTGCTAAGCATCAAAAGGTAATCGCTATCACTAGAGAAAATAACCAATTAGCAATAGACCGATATATAAAGGAGCATCCTTTAAGTTCAGAAACTTCTTTAGAATGGGTGTATTTTGATTTGCCCTTATGGATGCGTTTTTGGAAAAAAGGAGGAAGAGGAGCGCTGTTATATCATTATTTATGGCATTTAGCAGTAGTGTTTTTTATTTGGAAAAAAAGATTTGTGTTTGACATAGCCCACCACTTAAATTTTAATAATGATTGGACGCCTTCTTTTTTATGGTTATTGGGAAAACCATTTATTTGGGGCCCCATTGGACACCATCCTAAAATACCGGTGAGCTATATTAAACCAAGTGGAAAGAAGGCTATGATCTTAGAACAATTGAAATGGGCGGTTAAGCAATACTTTTGGACTATTGATCCTTTTTTGAAAATAACTAAATGGAAAGCGGAAAAAATAATAGGACTTAACTCCAGTGTACAAAAAGTATTGAAGGTAAGCGATGATAAAATAGTAGTCATTCCTGCTGCTGGAACAGAACGGCCAAGCATCAAAGCGAAAAGAACCAAAAATTTTCAAATACTTTCTGTAGGACGAATGGTTGCCTTAAAGGGGTTTGATATTACGATTGATGCCTTTGTACAGTTTTATCGACAATTACCTAAAGCAGACCAAGATCAAGTGCAGTTAGTATTAATTGGTAAAGGGCCACAAAAAGATATTCTAGATAAAAAGATAGCAGCTTATCAGCTGCCTAAAGAATTGATTCTTTCTATTGACTGGATGGACCGAGAAGCACTCACAACTTATTATGAGGTTTCTCAGGTCTTCTTTTTTCCTTCTCATGAAGGAGCGGGTATGGTCGTACCAGAGGCACTTTCCTATGGCATTCCTATCTTATGTTTTGATAATTATGGGCCTGGAGAATTAATGACCAAAGAATGCGGTATTAGTATTCCTTATAGCAATAGAGCAGATTCTATTCAACAGTTTTCATTGGCATTAAGGAAACTTTATATGGAGCCTATTTATCAGCAAGAACTATCTAGAAAAGCTATTGCAAGGTATGAAGATCGTTTTACTTGGGAAGGTAAAGGATTAGAAATTAATGAAATTTATTCGACTGTGTTAGAGGAAAATATGGATAGAGAATTGGTAGTCGTTGGATAGGTTTACAAAAAAAATAACAAATGAAAAAAATAATTTGTGCTCACTTATATAATGACTTCAGCGGTAGTCCTTTAGTATTAGCAAATGCAATTAAAGTTTTTTTAAAGGAAGGAAAAGACGTAGAAATTATTAGTTCAGATAGTGAAG
>CAYOBX010000556.1:0-3968 GCA_964402245.1 uncultured Saprospiraceae bacterium | reverse complement strand
TAAGCGTCTTATAACTCCAAAATAAAAAATCATATGTCTTTACCTAAGGAACCTCGGCAGCTGATGATTAATTTAATGTACTTAGTATTGACGGCAATGCTAGCATTAAATGTATCTGCTGAGGTAATGAATGCCTTCAAGACCATCGATGATAGTTTGGTAAAAACCAATACGATCACTGATACAGCACTTGATGCACAACAAGAATCATTAGATAACTTATTAGCAGAAGAAGCAAAAAAAGATTTCCGTCCATTAGGAGATGGAGTCAAAGAAATTAGAGCCGCTTCTAAAGAGTTTACAGATTATGTAGAAAACATCAAAGATCAATTGATTGATGCTGCAGGTGATAAGAATGGTAGCCATGATGATGGTGACTATTTGTATGCAGATCAGCCTTTGAAGAAAATGATTATCGGTAAAAAAGATAAAGATGTCACTACCCGTATGTTAGTAGAAGAAGGCATGGGGGATGACCTAGAAGCGAAGGTAGCAGAAGCTAGACAAAAGTTCATCGAAACTTATCGAGCTATCTTAAGCAAGCCAGAAAATGCTAAAACTTTTGGTTTTAGGACAAAATCAGGAAAAGTAGATACTAAAGCTATTGATGCAAAAATTGCAGCAATGGAAGCTAATATTGCTTTGGATATAGACCAAAATTGGGCAGAAATCTCTGAAGGCAAAACGAGTTGGGCAGATTTCCGATTCCGTCAAATGCCTTTGATCTCTGTATTACCATTATTGACTAAATTCCAAACGGATGCTAAGAATGCGGAAGCATTTGCAGTAGGTGATTTGGCTGGTTTAGTGGGTGGTAAAGAAATTGTATTCAATAAATTCTTTCCTGTAATCAACGCTAGTAAAGCGTATGTGATCAAAGGAGAGAAATTTGAAGCAGATATATCTTTAGGAGCCTATAGCTCTGATATTCCACCAGAAAATATTAAGTTAACAGTAGATGGTGCAAGAAAGGCAGTAGGTGATGGTGGTGTCGCTAAGTATAGTGTAACTACTAATTCTACTGGTAAGAAAACAATCAAGTTAACAGCTACCGTTACCAATCCTTTAACTGGAGAGGTATCTACTTCTTCTAAAAATTTCGAATATGAAGTAGGAGTTCGTTCTGCGAACGTATCTGCTGATAAGATGAACGTGATGTATATTGGTGTAACAAATCCAATATCTGTAACGGCTGCTGGTATTTCTAGTAATGAATTAAAAGTAAATTGTTCTGGATGTACTTTGAAAAAAACTGCTCTAGGTAAATATGATGCTACGGTTAGTAAGCCGGGAGAGATCACAGTCAATGTTTCTGGTGGTGGTTTACCAAATACGCCTTATACATTTAGAGTAAAGCGTATTCCTGATCCAGTTGCAAAATTGGGTAAGAAAGCAGATGGCTCTATGGGTAATGGAGAATTCAAAGCACAAAGAGGGGTTATTCCTTGGTTGGAAGGTTTTGATTTCGATGCGAAATGTAAGATTGATGGCTTTACACTAACAAAAGTAGCGAAGCGTCAAGATCCAGTACAACATGTCAATAGAAGTGGTTCATTTGATGCTAAAGCCCAACGTATGGTTGGCTCTGCAAAGCCAGGAGATACTTACTACTTCGAGAACGTCAAGGCTAAATGCCCTGGTGATGCTGCGGGTAGAAAGATCAACTCTATGGTATTTAAGATTAAATAATAGGTAGTAGGTATTAAGTAGCATATGTTACTTAATACCTATTACTTACTACTTACTTATCTATATTTGTCAACTTCTTGGCAAATTGAATTTCTAAACATACTTTTCCTATCTCCTGAGCGTTTATATTAGTGGGAAAAAGTGGAATAATCTGAAAATTTAAGAAAGCGTCTTCACCACTTACTAGATTAAAAGTAAGACCTTTCAAAATCCAACCTAACTACAGTTATGAATTTTAAGTTCTTTATCGGATGCTTTTTATGTTTGTTTACGCTTCAAATAGCATTAGCACAAGTTCCAAGAGAAGTACGAACAGAAGAGGATGAAGAGGAATACGAAACACCTTTAGATGATATTGTTGAAAAACGAATTATCAATGAACGTCGGGTATTACCTTACGATCCATTAAGGGAAGCAGATATTTTTTGGGAAAAAAGAATTTGGCGGATTATTGATGTTAGAGAAAAAATGAATCTAACATTTGCGTATCCAGAAATGCCATTTTTCACCATCTTAATGGATGCTGCTACAGAGGGCGAAATTACTGCCTATGGAACAGATGACGATAAGTTTTCTTATCCACTAGAACCAGATGAAGTTGCTTCTATGGGTGCAACCGTGGATACGATTATTACTTTCGATCCTGAAACGTATGAAGAGCAAATTCAAGTAGTGAGAAATGACTTAAACCCTGAAGACATTAAACAATTCAGGGTAAAAGAAGTGTGGTTCTTTGATGAAGAATCTTCTAGATTGGATGTAAGAATTTTAGGAATGGCTCCATTACGAGATGAGTATGATGAGAATGGAAACTTTAAATATACTTTACCTTTGTTCTGGGTGTACTATCCAGAGTGTAGAGAAATTTTAGCTCGATACCAAGTATTTAATCCTGGCAATGATGCTAGTCCATTATCTTGGGAAGACTTACTAGAAATGCGTTATTTTTCTAGCTATATCAGCCAAGAATCTAATGTATACGATAGAAAAGTAGAAGATTACCTAAGTGGTGTAGATATGCTATTAGAAGCAGAAAAAATCCGTATGGAAATTTTTAACTTTGAGCATGACCTTTGGGAATATTAATTTTTAAGTAATAGGTATTAAGTAGTAGGTATTAAGTAATTACTACTCAAAAAAGGCGACTCTCAATTGAGAGTCGCCTTTTTTTGTTTGCAATAGCTCCTAGTATTAATGTGAATAACGGGCTAGGGGTATCCTTAAGTAAATTTTTAAAAGGTCTTCTTTCTTTATCAGCAGAATAAACTCTTATCCTAATTTTTCTATCCTCTCTAATTTTACCTTTGAAAAACATTGAAAAAGAATGTAAATATGAATCATCTTTTAATTCATCACTAGGAAAATAATGAACCCATTGAGAACCACACAGAAATGACTCTACTTTTCTAACAGCAATTCTCATTTTAAAGATTTTAGAGAGCTTTACTATCCAGTGACTTTCCCTTTTAATTCAACTATTAAAAGGTCTAGATAGTTTTAGAGAGCTTAGTTAAAAAGGATTAAATAAATTGGACCAAGATGCGCCGTTATTTTGATTTCTAGACTCCCATCCGCAAGCGGTTCACAAACTTGCGTTTGCTCATTTCAAAAATCAAGCATAGCAGGGCTAAGGTTGACTTTTTTAAGTGCTTTTAAAATTTAAAAGAACAAGTAGATTGGTCTAAGTTATTTATTTCTTTTTACTTAATGCTAAATTTATCCAGTGTCGGAAAGTCACTGGATAAAGCTAGTCTCAAACTGAGAATTGCTACTTTTCTAACGAAAAAAAAGTAGAGTTATGATATACTTGAAATCGCTAATTAACAACCAGAAGAAACATATCTAGTACTGCCGACGGGATTCGAACCCGCAATCTCTGCTGTGAAAGAGCAGTGGCCTAACCAATTAGCCTACGGCAGCTTTTTTTAGATCGCTATGATGTCAGATCACTGCGATGTCAGTAACATCAAGAAACATCACGGTCAACATCATAAGTCCGACCTCTGACAGTGAAACGATCTGACTTCTGACAGCGTAGTGATCTGACCTCTAAGAAGTAGTGCCCCAGAAAGGATTCGAACCTCCAACCTCATGATTCTAAATCATGCGCCTCTGCCAATTGGGCTACTGGGGCAGAAGAAATTTAAGACCCGTTCAATCTCAGATATGTTCAATCGTAAGGCTTGACTCGGAATTTCCTCCTTGGTGATGATAGTGGGAATCGAACCCATCATGCTATACATAGGCATGCCTATCCTGATAGAATACCATCCATATTG
>CAYOBX010000555.1:0-3970 GCA_964402245.1 uncultured Saprospiraceae bacterium | reverse complement strand
AAAATTCAGCCTAATACACATGATTAGACCACTACTTATAACACTAGCTTTTCTTTCTTGCCTATCACAAACTGCCTTTGCTCAAGAGGTTAGAAATATTGATGGCTTTGCCAACAATTTACAAAATCCAGGTTGGGGTTCCGTAGGCAATCAAATAGATCGAATTACTACCAATGGATATAGCGATGGAATGTCAGCTCCAGCAGGAGTCAATCGCCCTAATCCACGACACATCAGTAATGTATTATTTGCTCAATCAGAGTTAATCAATGATCCATTAGGGCTTAGTGATTTTGCCTGGGTATTTGGTCAGTTTATAGATCATGATATTACGCTATTAGAAGAAAGTGTTGACCCAGAAGATTTTATAGGAATTCCAGTTCCAATTGGAGATCCACATTTTGATCCGATGGCAACAGGAGAAGTAATGATTCCTATGATGCGAAATGAAGCAGATCATAGCTCAGGTACAGATCCTTCCAATCCGAGAACTCCCCAAAATCATATCTCTAATTTTATTGACGGGTCTGGAATATATGGATCAGATGATTTTAGAGCCTTTTGGGTACGATCTTTACAAGATGGGCAACTCAAAATGACCGCAGATAATCTTTTGCCATTCAATACCTTAGATGGAGAAATGGAAACCAGCATTGACCAAGATGCGCCGTTTATGGCGATGGCCAATCCATTTGCAAGCCAATGGTTTATTGCAGGCGATGTTCGAGCGAATGAAAATACCTTACTGTTAAGTTTACATACCTTATTTGCAAGAGAACACAATCGTCGATGCGAAGAGTTAAAAAAAGAAAATCCAAGCTGGACAGATCGCCAGTTGTTTCAAGCAGCTAAACGTCATGTGAGCGGGATTATTCAAGCAATAGTATATGAGGAATGGTTGCCATCATTGGGTATCCAATTACCTAATTATCAAGGGTATGATGATTCCATTAATCCCAGTATCTCTAATGTGTTTTCTGCGGCGGCATTTCGGTATGGCCATACAACCATCAATAGTAATATTGTAAGAATGGGCAGTGATGGAGAAATCATGGAAGAAGGGAATACCCAATTAAAAGAAATATTCTTCAATCCTATGTCACTCCTAGAGGCAGGCGGAATGGAAGCATTATTAAAAGGGATGAGTGTACAAGTACAGCAAGATTTTGATTTAAAAATGATAGATGATCTACGTAACTTTCTTTTCGGTCCTCCTGGTGCAGGAGGTTTGGATTTAGCAGCCATTAATATACAACGTGGCCGAGAAAGAGGATTGTCTGATTATAATACTATCAGAGAAGATATAGGTTTAGCTAGATTGAATGACTTTGAAGAATTAACTGCTAATACGGAGCTACGCCAAACCATACAAGATCTATATGGGGATATTAACGATATTGATCCTTGGGTAGGTATGTTAGCAGAAGACCACCTGCCAAATGCATTATTTGGCGAGACAGCTATGGAAATAGTAAGTCAACAATTTCAAAAACTGAGAGATGGCGATCGTTTCTTTTATGAAAATGAATCTGCTTTTACATCAGAAGAAATAGCCGCTATTAAGCAAACTCGATTAGCAGATGTTATTCGCAGAAATTTTGATGTCAATATTCATGATGCTGTCTTTTATGCGGAACCACATCAAGAATTATCTACGAGTATAGAAGAGGTAATTTCAACGCAGACCTTAAGCATTGCTCCAAATCCTGCTCAAGCTTATACTACTATAGCTTTTGAAGCAGTAGAGAATGGTCCAGCTGCTTATCGCTTAATCAATGAATTAGGTCAAACGATCCAACAGGAATCAATCAATGTAGTGAACGGACTAAATAATTTTTCTATTAATTTACCTTCTTCTATCACTAATGGTTTTTATACGATACGTTTAGAAATGGATGGAGCTGCGATTTTGTCTAAATTGGTGGTGAAAAGATAGTAAATGTATTTCCATAATCAAATCATAATTCTTACATTAGCGTAAATTTTTAGAACACAGTCGCCATGGATACGCTCAAAATAAAAAATATACTACACACCACTTACCCCTTTTTAAAACCCAAGGATCTAGACATTCTACTATCTATCAGTCAATATCAAGTACTAAAGAATAAAGTTCCATTGATCCAAGCTGGAACCTCTACACAGAAATGCTTTTTTATCCTATCAGGGATGATGCGGGGATATTATATCAATCGAAAAGGAGAAGAGATAAATATTTTTTTAAGACCAGAATGTACCGTTTCAGGACCTCCCGATGATATATTCAACAAGGCTGAAACTAAATATACATTTGAATCAATTTTAGAAAGTCATCTGCTAGTTTTTGAATATGCTACCTTCCAAAATGCTAGTGAACAAAATCCCAATATCACTAAAATGTATTTTGCTGCTTTACAAGAAAACCTCCAAACATTAATATTTAGAGTTGAATCCTTAGTAGATAAGTCACCAGAGGAAAGATATGAAGATTTACTAAATCGTAGTCCTCAATTTTTCCAAACAGCCTTTAACAAACATATTGCTAATTACTTGGGTATTACGCCTAATTCTTTGTCTAGGATATTGAAACGTAGAAAAGAGGCCAAAATATGAATACATACCTTAAGTATATTTCTTTTTTAGAAAGGATCAATTATTTTTGTTAATAAAACAAATCGATCTCTTAACATTTATTTGGAAAAGGTGTTATAAGAAGAAATATAAATTCACATGGAAAACGCATTATTTGGCATAAAAGACCTTGACATCTATATAGTATTAGGAATATTAGTTCTTTTTGGCTTACTGGAAGTTGCTGCAGGATACCTTAGTCGCACCAATCGTTCCTCCAATGATTGGATTCAAGAAGTAGGTGGATTTTTTGGTTTATCTGTAGTTATTAAACCTTTAATTGTATTTTCTGCCTTTCAATTAGGAAGTTTCTTTTTTGGTTCTACTCAATTTGCTCTAAGTCATTGGAGTTTATTTTTAGCACTACCCTTTTATCTATTCATTGACGATGTGATGCAGTATTGGTATCATCGATCCGCTCATGAATATGAGTTTTTATGGAAACTACACCGACCCCATCATCAGGCAGAAGAGATGGGATTTTTTATATCCTATAGAAATTCTGCTTTGTATTATTTGTTGATGCCCAATATATGGTGGATTGCAATATGTACATTCCTCGGATTAGCTAAAGCAGTTGCTATTGGTTTGATTTTGAAGCAAGCAGTTATTATTGGTTCTCATAGTACCCTACATTGGGATGAACCATTATATAAATGGAAAATCTTCAACCCTATCATTAGTGTTATTGAACGTATTATAATAACGCCAGCTTTTCATCATGTGCATCATGGTAAATCTATGATTGATGGCATCAGTGATCCTAATGGAAACTATGGAAATATGTTTTCTATTTGGGATCAGTTATTTGGAACTGCAAAATTCACTAGAGAATTTCCTGTAGAGTTAGGCCTAGAAAATGATCCTAAAGAGCATTGGTCAGCTGCCTATCTTTACCCTGTCATTACTGCAGACAATCCAAATAGTGAATTACATAGGGGCTATAAAAAAGAAAGCACCAAAACAAAAGAACCAATATTTGTAGAATTAGAAAAAGGAAAAAATTACTTATATTGCCAATGTGGTAGAAGTAAAAATCCACCTTTCTGTGATAGTTCCCATCATGGGTCAAAATTCAAACCCTTGCTATTTGAAGCCAAGCGTACAGGTAAGGCTAAATTATGCAATTGTAAAGTAACTAAGACGGGTCCATTTTGTGATAATTCGCATTTGGATTTGTAGTTTCTAAGTACAAGGAAAGAAGGATTGAAGGTACTTGACAATCAGCTTCTCACAAAATATATTTGTAAGTTCTCAATACATGATTTCTTACTACACAGAGTTTAGACAGAGAAGGCACAAAGTTTAAACAAAGCCTCAGATAGAAGCTCCGTTTAAACTCCGTGTCTTCTCCGTTTAA
>CAYOBX010000554.1:0-3983 GCA_964402245.1 uncultured Saprospiraceae bacterium | reverse complement strand
AAGAACAAAATAAGCTACCCTAATTTTACGATCTTATTTCGTACACAATCCTAATCATTCTTCTCGGATTGTCTAATAGACTTGTTACCCTTTAATAAGTAGCAATCTGAAAATGTCTTTTTCCGCTATTTTCCCTTAAAAAATAAGTCCGTAGCTGGGCTATGCACTGATTTTTTAAAGAAAACTATCGAAAAAATCCATAATTCATATAGCCACTTCTTAAAGAGTAACAAGTCTAATTTACTTATTAGCAAATAACTCTCCTATGCGAAAAAATGTCATTGTATTAGTGTGCGCTTTATCTATTTATTATACAAATCTTTCGGCCCAAATTGTAAAAACTATACATCAAGCCTTTCCTATTGAGAAGACCTCTACCAAGGTGCATATAGATATTAGTTATCCATTTCAATATAAAGTTTGGGCTGGAGACTATGTGCTAGTAGAAACAAATATTAATTTACGGAATGCTACTCAATCTATTATGGATTTTCTCCATGAATCAGGTAGGTATAAAATTGAACAATATAAATATCAAACTGGTGCAGGTTTAAGATTGAAAAAGATGCAAAGAAAAGCTATTCAAACTAGTAAAGGTCTGTGTGAGGAAAAAGTATTGGTGACGGTATATGTGCCTGAGAGATTAAAGATAGAAGCTGTTGGAACACCTGTAGCATCCGAAGTTCAGAAATAGACTTGTTAGGCAAAGTACAATAATAAAAATGGGCAGCCTAGTATTAGGTCTGCCCAAGAAAGAAAGATTCGATATATTTTTATGGATAGATTGGATGTTTAATATTACTTTTAGAGGGAGCAAATTCATTTTGTTTTTTTATAAAAAAACAAAATGAATTTGCTCCCTCTAAAAAACTATATCAAAGCTACTGCTTGCCGATTGCTAAAAACTTATCCTACACAATTTAAATTAATAAGATGTATTCATTTTCTCATTATCTAATCCACATTCCCATGTAAGAAAGAATTATTAGAAGTAACATCTGGTTCTTCTTCATCTGATACAGACCAATTGGAGTGAGCATCTTCTGAAGAATGTGGTACTTTATTTAATTTAATATTCCGTCTTAAATAAGCTGGTTGGTTTTCTAGATCATTAATGACTCTTGGATTATTTAATTTCGACACATTACCTCTACCTTTTTTTCTACCGCTTTTTTCTGCCTTTATCCGCTGATCTTGCGTTTCTTTGTCTTCCTTTATATACGGCTCTTCATAAGAATAATGGCCTTTTCTATACCGTTCTACTTTAGTCTGTACATCTTCAAATTCAAAGATATTAGCCTGTTCTGTGCTAAGGGCCGTTAAATCCAGGGAATCTTTTTTTTTGGACATCACAGGCTCTTCATCATCCAAGTTGACTACTATTTTGGTATCTTCTTCTTTTTCGATTTTATCTGTTTTACTTTCAAAACCAGTAGCAATTATCGTAACACTAATTTTATCGCCTAAAGATTCATCAAAACAATTACCCCAGATCAAGTTCGTCCCAAAACCTGCCTCTTCTTGAACAAATTCTGTTATTTCAAAAATTTCATCCATTGTTACTTCACTCGTTCCAGAAGTAATATTTAATAAAATATGCTCCGCTCCCTTGATATTACTGTCTTCTAATAAAGGAGAATTTAAAGCATCGTCCACTGCTCGTTTTGCTCGATCTTCTCCTTCCGCAGCAGCCGTACCCATGATGGCTACACCACTACCTCGCATCACCGTATTCACATCCTCAAAATCTACATTAACATACCCTGGAACGGTGATGATTTCTGCAATTCCTTTAGCAGCAGTTGTTAAGACACTATCCGCTTGGCCAAAGGCTTGGGTTAGCGAAAGATTACCATATATGCGACGAAGTTTATCATTAGAAATGACAACTAGTGTGTCTACATTATTTTTCAGTTCTTCTAAGCCTTCATGTCCCTGAGACATTCTTCTACGACCTTCAAATGTAAAAGGTAGTGTAACAATCCCTACCGTCAATATCCCCATCTCCTGAGCGGTCTTAGCTATAATAGGCGCAGCTCCTGTACCAGTTCCTCCCCCCATGCCTGCCGTCACAAACAACATCTTAGTTCCATCACTCAAAAATTGAGTCACTTCTTCTAATGATTCAATACAAGCTTCTCTACCTATTTCAGGTTTAGAGCCAGCACCTCTACCATCTGTCAATGCAGGACCTAACTGCAATTTTACAGGTACAGGACTGGTATCCATTGCCTGTATATCTGTATTACTGATGGCGAAATCCACTCCCACAATGCCTTGCTTAAACATGTGTGTGACTGCATTACTTCCTCCACCTCCTACACCTAGTACTTTAATGATAGATCCTCCACTTTTGGGCATGTCAAAAATCATAGTTCGAAAGTTTTCTCAGTTAATTGATTCTGTTTTTTGTAGGAGCGAGGGGTCAGGAGTCAGGGGTCAGGCATGTATGACGCTTACATCATATGTGCCTGACTCCTGACTCCTAACCCCCTGACTCCTCAATAGTATTCTGCATCTGGTTCTGCTTCAAACCAGTCTCTGATACGTTTAAATACTTTTGAATAACTCTTGTCTTCAGCCGTCAGTATTTCTTCAGCCTCTTCTTCTTTCTCTTTCACAGGTGCTTTTACCTCATGAGTGTATACTAGTTCGCCAGCCTCCACTTTTTCGATTCCTTTCAATAATAACCCTATAACGGTGGAATAGACAGGGCTATATAATTGCTCCAGATTTCCATTTGCTAGTTGTTCCGCTGGTATTCCAATTCTTGCAGTAATACCTGTATGAAATTCTGTGAGTTTATCTATATTTTTTAACAAAGCACCACCCCCTGTCAATACGATACCTGCAATTAATTTATGTTCGTATCCTGATAGTTGAATCTGGTGCATCACATAATCTAAAATTTCCTCTACCCTTGCTTGAATAATTAGCGCAAGATTCTTCTCAGATATTTCTTTAGGATCTCTTCCCTTTAAACCAGGAATTGCAATCACTCGGTTATCATATACTTCATCTGCTAAAGCCGAACCAAATTTTACTTTCAATTTCTCTGCTTGGTTTTTCATCACCGTACATCCTTCCTTAATATCTCTAGTCACTACATCTCCACCAAAAGGAATAATTGCTGTATGTCTTAATATGCCATCATAGAAAACGGAAATATCCGTCGTTCCTCCTCCTATATCTACTAGTGCTACCCCCGCTTCTTTTTCTTCTTCACTTAATACAGAATCAGAAGAAGCAATAGGCTCTAAAGTAATATCTGCTACCTTACAACCTGCTTTCTCAATACATTTTCTCAAATTATTAGAAGCAGTGATCTGGCCAGTGATAATATGAAAATTAGCCTCCAATCTAATGCCAGACATACCTATAGGATCTAATATACCCTGCTCTCCATCTACCGTGTAATCCTGTGGAATAGCATGAATAATTTTATCTCCAGGTGGTAATACTAACCGATGCATATCGCTCACCAATTTACTGATGTCTCCATTCCCAATTTCTGTATTCACATCCTCTCTGGTTAGTAAACCTCTATGGCATAAACTTTTTATATGTTGTCCAGCAATACCAACATGAACTACTCTAAACTTGGTAGAAGCCTGTCTTTCCGCTAGTGCTATTGCATCTGCAATAGCTTTTACTGTTTTTTCTATATTTGTTACAACCCCTCGAATAACACCCGTAGATGCTACTTTTCCAATACCTAGTACTTCTAGCTTACCGTGTTCGTTTCTACGGCCTGCAATAGCACAAACTTTTGTTGTCCCAATATCTAATGCGACAATTAACTCTTTTTGTTCGTTAGTGTTTAACTCCATGATCTAGTGTTTTCGAGTAAGTATGGTTTAATCCTTGGTTTTTAATGTATTACTAGACTTATGACAAATTACTGCCTCGCTGGCTATCGCCAGCTCGGCCAATAGGGGTTTTGGAGGCAGCCATTCTAAAATTGGCTTTGAAAAGCCAATTTT
>CAYOBX010000553.1:0-3997 GCA_964402245.1 uncultured Saprospiraceae bacterium | reverse complement strand
CTCCCACCCGTAAACGGTTCTCTTCGTTAAAATGATCTCCCAGATCATTTTTGCTACGCATCACTTCGTTCATCTCATATGCGGTTTCTGTTCGTTCATGCCAACTTTTGCAGTCCTGCTTACTTCAGACTATCAGTCACCCAACACGCCCTTCCGGCTTGCTACACGCCGACTTACAATAGCGCGAGGAAAACTTCCATCTCCCTAGAGTCCTCTGATTCGACATCTGAGGATAATTCCTTAACTTTGAAAGGAATTAGGTGACCATTCTGGGCACACAAAGTGCAGCCGTAAAGTGAGGCTATGCGCCCCACCTGCGGCTGCACAGACCATTCGGTGCCATGAAGAAAAAAACAGAATGACAATTAAACAAAGATTCGGTTAAATAAAAAAAGGTAACTATTCAGCATAGAAATGCTTGAAGTTTAAAAAATAAAGTTTATTTTTTGCGCATGCTTCCAAAAGAGATACAAAAATTAGTAGATCAACTAGACCCTAAGGCTAAAGCCTTGGTTGAAGTCATAGTGATTTTCTATGAACAA
Source organism: uncultured Saprospiraceae bacterium (assembly GCA_964402245.1). Lineage (GTDB taxonomy): Bacteria > Bacteroidota > Bacteroidia > Chitinophagales > Saprospiraceae > JAFMDF01. The sequence goes on along the minus strand of CAYOBX010000553.1, from coordinate 3,455 downwards.
AAAGTATCTAAACTGGAAGCACGAGTCAAAGAACTAGAGGATCAAAAAGCTAAAAATAGCACTAATAGCAGTAAGCCCCCTTCTACTGATCCACCAAAGAAAAAGCCAAAGAGTCAGCGAGAAAAAACAGGTCGTAAACCTGGTGGACAAGATGGCCATGAAGGAACTACCTTGAAGCTAGTGGATAACCCAGACCGTACTATTCCACAAGAGAAGCAGTATAAATTGTAAAAATTAATGCATAGCCGAGCTACGAACTCATTTTTTAAGGCAAAATAGAGAGAAAAGACATTTTCAGAGGAATGTTTCTTAAAGGGTAACAAGTCTATTCTTGTCTGAGCATTTTTTCTAGAAAAAGATATAATCATCAACAATTAATTTCAATCGGCATACAGACAATGTTCCAAAAAGGAACATTGTTCGATACTACCTCAATGACTAAAACTTAATATGGCAACATTAACCAATCACCTAACTCAATTTTTAGCAAAAAAAAACCACAGTCATTTTATAAATGGTCAGTATCAAAAAAGCACAGGAGATGGTCAAATAGCTGTGATTAATCCTGCTAATGAGGAGGAAATAGGGCGAATAGCTATAGGTACAAAAGAAGACGTGAATCAAGCAGTTGTAGCTGCCAAAAAAGCATTTCGATATGACAGTCCTTGGCGAAAAATGAGCCCAGATGACCGAGGGAAAATCTTGTATAAATTTGCTGAAAAGATAGCAGAGCATTCAGAAACCATTGCTCAAATGGTCACACTAGAAAACGGAAAACTCTTAAAAGATTCCCGTTCCTCTGACGCAGGCGGAGCAGCCAAAACCTTTCGATATTACGCAGGTTGGACGACCAAAATAGAAGGAGAAACCTTAGATCTATCGCAACCACAAAAAGGAGGAAAACAGAACTTTGCTTTTACCCGTAGAGAACCTATTGGCGTTATAGCAGCTATTGTACCTTGGAATTTCCCCGTATCTATTGCTGCTTGGAAAGTAGCTCCTGCTTTAGCGGCTGGTTGTACAGTTGTTTTAAAACCTTCAGAAGAAACGCCTCTTTCTGCTCTTATTTTAGCAGAATTGGCGATAGAAGCTGGTTTGCCAGAAGGAGTCTTGAATGTAGTTATGGGCAATGGAAAAACAACAGGCGCAGCATTAACGGCTCATCCAGATGTTAAAAAAATAACCTTTACAGGTTCCACCTATACGGGTAAAATCATTGGTAGAGCAGCAATGGATAATGTGACAGGAATCTCCTTAGAGCTAGGGGGGAAATCCCCCGCTATTGTTTTTGAAGATGCGATTGATTTTGCCGCTGCTGCTAAGGGAGTCGCCGCTGGAATTTTTAGAAATCAAGGACAAGTTTGTGTTGCTGGTTCTAGAGTCTATATCCAGAAAAAAGTCTTTGATAAAGTCTTAACAGACATCAGTCATGTAGCAGAAAAAATGAAAATTTCCCATGGTTTTGATGAAACAGCAGATTTAGGACCATTAGTATCCAAAGGGCATTTAACGAAGGTGAGTAATTATATTGAAAAGGGAAAACAAGAAGGGGCAACACTAATATCAGGTGGACAAAACCCAAAAGATAAAGGCTTTTATTTACAACCTACTATTTTTAGTTCCACAGATAATCGTCAAACAATAATTGAAGAAGAAATTTTCGGTCCTGTCTTAGCAGCCATCCCATTTGATGATATGGAAGATGCCTTACAAAAAGCGAATGATTCTAATTTAGGACTCGCTGCTACTGTTTGGACAAAAGATATTTCCAAAGCAATGGCGATGATTAATCGCTTGGAAGCTGGAGTTGTTTATGTGAATTCTCCTGTTCGATCGGATCCAAATTTACCTTTAGGTGGATATAAGCATTCAGGAATTGGTAGAGAATTAGGCAAGACGGGTGTATATAATTATACCACTTTGAAGTCGGTGAACATTGTATTTTAATAAAGAAAGTTATTTCATTTTTAGAAGATGAATAGGATTCTTTTGTACTCGAAACAGGATAAATTACCGAAAATGAAACTTCCCAAGTCTGAGTCCACTCCGAAAAGTCGATTCGAGCGAAATCTACAAGTTTTTCAAAAACTGGCAGATCTATAACTCTATCATAATCAAATTTCTATAAATCTATACTTACAGTAGCCCTGACTCCTAACTCTTAATATTATGGAAGCAAGTAAAAAATCAGTACTAATTGGAATAATGCTAACAGCAGGATCAGCTATAGGAGGGGGAATGTTTTCTCTGCCAATCGTATCCTCAGGCATGTGGTTTTCTTTAGCCTTAGGCGGATTTGTATTGATTTGGTTAATCAGTTATTTGTCTTCTTTAATGATTTTGGAAGTTAATTTAGAGTATCCAATCGGCGCAAGTTTTGATACTTTCGTCGGCGATTTACTAGGTGATTTTTGGCGCATTGTTTTAGGACTAGCGGTTTGTTTTTTATTATACATTTTATTGTACGCTTACTTCAGTGCATTTGGCAATATTACCATGCATACCCTTAATCTAAAAGCGGAAAACACATCGGAATGGTTACAGGGAAGTTTGGGATTTATTTTAGGAATGATATTAGCGACAGCTGTTTGGGTGAGTACCGCTTTTGTTGGGCGTTTAGCAATGGTATTAGTGGTAGCCATGGTTATTAGTTTTATCATTACTGTTTCAGGAGCATTTGGCACTATTTCTACTACACAATTATTTGCAAGTGCTACAACAGGGGATAGTTATTTTCCTTATCTATGGGCAGGCTTGCCTTATTTTATTACTTCCTTTGGCTTTTCGTCGATGGTGCCTAGTTTGTATAAACACTATGGTAAAGACCTTTCAAAAATTAAAAGCAGTTTGTTCTATGGTTCTTTATTAGCTTTAATCACCTATGTTATTTGGTTGGTAATTACTTTTGGTATTATTCCTAGAAATGAGTTTGTAACGATTAATGCAGCGGGGGGAAACGTTGGAGATTTGATTGGCGCTTTAGAACAAAAAATTGGGGATTCGACTATTCAAAAAGCTATTAATTTCTTTTCTAACTTTGCCATCATTTCTTCTTTCCTTGGAGTTGGACTAAGTTTATTTGATTATATAGCTGACAGATTTAAGTTAGATAATACGGTTCAAGGGCGGTTTTATACAACTATTATTACTTTTTTACCACCCGCTTTAGCGAGCTTCTTTTTTCCAAATGGTTTTATCGCAGCTATTGGGTATGCAGGCTTTGTCTTATATATTGGCTTTTTCTTAATTCCTTTTTTGACAATTTGGAAATTTAGAACTAAAAATGCTACAAGCTTTTACAAATTATCAGGAGGGAAAGTAACTTTATTATTTGTCTTGACATTAAGCTCTATTACTGCCATTTGTAAAATACTTACTATGTTGGATTTGTTACCGACTTTTTAAGTAACGACGAAAGAATAAATCCGTCATTTGGGCGAGCTTATTTTGGTCTC
>CAYOBX010000552.1:0-4001 GCA_964402245.1 uncultured Saprospiraceae bacterium | reverse complement strand
TGTTGCCGAGTGTCAAGAGAAAGAACCTTAGCCTGACGGCTATGGTTTGTAACTTCGATGCTATACGATTATCACATGGCACGTAACCGCCAAATTTATTTGGCTGGTTCAATGTTTATTAGGAATCAGCCAAATAAATTTGGCGATTACGAAATCACTTTTTCACACCGTGCAAAGTAGAATTAGTCGCCGCTACAAAAATCAATCAATGAAAAAGAAAACGATATTAAAAATAATATTGGTATTTGCAATTGTAATGCTACTAATAGAAATCCTATTTTTAGATTTTGATAATTTGAAAGCAAGTTTTACTTTAAGCAAAATCATCAGTATGTTCATTCCAATATTAATTGGTATACAGATGGTCATTTCAATGAAATACATTAAAGAAACAAAATGATTAGTACCAAACAAAACATTGCTCAAAGAAGCATTTACAAAGACCTATCCCTAGCCAAAGACGGTCATCAAAAAATAGCATGGGTCAAACGACACATGCCCATACTCAATGCCATAGAAGAGCGTTTCCAAAAAGAACAACCCTTTCTAGGAAAACGAATTGCTTTATCTATACACTTGGAAACCAAGACGGCATATCTAGCGCAGGTGTTTGCAAGCGGTGGAGCAGAGGTGCATGTTACAGGAAGCAATCCAATGTCTACCAAGGATGAAGCGGTGGCAGCATTAATCGACAGTGGCATTGCCACCTATGCGATACATGGTGCGAGCAAAGAAGCCTATGAAGGTTTTTTAAAAGCAACTTTAAAAAGTGAGCCCCATATTGTGATTGATGATGGAGGCGATTTGGTTCAAGAATTACATGGTAATTTAGCGGCATATGCGACGCAGGTAATAGGCGCATGTGAGGAAACAACTTCTGGAGTAATGCGGGCGCGAGCTAGACAGAAGAATGGAGCGTTGAATTTTCCAGTACTCGCTATTAATGATGCCAATTGTAAATATCTTTTTGATAATCGCTATGGTACAGGGCAATCTACTTTTGATGGTATTATGCGAACGACTAATTTGGTCGTAGCGGGAAAAACAATTGTTATCGCTGGATATGGTTGGTGTGGGAAAGGCTGTGCTATGCGAGCTAAAGGATTGGGGGCTAAAGTCATTATTACAGAAATTAATCCAGTAAAAGCATTAGAAGCTAAGATGGATGGTTTTGATATATTGCCAATGGAACAAGCTGCTTCGGTAGGAGATATTTTTATTACGGCTACTGGTTGCTGTGAAGTATTAACGCCTCGGCATTTTGCTTTGATGAAACAAGACGCGATTGTCTCGAATACAGGACATTTTGATAAAGAAATTGATATTGCAGGTTTGAAGGAAATGGCTATTGCTACTACAGAATCTAGAGCAAATATTACCACCTATACCTTACCAACTAAACAGCAAATTCATTTATTAGGGAATGGGGCTTTAGTAAATATTGCTTGTGCAGATGGCCATCCTGCTGAAATTATGGATATGAGTTTTGCGCTACAAGCTCTTTCTGCGGAGTATCTTTTAAAACAGTCTTTAGAGAATAAAGTGTATGACGTGCCTGCTTCAATAGATGAACAAGTCGCCTATTTGAAGCTACAAGATTTGGGGGTAGGCATAGATGTTTTGACGGAACAGCAGGTGGCGTATTTGGATAGTTATAATCTTTAAATAAAATATAGTTTGGGGTAAACTCAATCTTTAATTAGATGTTGACGATTTAAACACATAGGCACAGTAGTTCACATAGTTAGACGTAATAGGCTATGTGAACTACTGTGCCTATGTGTTTAAAAATTACATCTAATTTGTTGATTGAAGCTTTGCCTTCAAAGGTTTTATATGTTTAAAATCAATACCTTATATCGAAGTAATTATCTTTTTTAGAGTCCTCTAAAAATATATTTTGCCAATTCTAAAATATTGTTTATTTTTGGAATATTCAATAGACTTCTTAAAGAGTAACAAGTCTAATTAAGATTTAGAGAAAGTAAACCATGGAACTATTAGAAATATTACAACAACCCTGGGCATTTCGAGCCTTAATAGCTTCTATGATGGTAGGGCTGATGTGCGGGGTATTAGGTTGCTTCATCGTGCTGCGAAATATGGCGATGATCGGAGATGCATTATCCCATGCCATATTACCTGGCGTAGTGGTGGCATTTATGATAGTAGGGTATAGTACCTTAGGCTTTTTTATTGGATCGGTGGTAGCTGGTTTAATAACCGCTTTTATTATTACATGGATACAAACGAATGTAAAAACTAAAAATGATGCAGCGATAGGTATTGTGTTTACTTTTATGTTTTCTCTTGGGGTAATGGGTATATCTGGTATTTCTAGAACGGGAGTCCACTTAGATTTGAAAGACTTTTTATTCGGAAATGTATTAGGCGTTTCTAATGAAGATTTGTATTTGACGGCAGGAATAAGTGTTTATGTTTTAGTGAGTATAGTCGTTTTTTATCGCTACTTATTTGTTACTACTTTCCAACCTGTTATTGCAGAAACAATGGGTATCTCCGTTAAATTGATTCACTATTTTCTAATGTTGATATTATCATTTGCTGTAGTGGCTTCTTTAGGAACAGTGGGTGTTATATTAGTAGTAGCGATGTTGATTACTCCTGCTTCTACCGCTTTATTATTATCTGATCGTTTGAAATGGGTATTAGTTATTGCAGGGATCGTTGGCTTATTATCTGCTATTGTTGGTCTGTTAGGAGCAATTATATTTGACACAACACCTGGCCCTGCGATGGCAGTAGTCGCCACTTTGTTCTATGGATTGGCCGCTTTATTTGCGCCTAAGAAAGGTTTGATTTTTAAATACTTTCAAAAACGAAAATTACAGCGTAAGATACAATTAGAAGATATTTTAAAGTGGGGCTTACGGATGAAAGATAAAGGAAAATTAACTTTAGATGGTTTACAAATTCATTTAGGTTTTTCTAAATCTCAAATGACTAAGAACTTAAATTTATTAAAAACAGACGGCTTTTTGACCTATACTTCTGATACCATCAATTTTACAGATAAAGGAAAGGAAGAAGGAATGCGCTTAGTTCGTGCCCACAGATTATGGGAAACTTATTTAGTCAATGAAATAGGTTTAAGTGCAGAACAAATTCATGAGGATGCCGAAAAACACGAACACTTATTAACCCAAGAAATGTTAGATGAAGTAGATGCCGCTTTAGGATTTCCAGAAGAAGATCCGCATGGGTCCCCAATACCTGTGCGTAAAGGAATGCCTACTTTTTCTTTGAATAGTTTGAAAATTGATCAGTTTGCCAAAATTGCTGCCCAGCAGGCAAGTGATGCCATTGAGGCGAAATTATGGGAATTGGGATTAGTACCAAATGCTAGTTTTAAAGTAGACAGTCGGCACAATGGTACGATCAGTATATTAGTGAATGATAAATTGGTAAGTGTTCCTGTAGTGCTTGCTAAACGGGTAAATGTTGGAGAAGTGATTTCTTAGGAAAGTTAAAAAATGATGAATGCAAAATGATGAATGATGACTCGTACAGCATTCCCATCTACGATATCCAAATAATCGGTAAGTCTTTTCCACTTTGTTGTGCACTCAAGGATTGTTCTATCAAGTTGGTAGGAACTTGGTCAGAAGTATGAATACTACCTACCAATTCTTGTGCGGTTAAGTTTGTTGCTTTTAGACCATCCACCACCAAATCAAAACGTAAAGACTTTGTTTTAAAGTTAAAGACGAAGGAACTAGCCTTCCCTGTAGCATCTGAAAATAATTTTTGTAATGCCACCGTAACTTGATAATCTTCATCAGAAGAAAATGGTTTTTCTGGTTTGAAAAGAATCGTTTTGGTATCAAACTACTTATTTATAAAATAAAAATGGAACAATATTGGTAACTTGACTAATTACTAAGCTAATTACTTTAAGTAACGACAAAAAAATAACTTGTCCATCTAGGACGGATTCTTTAGCCCTCATTTTTCCTTTGAAATCGGTCATAGTATCAACA
>CAYOBX010000551.1:0-4028 GCA_964402245.1 uncultured Saprospiraceae bacterium | reverse complement strand
GATTTTGCTAGTTTTTTTTATAAAAAAAACTAGCAAAATCACTAGCTCTAAAGGAATATAGTAAACATACTTGTTGCCGAGTCTCAAGATAAAGAACCTTAGCTAAAAATTGTTAGTACGAAGATTAATAACCGCAAGTAATACGTACAGCATAATAATCAAAGAGAAAGCAACTTCTTTAAATAGAATCAAAAAAAGGATAGATGCTATTACAAAAGTAATTCGACTCTCATTCCCAGCCCATTGCAAGTTTTTAAACTTGAAACTAAACATAGGCAACTCTGCAATTAATAGAGCAGATAGTACTAAAATTGTGGGATATAAAAACATTGGATTAATAACAAAATCTCTTAGTCCATAAGAATCATAGTGGTAGATTAACATCAGACCAACCGTAAAAATAGTACAAGAAGGAGTATTTAATCCGATGAAATTTTCTGATTGCCGAGTATCTAAATTAAATTTGGCAAGGCGCAAAGCAGAAAAAACGGTAATAATAAATGCAGGTAACGCTGCTAGGATCAAATATTGAGGAAATTCTTCAAAATTTTTATCTAAACCTCTAACTAATAGCATATAACAAATAGCACCAGGTACTACCCCAAAGGAGACCATATCTGCCAGAGAATCTAATTCTTTCCCTAATTCTGACTTCACATCTAATATCCTTGCAGCCATCCCATCAAAATAGTCAGCCCATGCACCAACGAATAAAAATATAAATGCCTGAAAGAATTGTTGATAAAAAATACAAGCTAAGGCACAACAACCACAAAAGAGGTTGATAGAGGTGATAATATGAGGTATATTTTTTTTCATTATTATCGGTAAAAATATTAAAATTTATTGAAGTAGAGTTCTTTTTTGCTAATAGCCGTCTTTTTGAAATTCTTCTGTCTTATATAAGATAGGAAAGTTGTTATTTTATACTAGAAATTTTCAATTCGACTTTAGTATGACGCTTATCTATTTGAAGCTCGAACGTTTCCGTTATTAATTATTATTGTACCCACCATTACAGACTAATTGCTAGTTGCTCGCCGCCTTCAGCGTCTCGCATTAGATATTTTTTGGAGGCAACGATTTTAATAATTGGTTTTTCAAAACCAATTATTAAAATCGTTGCCTCCAAAAAAACATTCTTCCGAGCTTGCGAAGCTAGGTAAAGCCAACTCCATCACTTATTTTAAGTAAATAAAATGAAGCTTAGTCTGACCTATTCCCTTTTGTGGACCCTTCTATTCATTGGTAGTCCATTCTTAATATTGGCACAACCGGCTAATGATTTGTGCGAAACCGCAATAGAAATACAAGATTTAAACAATTATTGTTCTCAAGAAGGAGCCTTTTCCAATGATGATGCTACGATTACTAACTTTGAAGGCGGGGGCAATTTATCGACAAATGGCAAAGATGTTTGGTTTCGATTTACCGCTGTTGCTAGTCATGTTACGATTGGTATTATTGGACGTAGTGATGGAGGTACTTTGAGAAGGCCAGAAGTAGAATTATTTGTGGATAACCAATGTGGTGCCTCTTTTAATAGTTTAAAAAGCGAACAAGGTAGTTTTAGTAATATAGTGGAATTGAATAAAGGTGGGCTGATTCCAGGGGGGGCTTATTTATTCAGAGTGCAAGGGGAAGATGGTAGAGAAGGGGATTTTCAAGTATGTATTAATAATTATTTTCCGCCAGCAACACCGGGAAGTGATTTGAATGTAGCAGCGATGCTTTGCGACAAATCTTCTTTTGTAATTGAAAAAATTGAAGGAGCTGGATTGGATGACGATGAAGCTGCTGGTACTTGTTTAGATGCAGGTGGTGGAGGGATTTTTGGAAATATCTTTGGGGGTGCATCCGAACAGAGTTCTACTTGGATGACTTGGATCGCAGATAATGATGGTACTTTAGAGTTTACCCTTTTCCCGATTAATCCTAGTGATGATTTAGATTTTGTGGTATTCGAATTACCTAATGGGGTCAATGATTCAGATGGTAAGATTCCTTTACGCTGTATGGCAACGGCTTGTGAAGGCCCTACAGGATTGGATGCTAATTCGAGTGATTTTGAAGAGGACTCGGATTGTGATTTTGGAGAAGATGGCTTTGTTAAAGCTATTGATATGGAAGAGGGGGTAGCCTATGGTTTGTTGATTAATAATTTTTCAGAGTCTGGTAATGGATTCGCAATAGAGTTTAGCGGCACAGGAGAATTTCAAGGACCTGAGCCCCAAATTGATGCTTTTATAGATGGACAATTAATACAAGCACAATCTATTTGTGCTGGAGAGCAAGTAACTTTTGATGGGACTAACTCTAGTTTCCTATTAGGAGATATAGTCGCTTATGAATGGATTTTTGGTGTAGGAGCAAATCCTGAAACTTCTGATAAAGCGAATCCTGGAATCATTACTTATAATGAACCTGGTACTAAAACGGTCGCATTGACGATTACGACCTCTTTGGGTTGTAAAATAAGTGAGATTCGAGAAGCCGTTATTACGGTTGATCCATGCTGCGATATTAATACAATAGAAGGAATAGAGAATATCACCAATTTGAATTGTGGACAACAAAATGGGGCGATAGATTTTACAGCCACAAGTCCTTCCCCTATTGTTTCTTATGAATGGGATAATGGATTTTTAACTTCGGATCTTTCTGGTATTAGTGCAGGAGATTATCAATTAACCGTTACCAATGCGGCCACTTGTTCGGCTAGTTTTGATTTTCAAGTTGGAGAACAAGCTGAATTCTCAATTATGCCGATCGTAACACAGCCAACTTGCGAAGAGGTTAATAGTGGTGCTATACAAATTACCACTAGTACAGAAGCCTCTACAGAAGTACAATGGAGTGGTAACTTGGGGACAGGATTTCAAAAATCAGATTTGTTACCTGGTGATTATCAAGTGACCGTTACGGATGACAATGGTTGTTCTAAAACAGCAGAAATAACATTAAATTCACCAGCAACATTAATAGTAGAATTGATAACGAGTAGTATTAGTTGTTTTGGAGAAGCAGATGCTAGTATTGTCGTAAATAGTTCAGGTAGCACTGGTGCAATCAGTTATCAATGGAGTAATAATGCTACGACAGACCGATTGGAGAATGTAGAGCCAGGAGCTTATACCGTTACAGTAGTGGATGAAAATGACTGTGAAATTATCTCTTCAGTAACTATTGAAGAGCCAAGCGAATTAAGTTTATCTATAGATCAAGTAAATAATGTGCTATGCAATGGAGCGCCAACAGGTAGTGTAGTCGTAAGTGGAGTGGGAGGTTCCGCTACTTATGAATATAGTGCTGATGGTGCAGCTTTTCAAAGTGAAGAAGAAATAACTGGCCTGTCAGCAGGAGCACATACCCTTACTATTAGGGATCAGCTGGGTTGTACAGCTACTGAATCCATTTTCTTGGAAGATGCCGAAATTATAGAACTAAGCCTCTCAGCTTCCTTGGAGTCATTGGATTTAGGGAATACTACGGTCTTAGATGCTTCCGTCCCTTCTACTACTGGACCAATTAGCTATGAATGGTCTCCAGCGGTCTATTTAGATTGTACAGACTGCCCCAAACCAATTGCCACACCTATCAGTACTACTACTTTTCAAGTGACGGTTACGGATGAAAATAACTGTACCGCATTGGGGCAAATAAATATCCAAGTAGATAGCAACCGAGAAATATTCATACCCACTGCTTTTACGCCAAATGGAGATGGTCGACATGACGGATTCACCATCATGGGTAGTGATGCTGCGGAAAGAATTGTCGAACTAAGAGTATTTGATCGTTGGGGAAATATGGTCTTTGAGACAAGCAATATCCCATTAGGTGCAGAAAATCTTGGTTGGGATGGACGTTTTAATGGTCAGTTAGTATCCTCTAATGTTTTTGTATACTATGCCATTGTGCAGTTTAGAGATGGAGAAACAGAACAGTTTGATGGAGATGTATTGGTCCTTCGGTAACACGGAATTCATTCCGTATGCCAGTAACACGGAATTCATTCCGTACGTCAG
>CAYOBX010000550.1:0-4030 GCA_964402245.1 uncultured Saprospiraceae bacterium | reverse complement strand
TTTACTAGGTTTTTTTATAAAAAAACCTAGTAAAATCGCTACCTCTAAAAAAGAACACTAAAGCTACTGCTTGCCGGTTGCCAAAAGTTACTTTCATAAATAACTCATTAGCTCCTATTTTATAAGTTTATTAACATATCATTATAGTACTCAATAAAGGTATCAATTAAATTACAGAATTTAAAAAGATTAATATGCTTAATTGAAAAAGAGACAGTCGTATTGCTGTTTGTCTTATAAACACCGATATTTGCAGCCGATTTCAAGGTGCTTAGATTTAAAAAAAATAAGTATCAATCTACTAATCAACTAATTATACAGAGAAATGGCTTTAAAATGTGGAATTGTCGGTTTACCAAATGTAGGAAAATCAACGCTTTTTAATGCTTTGACGGAAGCAGGGGCTTTGGCAGCTAATTATCCATTTGCAACGAAAGAGCCCAATGTAGGGATGATTACGGTGCCTGATACACGGTTGGATAAATTGGAAGCCTTGGTAAAACCACAAAAAGTAATAGCTACTACTGTAGAAATAGTGGACATTGCAGGTTTGATCAAAGGAGCGAGTCAAGGAGAAGGTTTAGGGAATCAATTTTTAGCTAATATCCGAGAGGTAGATGCTATTTTGCATGTGGTACGTTGCTTCGAGGATGATAACGTGGTACACGTAGATGGTAGCGTCGATCCTGTAAGAGATAAAGAAATTATTGATACGGAATTGATTTTAAAGGATATTGATACCTTAGAAAAACGTTTAGAGAAGCTAAAGAAACAAGCGAAGAGTGGAAATAAAGAGGACAAAAAGAAAGTAGAAATTGCGCAAGAAATTTTGACCGTATTAGAGCAAGAACGCCCTGCTCGAACGATAGAGGTAGAAGGAGAGGCCGCTGAATTCATGAAAGAATTATATTTATTGACAGCCAAGCCAATTCTATATGTCTGTAATGTGGATGAAGCTTCTGTGCATGATGGTAATAAGCATACGGCAGCATTTATAGAAGCGGTAAAAAATGAAAATGCGGAGGTTGTTTTAATTAGTGCAGGTATCGAAGCAGAAATTGTTGAACTAGATTCTTTAGAAGAAAGAATGGAGTTTCTAACAGATATGGGCTTGAAAGAGCCGGGTGTTAATAAGGTGATTACAGCTAGTTATAAATTATTAGGTTTAATTACGTATTTCACTGCTGGAGAAAAGGAGGTACGCGCTTGGACGATTCCTGATGGAGCTAAAGCGCCGCAAGCAGCAGGGGTCATTCATACGGATTTTGAAAAAGGCTTTATCCGAGCTGAGGTTATTAAATATAATGATTATGTGGAGCTAGGTTCTGAAGCTGCCGTTAAACAGGCAGGTAAGATGAATGTGGAAGGGAAGGAGTATGTGGTGGGGGATGGGGATGTGATGCACTTCTTGTTTAATGTGTAAGTTTTTTTAATGATGAATGAGAAATGATGAATACGTCATGTTACATAACGTATTCATCATTCATTATTTTGCATTCATCATTTACTTAAAGTTCATCATTTCCTTAAAGCGTATAATCCAATCGCATACTCCACAATCGAGTAGGCTCTAGCAAGCCAGGTCGATTACTAAACTCCTGATTCGTCAAATTATTAATTAAAAAAGAAGCCTTGAGAGCAGAGCTTGCCTGATAAGATACCCTTGTATTCCATAAATAATATCCATTGTTATTAAGGGTACGATATTCTTTTAAACCAGGGATCACAAAAGTTTCAAATAAAGCATCAATTGCTTCCATATGGCTATTTCTAATTAGTGCAATCCCTATCTTGAATTTATTAAATCCAGTCTCTACATCTGCCTTTATAGAATGTTGAAAGCGATATTTTAGAATATTGTAATCCACACTAGAACGGGCTTGTATACTCTCCGTAAAGTCTTGAAACTTAGGATCAATATAGGTATAGCCTGCTAAGATTGCCAAAGGCATAGACCCAAAATTACCTTCCCCTGCTATAGTAAAGTCCAGACCTTTGATAACGGTATCTCCAATATTTTGTGCTTGAAAACCAAATGCTGTTACGCCATCAATGGATACTGCAGCAGCGTTAAATTCTATCATATTTTCATACTGCATTTGAAAAGCCGCTACATCAAAGTATCCCTGCCAATTGCGAATTTTAAAACCTTGTTTAATGCCAATTTCTGAACTCCATCCTGTTTCTGATTCTAGTCCAGGGTTTGGAAGAATAGGAAAACCTGCTGCCTCCGTTGAAATATATTTTTCTGCAAGCGTGGGGAATCGGAAACCTTGTCCCCAAGAAGCCCTTAAATAGGTTCCTTCTTGTACTTGATAATTTAGCCCTAATCGAAATACCGTTCGATCATCTTCCACTCTGCCATCCGGAATAATGGTTCCTGCCACCAATTCAGGGCCATCTATTTTATTGTATTCATAGCGGGCACCTGCAGAGACATTTAACTTATCCCCTATCTTTTTTTCCAATTGTAAATAAGTGGCTATATTGGTCAATACAAAAGAGGTGTCCCCATATACAGGAGCAACGACAGAGGTAGTAGAACCAACTACACCTGCGGTAGCAATCAGACCGAATTGGTCCATCCTTTTTTGGAATTGATATTCCCCATAATACTGATCCGAAAAATTGTCGGTATCTCCAAGTACAGATTTATTATCAATGCTATAAAATCGACCTGTTAATTGATGTTGATTTCCTTTATCATCAAAATAATTAATAAAAGGATCTATATAGAGTCGAGTAGGATTCGTTTCTCCTAAAGTTTCCGATCCTTGATAGATTTCATCTCCAGTGTTTAACCAATAGAAATAACTTCGATTATTTTGTTTGTTATAGGTCGTATTAAGCCCAACTGATAATTTATCTGTTATTCTATATTGAAAATTTGCAGAGACTCGTCCCTGATCATTGCCAAATCCTTCTCTAGGATCTTCTTTGGTGTACAAACGACCACCAACTACTACATCTAATTTTTTGAATTTCTGCTTATGTGAAAAGAGTAAGCCTGCCTCATATTTTATTTCATCATCCGCCCACCATTTTTTAGCATCCTCTCTGGGTGCATTAAATACACCACCGAAAATAGAAATTTTTGTTTCAGGTTTTGATCGAGCATAGGCAGTTCGGAGATTGATGATACCATTTAAGGCAGCAGAGCCATAGAGTGCAGAAGCGGCCCCTTTTAATATCTCTACTTGCTCGATGCTTTCTATTGGTAAATCCCCCCAATTAGGTAAGCCTGCATCTGCTTGTAAGGCTGGCAGATTATTGACAAGCACTAATACTCGACTACCTGCCCCTGAAGAAAAACCAGAACCTCCCCGAATATTGGGTTGCCCTCCTATAATGTTCACCCCAGGTATTTTTTCTAAGGCTTGATCTATACTGGTCGCATTGGTACTTTCTATCAAATCTGATTTTAGGACTTCTAAGGATACGGTGACTTCACTCAAGGGTTTTTCATATTTACCAGTAGTGACTGTAGCTGTTTGCAATAAATTGACCGTTTCAGACAGTACTATGTCTAAAGTAGTGGGACTATCTTCGGTTAAAACAATCGTTGATTCATAGGTTTCATAGCCTAGATAACTGACAGCTATCTGATATGCTCCCACAGGTAATTCTACGGAATACTGACCATCGAAATCGGCAATGGTGCCTTGCTCTCCAATTTGAATAGTGGCAGATGGGAGGGTTTCTCCATTTTGATCGGCGATGGTGCCTTGCAATAAAACACTTTGGCTATATATATTCACATTTGTTGATAGGAAAATGCCAATAAATAGAAGTATGGATAAATAATTGAGATGCCTCATTAAGTTTAGTTTGTGATGGTGTTAGGAACGAGGAAATAAATAAACTACCAAATTTTAGGCAGCTAGTTTTTTCTAACGCAGCATGAGGAAAAACTAGCAAGCAAAAATGGTAGGTTATTTTTTGCCTCAGTCCTTAGCTCGACTTTAGCCATTAGCTTAAGGGTTTTCTTATAAAAAAGTATTCGCTAAAAATTAGGCTAAAAACGTTAAAA
>CAYOBX010000549.1:0-4031 GCA_964402245.1 uncultured Saprospiraceae bacterium | reverse complement strand
GACAACTGATATCCCAAGACTATATCATGGGACATACCATGACATAGTCATGGGAATTCATCGAAACCAATACTCTATGAATAGCAAAACAACATTCATCCAAAAAAGTCTTCTAGCACTAGTAATAGGGCTATGCAGTCTAACGAACCTAAGCGCACAGCAAGACGCTCAGTTCACCCAATTTATGTTCAATAAATTGACCTTTAATCCTGGTTATGCAGGGAGCACCATTGCTCCGAGCCTATCGGCTATTCATCGCCAGCAATGGGTTGGTATAGAAGGATCGCCTGTCACCAGTGCCATTAATTTTAATACCACTCTTGCCAAGCAACGAGTAGGTATGGGCTTGACTTTTATCCACGATCAGATTGGCCCTACTAGAGATTGGTCAGCGCAAATGGCCTATTCTTATAGAATACCATTAGACGAAGGTACCTTATCTGTAGGCTTACAAGGGCTTATTCGACAATATCGAGTCATATGGAATGATGCCCGATTAACCCATCAGCAAGACAATGCTGTGATGATGGCAGAAAGCTCAAGAATAATACCCAATGCAGGCTTAGGGCTATATTATGAAACGCCCAAATTTTTCTTAGGTATATCCATGCCTCATATTTTAGAAAACGAGCTAGATTTATTAGAAGACTTTGTGAGTACGGATATTACCTCCTTAGCAAACAGACATATTTTTGGGATGGCAGGCGTATTAATTGACGTTGCAGAGGATATAAAAATAAAGCCAGCCTTGATGATTAAGTATGTAGAAAATACGCCAATAGATGCAGACTTAAACCTAACCGCCATTTTGAAAAATGATTTATGGATTGGTTTATCCTATCGTTTTGGTGGCTCTGATGTTCAAGGCATTGGAGAATCCATTGATGCTTATTTGCAATATCAATTGACGAATACTTTACGGGTCGGAATGGCCTATGATTTTACCTTATCAGAACTTCGTAGCCAAGCTGCAGGTACTTATGAATTCTTTGTAACTTACGATCTACGTAAAACAGGACGGATTAGTAATCCTCGATTCTTTTAAAAGAATGTTTCAATTAAAATTAAAATGCAAATTAAAATTAAAACCCTAGATGTTGACAACGAGACGTGGAGCAACGTCTAGGTTTTTAATTTACATTTTAATTTTAATTTACATTAACGAAAAAGACAAGCGACTCGATACAATAAAAGACAAATCCAAATCCATGGAACACAAGCATCTTTATCATTATTTTTTCTTATTCCTATGCAGCCTACTCCCTCAAGTAACGCAAGCACAAGACGGAGCCGCAACGAATGTCAACCATACACCCGAAAAGGTGGTCATTGAAAATGTGGAATTAATTAATTCTAATAAACTAGATTTCAGTCCTGCGTTTTATAACGATGGAGTCGTCTTTGTTTCTAATCGAAAACGGCCCAAGAGCGCTCGAAAGATTACAGATAATACAGACGAGTGGTTAGGCGATAATTTTATGTCCTTATATTATGCTACACAAACACCAGATGGTTTATTGGAAAATCCACAAGAGTTCTCTGTGAATATCACCACTAGGTATCACGAAGGACCAGTAGCTTTTAGCAAGGATGGGAATGAAATATTTTTTACGAGAAACAACTATCAAAACGGTGAAAAGAAAACCAATAGAAAAGGAGATACTTTATTAAAAATCTATACGGCTACTCGGAATGGAGGAGACTGGGTAGGGATCAAGGAGCTAGCCTTTAATTCGGATGATTATGACCAATGCCATCCTACTTTATCTGCGGATGGGCAAGTACTATATTTTTCTTCGAACAAAGAAGGTGGCTATGGTGGAATGGATTTGTATAAATCCCAATTTTTAAATGGTCGATGGAGTACGCCTACCAACTTAGGCCCAACGATCAACACCGCAAAGAATGAAGTCTTTCCGTTTATACATCAAAATGGCACTCTTTATTTTGCATCCAATGGACATGGTGGATATGGAGGATTAGATGTGTTATCAAGCGTACAATCAGAAGGAGATTGGCGAACGCCTGTGAATGCTAAATCTCCAATTAATTCTTTATACGATGATTTTGGTTTTATCTTAGATCAAAATAGTGCCACTGGTTATTTTTCCTCCTCAAGACCAAAAGGAAATGGAAAGGATGATATTTATCGCTTCTCTTTAGGAATACCAATGGTTAAAGAAACGGCCATCGAAACAGCAAAGGAGGCAAGTAAAATTATAGCAGGGGTGATTACAGATGCAACTTCAGGCAGTCGATTAATGAAAGCAAAAGTAAGCTTAGTGAATCCAAATAATGGTCAAAAAATGACCACTTTGACGGACGACCAAGGAGAGTTTGCGTTTAGAAGAACCATGCTACAGGATGGGCATCGACTAGAAATTTCTAAAACTGGATTTTCTGAATTAACAGAATCTATCGCTGTCAATCAATTATTAAAAGATGGCTCAGATATAAAAGAATATTTTTTATTATTGAAACCTAAGATGGCACTGCCTACACCGCCAAGTACGCCTGTTAAAGAGAAAGTAACTCCATCAACTAAAACTTTTCCACCACCATCGGTACCCATTAACAAGCCATCTACAGATGTATTAATTCCTAAATCAGGCAATACCGTTACCTATGAAGAGGGGATGAAACCAGAATTAAAGGTAGGTACTACTCTAGTTTTAGATAAAATTTTATTTGATTATGGTTCGTATAATCTACAGCCAGCAGCACTTAGAACCTTAGATCAGATTACTAGCTTATTAAATCAGAGTCCAGATATGGGAATAGAATTATCTGCCCATACAGATAGCCGAGGTAATGCGAATTATAATGAACGCCTGTCTAAACAAAGAGCAGAAAGTGTTAGTCAATATTTAATTTATAAAGGGATCAGCCCAAGAAGAATTATTCCTGTGGGAAGTGGAGAGTCAGAGATAAGAAATGGTTGTGTAGATGGAGTGGCTTGCTCTGAAAGTCAGCATCAAGAAAATAGACGGATAGAAATGAAAATGATTCGATTTGTGAATTAGAACGTAGCTCAAGCTTCCAGCTTGAGTTCTACGTACTTAATTTGCCTAATTGCGGACGAAACGCAAAGAAGCTTTCTTCCTTCTTAGAAATAAGATATTCAAAATAAGAAAAAACATTAATTTTGTAGCATATAATGATTGTTTTAGCCAAAGTCTTTTTATCTTTAAGAGACTAGTATAAAAGCGCAAAGAATGTTGCCTTATACTGGGAACTAGATAAGAAACAAAAACCTATGACATCCACAAACCGATATTAAAAAAAAAGTATGATTAACAAAACAAACCCTAAAATGCTTACTATTCTAAGCCTAGTAGGCCTATTTTGTTTAAAGACACCCGTATTAGCACAAAACAATTCTGTTGCATATGAAGCAGTAAATCCAGCCGCTTATGAAAGTCCTTTTGAGCATACCCCTAATGAATATAAAGAAGTATTCTATGAAGAAGGGATGCCTGCTAAATTGGAAGAACGCACAAATTTAATATTAGAAGATATATTTTTCTCTTTTGGGGATGATCAAATTCGTTCCGATGCTAAAAGAGTATTGAAAGATTTAGTCCGTATTTTAAGAGAAAACCCAGATTTAGCCATTGAATTATCTGCGCATACAGACAGTCGAGGTTCTCAAAGAGCTAATGAAAGACTATCTAGGAATAGAGCAAGAAATATGGTGAAATATCTAACTCTTCACGGAATTAATGCGTCTAGATTATTGCCAATAGGAAGCGGAGAAGGCACTTTGCGTAATCATTGTGGAGATGGTGTTCGATGTTCAGATCAAGAACATCAAGAAAATAGACGGATAGAAATGAAAACGGCACGGATTGTTGGCAATCTACAAGATAGAGATTATATTTATAAGAGTATGTACTAAAAGTATACCATAGATAGGGTATAAATGGTTTTTTTGAAGTTAAAATTTAGAATGTAATTAGCATTTTAGCCTGCTAAACCTAATTTTGTAGACATAAAACTTTACCTTATGTTTTTCTTTTAGTAAAAAGAGA
>CAYOBX010000548.1:0-4044 GCA_964402245.1 uncultured Saprospiraceae bacterium | reverse complement strand
CCTCTAAAGAAAGATAGTAAACATACTTGTTGCCGAGTCTCAAGATAAAGAACCTTAGTAACGACGAAAGAATAAGTTGGGCAATCTGGTTCTAATTATTTTTCAGTCTAAGGAATTTAAAAAATTAGTTCCTAGCAGGGCTACGGACTCATTTTTTAAGTTTCTTAGACTGGAAAAGAATAGAAGAAGATGCTCAAGTTATTATTTTGCCGTTACTTAGCTTGACGGCTATGTTATAATACTATACTTGAATAAATGGTTAACATACTACTTAGCTCGACTTTAGCCATTAGCCATTAGCCATTAGCTTTTAGCAATTAACCTCAAAATAGATGCTGACGTTACTTACTGCTTTATTTCTTTACAGACCTTGGAAAATAACAAGTGTAAATTAATAATGGACTAGTTACGTTCCTATTAGAAGCTAATGGCTAAAAGCTGATAGCTAATGGCTAAAGTCAAACTTAGCTAAAGCCTATTTTATGAAAGAATAAATTTCTCAAATGAGAAAGATGTTTTTCCATTTAAAATAGACTTGTTACTCTTTAAGAAGTGGCTATATGAATTATGGATTTTTTCGATAGTTTTTTTAAAAAATCAGTGCATAGCCCAGCTACGGACTTATTTTTTAAAGTAAAATAGCGGAAAAATCCATTTTTAGATTGCTGCTTATTAAAGGGTAACAAGTCTAATGATCTTATCTACATGAATTAAGAAATTGAAGAAGTTTAGATTAAATATTATTTGGCTAAAAACGGCTATAGTATTGCTTGTAGCAATGCTGTATATGCCTGTCTGTGCTATTGCCCAAGTGAAAGGGAAAATAGTAGAAATGGATGTAGAGGGTACTTTTGTTGTATCTATTATTTCTGAACAGACTTGGGCTCCTCCAAATAGTTTTACTACTACCGCATCATTTACCTTAAAAGTACCTACAGGGACTTTTAAAATTACAAAAGAAGCGGTGGTCTCTCATAATGGGCTTTGGGAATTAGCGACTAGAATAGTAGCTCCTATAGAAGCACCTGGATTTGATTACATTTATTTTTATTTAGTTTCCCCAATAACAAGCCTTACCTATACAGCGGGAGAAGAGCTGCCCTTATTTTCTTTTAAACATACTGGAGATTGTCCTGGCGATGTACAAATCATGGACCCAGAAACAGACCCTTTCAAAGTGCCGAATTCCTTAAATGTGAATATTGGTAATAACTACACTATTGTTGGAAATGGACTTGGAAATGGATATAAAGGCACCATTAAAACTAATGAACAGAATTGTCATTTAGAATATGACTGGACTTATAAAAAAGATTTGCAGAGTGAAAAAGAGCTAAAGGACCTCAAGGACTTGTGTTTTGGAGAATCTGTAAAAGGGGTATTGACTTTTCTTAAAGGTACTCCTCCTCTTAGGATAGTTATGAAAACTATAGAACCTGATAGGAGAACGCATTATTTTTTGGATACCTTGACTCATATAGGAGATCAATTTACTATGCCAGAAAATTTATTACCAGGAAGCCATTCTTTATTTTTAATAGATGGTTCACCAGATACTGTTAGGTACGCTTTTGATTTTGAAGCACCAGAAGAAATAGCCTTGATTGCTTCAAGAAAAGAGTTAGACTGTAATGATACTACTGGTGTATTAGTACGAATGATTCATTCAGGATTACCAGAAGAAGGAGACGTTGCCCAATATAATTGGTCTAATGGCTTTCAGGGAGATATATTAGAAGATGTAGGGATAGGAACTTATGAAGTAACCATGACCTATGGGAATGAATGTAGTTTGGTACATGACTTTCAAGTAGAAGGAATTCCTCCGATAGAAATTACGGTAAAAGAACAAAAGAATCCTTCTTGTAACAATATTAAAGATGGTTCTATAGATATTGAAGTTACTGGCGGGATAGATATTTTTTACTTTTTTGAATGGGATCAACCTGATTTACCCGTCCAAAGTAAGTTGACTAATCTAGAAGGAGGTACTTATACCGTGACGGTATATGATGTAAATGGTTGTAAGGATATAAAAGAAATTGTATTAGATTCTCCACCTCCTTTAGATCCAACAATTACCGTCAAATCTCCAAGCTGTCCAGATTTTGAAGATGGTCATGTTCAAATAGAAGCAAATGATAATGGAGCATTACCCTTCAAATATTCATTTGGAGGAAGTGCTTTAAAAAGCGAAAAACTTTATCCTGAATTAGGAGCAGGAGCTTATAAATTATATATAGTCGACAACAATGACTGTATTATGGAAGAAGATTTAGTTTTGGAGGAACCCGAAGCATTTGAAATTGAATTAGGAGAGGCTAGAGAGATATTAATTGGTGAGAAAAGAGCTTTGATACAAGGAGATACTTTAGATGACAGTTATGAATTTTATTGGGAACCATCAGAATCGCTTAATTGTTTTGATTGCCCTAATCCTATAGCTAGTCCAACACAGACCACTACTTATAATGTATACGTTACCAATCAAAATGGTTGTTTTAGAACAGATGAAGTGACGATCAATGTCAATCGAGATAGACCTGTTTTCTTTCCAACCGCCTTTAGTCCTAATGGAGATGGTAATAATGATTATTTTGAAATACCATTAGGTAAGACAACTACAGAAATTTTAGAGCTTCGCATTGTTAATAGATGGGGACAATTAGTTTATGATTCCAATAGTTCTGATGGAACATTGAGGTGGGATGGTACTTCAGGAAATCAATTAAGCCCTTCAGGCGTCTATATTTTTTCTACTACTATCCTCTTTGATGATGGAGAAATACTGCCTTTCCAAGGAGATGTTTTATTGAAACGATAAAGGAAATACTCAATGAGTAGAGGAGAAAATGAATAAATAGGGCAGCAGATGTCTGTTTATGCGGACTGATTAAAGCTTGTAGACTGCCAATATTTATTCATTTACTCTTGTATTCATTTACTCATTGAGAACTTACATAAAAACCATATATATGGGCGAGTAGCCTCGCTACCCGCCTCATTTAGTTGGTTTGTAGTTGTTTATAAGGCAAGTTAAATTAATAAATTGTCGTTTTAGGCTAGCAATTTTTTCTTCTAAGGATCCTTTGGAAACCGCACATAGCCTAGCTACGTAAGGATTTTCAAAGTATTCTTAGAAGGAAAAAGGGCAGCATAAAATGGCTGATTTATTATTTTAATTTGCCTAAATGAGAAATCTACAAGATGTTGAGAGAGGATGTGTTTACGCTATATTTGGTATTCATCATTACACTACTGGACATTTAGAAGAACAGAGAAGTGAGAGCAGAGAATAGAGATGTATTTCGTTTAAAAAATGACCAAATTTCATTGTTTGCAAACGAAATACATCTCTACTCTCGCTTCTCTTCTCTCTGTTCTAATAAAATGTCCGGTAGTGTAATTCATCATTCATCATTCATCATTAAACTAAGCATTTCCTAATAAACGAGATAGCCAGCCCCAATTACTACCCGCTTTAATTCCAGCTCTTGCGCTAGCTTCAGCAGGAACTTGTGGCAATTCTTTTTCTTCCCGAATAGGCTCTTCATATAACACATTTCCTTTCCAATCTAATACGATACCGCCATTGGCCCATTGATAATCCTTCGCTTCGTGTAAACTATAGAATGGAGTAGGGACACCTTCAATCCAATAAGCTCCTAGATATCCAAATAGTGGGTGGTCAATTTTTGCCATAATTGTATTTTGTAAGGTGGAGAAATAGTAATGAGTAGATTAGAAAATGATAAAATGAATAAATTGGGAAGCATTTTTTTTAAACATGTCGCTTAAAATTTGAAGAATGCCATTACTTACTCATTGACACCTCTATTCATTTACTCATTAGAAATATTAGGAGATATAGACAGAATAAACCGTTGGTCTCTAAATATTAATTATGAAGGTAGGCAAAAATTTTGTTTTATTTAAAATAGTACGATAATTATTCTAGTAATTTATTGGTTTGTAGTTTTTAATTGTGTGTTAAGTAACGACAAAAAAATAACTCCACCATTTGGACGGCTTCTTTTGCCCTCA
>CAYOBX010000547.1:0-4048 GCA_964402245.1 uncultured Saprospiraceae bacterium | reverse complement strand
GGACTAGCGGGAGCATTTGCGTCAAAAGTTACGGTCCTGAAAAAAGTAACTACTTCATACCCGAACCTTCTTTCACTTGCTTGACATATTTATAAAGCGTAGGTTTAGAAATATTAAACATCTGACAAATCTCCATCACCGGCATTTTTCCATCTTCATATAGTTTAGCTACTGCGTGTCGTTTATCTTTATCTAATGATTTTGGTCTACCTCCTAATCTACCTCTAGCACGAGCTGCCATCAGACCAGCCTGTGTTCTCTCCCTAATTAAATTCCTTTCAAATTCAGCAAGGGCACCGAAAATATGAAAAATCAATTTTCCTGTAGAAGTAGAAGTATCAATGGATTCTTGTAAACTTTTAAAAGCCACTCCTTTATCGTCGAGATAATTGACCCACTCAATTAAATCTTTAAGTGACCTGCCTAACCTATCCAATCGCCAAACAATTAATGTATCACCTGCTCTCAATATCTCTTTGATACTATTCAAGCCTGGTCGTTCTGTATTTTTTCCCGAAGCCGTCTCCTCAATAATGCGTTCACATCCCTCTTTTGTCAAAGCGTCTTTCTGTAAATCCAAATTTTGGTCAAAGGTGGAAACTCTAGCATATCCAATCAGCATAATGGCATTATATTAGTTAATAAACACTAGTCGAGTAAAGGGTTAATTTACTTTGATAAATTTACGAGTTTTTTATTTAGTAAAGAAACTTCCTTTACGGTTTTATTTACTGATTTTCAAAGTAAAGGATACCTGCGTTTTCTTTATTCACCATTTATTATAATAGCTGGAACCTCATGGGTAAAAAAGGGTCTTCTGCATCTCGCTACAAAAGTTATAAACCATTAAATTTGTCAGATAATTTTTCTGATGAAGAAATGGTAAGGGATTGGACATTGTCAGCATCAGATATTACTGAGATTAAAAAATACAAGAAAAGTGTCCGTTTATACCTTGCTATTCAGTTATGCTGTATCAGAATGTATGGTAGATTTTTCCAGCGGATAAATGATTTGTCCATTAAGATAATCAACTACCTGAACACACAACTTGGCCTTCCTGCTAACTTAACAGTTGAAGTATCTACTCGTAAAGCAACTACTTCGATGTATCATAGGAATATTTTAAGTTACCTAGGATTCAATAAGTTTGATGATGATGCTCAAAAGCAATTAGAAAATTGGATTTTAGTAAAAGTAAAGCAAGGCAAATTACCTGATGAACTCTTTGAAGAAGCTCAAGCCTATTTATTAACCAGCTATACGCTTTTACCTGGAGCCTCCACTATTGATAAGATTATCACTCGTATTTGCTCCGCACAGCATGTAAATATTTTTGAGAAGATTTATAAAAAACTACCCACTCAAATTATCGAGCAAATAGAAGATATCCTAAAACTATCCGAAGGCCAGCAGCGTACTTTCTTTTTCAACCTAAAACAGTATCCTCCATCTGCTTCTATTAGTACACTCCAAAATTATCTTTCTAAATACAACCGTTTGGTGGAAATAGGAATAGATGAATTAAAGGAACAACTAGTCGAGCCCTCTTTTCAGGAATATCTCTACAAACTAGCAAAGAAGTACAATGCGACTGATGTAAAGCGGTTTGATAAACAGAAACGCTATGCTTTAATG
This sequence comes from uncultured Saprospiraceae bacterium, assembly GCA_964402245.1. Classification (GTDB taxonomy): domain Bacteria; phylum Bacteroidota; class Bacteroidia; order Chitinophagales; family Saprospiraceae; genus JAFMDF01. The sequence goes on along the minus strand of CAYOBX010000547.1, from coordinate 2,410 downwards.
ATTTGCTTTTTGTTAGAATCTCGAAAACAAGTATTAGATTATCTGGTCAAGTTGCATGACCAGTATATGACAGATATGGTTAGAAATGCCAAAAACACTTATGAAAAGCAACACCGAAAACGTCGCAATAAGCATAAAAAGGCAATGAATAACATATTGTTTTCCTTCAAATTTCTACTAACTTGGTTAAGTGATGCTCAACAAACCAAAGAAGTATTAGTCAAGCAACTAGATGCCGAACGATTACAATTAGATTATGATTTGGTAGCGGCATTCACTTATTTTACCAACAGGGGTTATGGACATTTCTTACTTACTCGTTATCCCTCGTTAAGAAAATATTTTTCATCGTTTCTTAAACTACCTTTTGCTGCAGCAAAAGGTAGTGAAGGGTTATTAAAAGCTATTAATATTGTTAGGAGACTAGACAATGACGAGTTAAAAGGATTACCAGATGATACGCTAACTGATTTTGTACCTTCTGATATCCGCCATCTATTGACTGATGAAACAGATAGTATTAATAGAAATACTTGGGAAACTAGTTTGGCAATAGCAATCAAAAATGCACTTCGAGCAGGAAATCTATACCTTGCGCAATCTAAACAGCACGTCTCCTTTTGGGAATTAATCCTATCGGCAACTAATTGGGAAGCCGTCAAAGATGAGGCGTATATAGAACTGCAACAACCCTTGGAAGATGAAGTCAAATCTGATTTAATCGAGCAGTTTAATGAAAATGTAAAAACTGCTATGGGTAAATTTAATGACGATGACTTTGCTACTATTATCGAAGGTAAATTAAAGTTAAAACGAGATGATAAATTAGCCGAAGACCCAAAGGTAAAGCAACTACAAAAGGTTATTGATGCCAGTATGCCTTTTATCCGCATCGAAGAATTATTAATGCAAGTAGACAAGATGACTGGGTTTACCAAACATTTTAAGCCTATTGCTGGTCATGCTAGTAAGCCTAAGCAGTTTTACAAAACATTAATTGCAGCCATTGTTTCTCAAGCTACCAATCTTGGAGTAGTTGCTATGAGTGCCAGTATGAAAGATACCAGCGTGGATAAACTTCGTCATGTACTTCACTATTTTATTAGAGAAGATACTTTGAAAGCGGCCAATGCCCAAATCGTTAACCAACACCACCAATTACCATTGAGTAGTGTTTATGGCGATGGCACTATATCTTCTTCTGATGCACAAAGATTTGGTATTAGAGCCAGTAGTTTATTAGCTTCTTACTATCCTCGATACTATGGTTATTACGAAAAAGCCATTGGTATTTATACGCATGTATCTGACCAATATGCCGTCTTTTATACCCAAGCCATCTCTTGTGGACCTAGAGAAGCATTATATGTTTTGGACGGATTACTGGAAAATAACACCATTCTAAAAATCAAGGCTCATACAACAGATACACACGGGTTCACGGAGGTTATATTTGCTTTATGCCATTTATTAGGCTACTATTTTATGCCCAGAATTCGAGATTTAAAAGACCAGCAACTTTACAAAGTTGATAAGGAAACAGACTATGGCGTTTTCAACCCGTTACTAAACAAAACTGCAGATGTAGAAATAGTAGAAGAACAATGGGACATGATGATTAGAGTGGCTTCTTCTCTAAAAAAGAAAACAGCACCAGCCCATGTAATTGTTGAGCGATTAATGAATAGTTCACCTAATGATAGGCTCACCAAAGCCTTTATTAATCTCGGCAGAATCATCAAAACCCAATATATCCTACGTTATATTACTGACCCTGAATTGAGAAGAACCGTTCAATTACAACTCAACAAAGGAGAATATCGCCACAAATTACCTCGTCGGGTTTTCTTCGCTGACCAAGGAGAATTTACAACTGGTGACTATGCCGCAATTATGAACAAGGCAAGTTGTCTCAGTTTGGTATCAAATGCTGTACTTTATTATAATACGCTCCACATTAACAACCTTGTCAAAGACCTACGGAGTAGAGGTGAAATTATCGAGGATGAGACATTATCCCATATTTCTTTACTGCCCTACAAACATGTGATTCCAAATGGTTCTTATTTTATTGAAGATTTTAAGACCTGATTTTTCGTTCAAAAGTTACGGTTTGAAGGGATAGTTAGTTGTCAAGACCGTAACTTTTGACGCAAATGCTCCCGCTAGTCCAATATGCGCTAGTATAGTGGTTTCTACTTGCATCAGCCATTCTAAATCATCCTTAGATATTCTAGTCTCCGCGTCTCGTTCCAATTGCTGCATTAAGTTATTGGAATCATTGAGGTGTACCTTCTCAAAGGTATACAGTTCAGGATATTTGAATTTATCGTGGACAAGTACTTCGATTCGACTGTTTTCTTCTACTTTTAGAATGTCATCAATCAAATCTTCAATTTGTTGACTACTT
>CAYOBX010000546.1:0-4054 GCA_964402245.1 uncultured Saprospiraceae bacterium | reverse complement strand
TTTTTTTGGACAAGTGCTGAGGAAGGGTAGGGCTTTTTCCCTAGTCCGTAGGACCGAGGTGACTACCGAGCCCTGTATCATAACGACCCTGACATTCGTTTTTCACGAATCGTCAGGGATGGCCCCAAATAATTCTATTTGACAATATTAAAGGGCGCAAGTGTTAAGAAATACCTCGAATATGGTATAAAATATATGATACAAAAAGCTATATTTGCGCTGCAATTAATAGATTGCAATTTGTATTAACTTTTTAGCAGAAGCTCACACAACAATCTATTTAATCCCTTTTTTCCCATTTATTGATTCGGTGCTGGCGACAGCATACCACGAACATTTATTCTTATCAACGAATTATTTCCCACGACATTTCACCTTAGTACTAGTCTATCTGTGCTATATTAGGAACATGAATTTATCTAAAGCATTGATAAAAGTGGCTCATTCGTAAGTGTGAGCCATTTTTTTATCTTTTTTTATCTTTTTTTTATTACTTATAAGTAGTTGATAGTCAGCATTATATATTTTATTTTCTGCACTAGGAGTAACAAATATTCGACTTTTTCCTCCTTTTTACGCAACCCACCAATTCTTTCCCAGTAAAATACTAAAGTGCATTAGGCGAAAGCTCAATGGACTGCCTATAGTTATTTCTTATTCTGAAATAGCTTCATTTCATAAACCGACCTATATAAACCCTTATCTGATTGGGCTATTATCAGTATTGGATGTGTTGAGCTTCTGCCACCGCACTTTTGCCATTTTGGTATTCAAGACTTTCTCCTTCAGGTAACATGTTGCAGTACGCCATTGGTGTATGTTGCCTATACCTTTTTGTATAGCACTTCACTAGTACTTTGATTTATTGTTAAAAAGTTAATACAACTTTTTGACCTGGTAGATTAATGCGCATATGCTGCATGGGGTATAAAAAGTAGAAACTTAAATTATTTATATCACTTAAAATTATGATCATTATGAAGCACTTTACAGTTCCCGACTCACAACAAAAAGGGACCTTTACTTCAAAAATTAATTCACCTTTTGAAAAGCAAAAGCGAAGCTCAAAATCACTAGGGAAAATTTCACTGCTGTTTTTGTTCCTTCTTGTAAGTCAAATTGGAGCAATCGCACAAGCTTGCCCATTGGCATGTAGGGGGGCAGTTAATGTAACCTTAGATGCAACATGTAATTTTACAGTACAACCTGATATTTTATTAACAGGAACGTGCAGTGACTTTTCTCAATTTTCTGTAGAAATAGTAGGGCAAACTGGTAATGTAATAACTGCACCGGGTACTTACGATGTAAAGGTAATCTATAATGCCTCAGGAAATTTCTGCTGGGGAACAATAAATGCAGAAGACAAATCTGCACCTATTTGTACCATTGATAATCCGATTGTACTAGTTAGCTGTGGAGAAACAGTGCCTGCGACCAATCCAACTTTTGAAGATTGCACAGGTGTAGCTAGTACCTCTATGGTTACTCTTAACTTCGGCGTATGTGGCGATATTGATTTGCCAGGTACTATGGTTAATCCTGATACAGATGGAAATGGTAATCTATTTGATGATCTTCCATTCACGGTATCTCCAGGTATAACTTTTCCAGCATTGGATGCTTTGGATCCAGATGTTGCAGCTTTTATCGCCGCTGGATTTGTTATTGATAATGTAACGGTAAATATGTGGACGGCTACCGATGTAAATGGGTTTTCATCTACATCTTGTCAACAATATATCTATTCATGGAGACCATCCGCAGTAAACCCACCTCAAGCATCTATCACAGTAGAATGTGGATCAGCTATAGATCCACTTACATTAGCACAACTAGATCCTACATTTGTTCCTCATTACAATAACCCATTATATGCAGCAGCTGATGATAACAGTACCGCTAATGATTTAGAATTCACTCTAGTAGATGATGATGGTGATTTACAATTTTTAGCTATCACAGATGCTACCAATACAGTATGTAGGTTTAATGTTAATTCTGAAGATAACTTGGTTGCGGAATTATGCGGAATGACTCAAAAGTATATTAGAGAATTTACAGTTATCGATTGGTGTGAAGGATCAATTGTAAATACTATTGATGGATTCGATCAAATCATAATTATAGATGATAGCGTTGCCCCAGAATTTCAGAATTGCCCTACTGCTATGGAAGTTGGAGGAAGTTTTGACAATCCTATAGTTCTAAATACAACTGCTTCCGCAAGTGCTATGTGCGGATTTGATGGAATTTTAACTCCTCCAAATGCAACTGATTTTTGTAGCGCTCCGGTAAGTTTTTCTGCAAGTATTTATACTTCTGGTGGGACAGGTACTGGATTTGTTTTAGTATCTCAAGTTCAAGATTTATCTGCAAATGTTTCACTTCCATTTAACGACTATAGAGTAGATTTTGTAGCTACAGATGAGTGTGGAAATGTTTCCGATCCTTGTACTGTATATTATGACATTAGAGATAATACAGCACCAGTTGCTATTTGTGATCAATTTACTACAGTATCATTAACGAATGCATTAGATGGAACAGCTAGTATTTGTGCAATTAATTTAGATAGCGGTAGCTCCGATAACTGTGGGATTGCAACTAGAATGATTAGAAGAATGAATACGGATGACGACTTTATGAATTGCTTAGATGTTAATTGTGGAGACGCTGGCCAAGATGTAATCGTAGAATTGAGAGTAACAGATGCTGCTGGAAATAGTAATCTTTGTTGGGTTACTGTAACTGTAGAAGATAAATCTGGACCAACACTTGTTTGCCCAGCGGACATTACTATTTCTTGTATGGACCCTACCACTGTAGACTTTACTGGTGATGTAGTAATGAATGCTACTTCAGCTACTGGTAATGACGGATACGCAACTGATAACTGTGGAATTAATTTTGTTGGTAACACTTCAGTTACTGATGTTGACTGTGGACAAGGGGTAATCGAAAGAGAATTCACTGCTTTCACTAGTAGTGGAATAGCTACTTGTACTCAGACAATCACTATCATGCCTGACTTTGATTACTTTGTAACATTCCCAGCAGATATTACTATTGAAGGATGTGCTGATATGGTAAATGTAGATAATGCAGGTGAACCAGTTGTATCAGGAGAAACTTGTGCAGAAGTAGGAATCAATGTCGAAGATCAAATTTTTGTAATCCAGTCAGGTGCTTGTAACAGATTAGTGAGAACTTATACTGTAAGAAATACCTGTATTGACGTAGATTTAGCTACTGCTACTCCAGGAGGTATCGCTGTTGTGGGCGACGCACTTACATTTCAAGATGATGGAGATGGATACTTCGTATATACTCAAACTATAGATATCATAGATAATACACCTCCAACAATTACTACTTCAGAAAATCAATTTTTTGATACCTTCAATGAAGATTGTACAGGTAATGTTAATGTGGATATAACGGCTACAGATAACTGTACTATGGACTTATCGTACTCTTGGAGTGTAGATATATTTGGGAATGGGTCTGAAGATATGTCAGGTACAAGTGGATCTATCGATGGAGTATTCCCAGTAGGAGTTCATACTGCATCAATATCTGTAAGTGACGGATGTGGAAACACTACTACAAGCCAAATCGCCATCACAGTATCTGATAGAAAAAATCCTACTCCTTTCTGTACGGGTGTAAATACTGTTATTATGAATGGTGATGCAAGAGCTGTAGAAATTTGGGCTAATGACTTACTTCAGGAAGAAAGTACAACAGATAATTGTACCAACAATGAAGATATTATTATATCTGTTTCATTGGCTACTGATCCAAATCCATCTGTAGCTCCAACGGCTACAAGTGTAACAATTACATGTGATGATTTAGTAAGAGACGGTGCTGGAAATGCACTACCTACTACTTTCCAAGTTCAGGTATTTGTTCAGGATGAGGCAGGTAACTTTGACTTCTGTACAGTAGATGTAGAAGTAATCGATACTGAAAATGACTGTGGTACGACGGCTACTGGATCTGCTCAAATCTCAGGTAGAATCTATAACGAGAACGACGAAGATGTAGA
>CAYOBX010000545.1:0-4065 GCA_964402245.1 uncultured Saprospiraceae bacterium | reverse complement strand
CCACTTCCACAACATGTCCCTCTCTTCAAATGAAACCAGCTTGACATCACTAACAATCCATTTTCAATATAATAATCAAGCCCTTCTTCCATTTTTTGATGCGCCTTAGCATAAGAGGGTGCTTCATTAATTCGCTTACCTTCCTTGACTTCTCTGGCATATAGCTCTATTGCTGCCTTTATTTTGATATCCATACAGCTTTGGCAAAGGCAACCATTCTCTGCATCAACAGTTAGAATAGGAGGGTATTTGGTACACCAACAAGTTGTTAGCGACTCAATAGAGCAGGTAAATTTCTGTTTACAAGTAGCGCATTCTTGTTGCATAAAAGGCTTTTTCAAATTAAAAATATAAAAAAATACAATAACCCTCTTTTTTTGATAACTTTAGGAGCGGAAAATTAGAAGTCAGAGGTCAGATCGCTACGCTGTCAGATGCGAGCGAGGCGTCAACATCATACATCTGACTTCTGACAGTTCCGTTAGCGTAAGCTAATCTAGAACGGTCTGACTTCTGACTTCTTAAAAAATTCCTTTTTAAAATAAATTATCATGTCGACTATACAAACAAAATACCGAAATTGCCATCTATGTGAAGCTATGTGTGGCTTGGAAATTAAAGTCCAAGACAAAGAAGTCATCAGCATTAGAGGAGATAAAGAAGATCCATTTAGTAGAGGGCATATCTGTCCGAAGGCTTTAGGTTTGAAAGATATTTATGAAGATCCGAATCGCTTAAAAAAGCCGATTAAAAAGACAGCAGATGGATGGGAAGAAATTAGTTGGGAAGCAGCCTTCGATGAAGTAGCCGAACGATTAATGGCGATACAAGCCAAGCATGGTGTAGAGTCTGTAGGCGTATATCAAGGAAACCCATCGGTACATAATTTGGGTACTACCCTATTCTCTCCGAATTTCGTTAGAGCTTTGCAAACAAAAAATCGTTTTTCTGCTACCTCTGTAGATCAATTGCCTCATCACTTGGCAGGTATGTATATGTTTGGGCATCCTAGTTTGTTGCCTATACCCGATATAGATCATACGGATTATTGGGTGATTATGGGAGGCAATCCATTAGTGTCTAATGGTAGTATTATGACCGCTCCAGATGTTGCCAAAAGAATGAGAGCGATTCGAGAAAGAGGCGGTAAAGTGGTGACTATTGATCCAAGGTATACCGAAACCTCTGCTAAAGCGGACCAACATATTTTTATAAAACCAGGAACAGATGTATGGCTGTTAATTGCCATGATTAGAGAGGTCTTTGAAAAAAACTGGGTAGACTTAAAACATCTAGAATCGTGCATTGAAGTAGAAGATATAGCACAATTAAAGTCCTTAGTAGCACCCTATACCATAGAAATGGCTAGTGCTAAAACAGGCATTAGTGAAGAAGTAATCCGTACTTTAACTAAAGAATTCACCAAAGCAAAAGCAGGTATTTTTTATGGTCGCTTGGGTGTATCCGTTGTTGAATTTGGCGGATTAAGTCATTGGCTATTAAACTGCTTTAATATCATTACAGGGAATATGGATGTGCCTGGAGGGATGATGTTTCCAACACCCGCATTCGATGCCATAGGCAATAAGCCAAAGGGAAAAATTCGATTTAATAGATGGACGAGTCGAGTGAGAAAATTACCAGAGTTTGGAGGGGAGTTGCCTTCGGTTACCTTAGCAGAAGAAATATTGACGCCTGGAAAAGGGCAGATCAAAGCAATGGTTACCTCTTGTGGCAATCCAGTCTTGTCCGTACCAAATGGCATTAAATTGGATGAAGCCTTTGAACAGTTGGAATTTATGGTATCCATTGATATTTATTTAAATGAAACGACTCGACATGCGGATATAATTTTGCCGCCAGCCACTGGTTTAGAAGTGCCGCATTATGATATAGCTTTTCATCAATTGGCTATTCGGAATACAACAAAATTCTCTCCTCCTATTTTTGAAAAATCTGCTGATGCCAAGTATGACTATGAAATTTTCACAGAATTAACTAAAAGATTACAAGCAGACAATTTACCAGAAGATACAGAGCAACGTCAAAGAATAGAACAGTCTTACCAACTAACTCCAGAAATGATGATAGATGGTGGCCTGCGAAAAGGAGGCTATGATTTGACGCTAAAAACATTAATGGAGCATCCGCATGGGATTGATTTAGGACCTCTAAAAACAAGATTTCCAGAACGCTTACATACCCTTGATAGAACGATTCATCTAATTCCAGAAATTTTTGAAAAAGATTTAGAAAGATTGGCCAACGCCAGTGATCCTAGTGATCAACTACTTCTAGTAGGTCGTAGGCATTTAAGAAGTAATAATTCTTGGATGCATAATAGTCAGCGATTGGTGAAAGGTCGAGATCGTTGTACTTTATTAATGCATCCTAAAGATGCACAGGAAAGAACCTTGTCTAATGGAGATCAAGTAAAGGTGAAGTCTAGAATAGGAGAAGTAGCTATTGCGGTAGAAATATCCGAAGAAATAATGGAAGGCGTAGTAAGTATTCCTCACGGTTGGGGACATCACCGAAAAGGAATTCAGTTGGATATTGCAGAAGCACATCCTGGCGTTAGTGTAAATGATCTGACAGACGAACAATTTATAGATGAACTTTCTGGAAATGCTGCTGTTAATGGTGTACCTGTAGAAGTGGAAATACTTGCAGTTTAAAAAGAAGTCAGAGGTCAGATCGCTTCGCTGTCAGGGGTCAGATTTATGATGTTGACTACTAGACTTTGACAGCGGGATGGATAAATTTGTCAAAAATTTCAAAGATTACATTAATTGTAAGATATTTGCGCTTCAAAATAAAGAAGTAAAAATTTATGAGTACACAGACTAAAACAGCAGATGATTTTTATTGGGCAGATGATAGAGAGCCCCATTTTCAAAGACGGAAAGAAATATTGGCGGCTCATCCTGAGGTAAAAGAACTATTTGGAGTCAATCCTAAATTGAAATACGTCACAATAGCCATTGTGTTGATTCAAATGCTTATTGCTTTAAATATTCATCAGCTATCTTGGTTGCCCTTCTTATTGGTTACTTATATAGTTGGAGCTACCATTGCTTCTGCTCTATTACTAGCGATCCATGAGATTACGCACAATCTTGCTTTTAAATCAAAAAAGAAGAATAATATATTAGCCTTGATCGCCAATCTTCCAATAGTTGTTCCCTATGCTATGTCCTTTCAAGTTTATCATTCTTTGCATCACTGGGATCAAGGGAAGGATGGAATTGATGTGGATATTCCAACCGTTGCAGAAGCAAATACCTTTAAAGGTGTTATAGGAAAGATGTTTTGGTTCTTAAATCAAATATTTGCCTATGCTTTTCGTCCGATATTCGTTAAACCTATAAAATTGGAGAAATGGCAAATCTACAATATCGTTTTTCAAGTATTGGCAATGGCTATATTTATACCATTCGCAGGTTGGGAAGGTACTTTATTCTTATTATTATCTCTATTTTTTGCAGGTAGTATCCACCCTACCGCAGGCCATTTTATATCAGAACATTATGTTTTTGAAGAAGGGCAAGAAACCTACTCTTACTATGGTCCTTTGAACAAGATAACCTTCAATGTGGGCTATCATAACGAGCATCATGACTTTCCGACTATCCCTGGTAGTCGATTGCCAGAGTTAAAGAGAATCGCACCAGAATATTATGACCATTTACATTCCTACAATTCTTGGGTCGGAGTGATTATTGGTTTTATTTTCAATCAAAAAGTTACACTATTTTCTAGGACAAAAAGGAAATAGTTTCATTACATATGATTGTATGTTGTTATTTAATTTAATTTTTTCCTATATAAAACTTATCTTCACCCTGTTATTAAAGAAGTTGTTTAAAAATGTATAACCGATTTATTTACAAGTCATTGATCGCTAATGACTTCGCCTTTTTTAATTCCCGTAGCTATGGCTACGAAAATTAAAAAAGGCTGTGTCCTAGCAATCAAGCACTTACAACTAACTTCAGTCTACATTCTTAAACAACTTCAAAATCTAGATTCGCAATAGGGCAAACGAATAATCACAATATTTTT
>CAYOBX010000544.1:0-4066 GCA_964402245.1 uncultured Saprospiraceae bacterium | reverse complement strand
ACTGATTACGGAATAAATTCCGTGTTACTGATTACGGAATGAATTCCGTGTTACTTGCAGTCACAAAACTCATTCACCATTTCTATTACATCTGGGAAAAAAAGATTAAAATCCTCTTCAAAAGCGGCATAATCTTGAAATAAATGATCCACTGCTTTATCAAAATTAGTAGGAAAACTAGCCCGTTTTTCCATCGTTTCAAAAACATATCGTAAGCCCTCCTCCTTTCCATAATTCATCAACCAATCATGTTTAATCATTGAAGGCACTCTTCGTTGTAGTTTGAGCGGCAAGTCTGCTACTCGTTGTTCTAATTTCCAATAAACTTTCTTAGAAAAAAGCGTAAGCGGTTCGCTGCTATACCTATCCCAATTATGAGACAGCACATAATCAAATAAAATATCGACCACTACAGGTGCATATTTTCCATGATGGGGATGCAGGCGTTGGGTGCTTCTCTTAACCATTGGATGTTGGTCGGTATAGCTATCAATTTTTCTATGAAGAAGAATGCCTTTTTGAATAGCAGGGCTATACTTAGCCACCTCTTTATTGCGAATGGAATCCGCTATAAAATTACCGATTAGTAAATCGTCGTCTTGGCAGGATAGAAATAGATGGGCTAGGAAATTCATGAGGCAAAGGTAGGAGTTTCTTTTAGGAGTCAGGAGTCAGGAGGCCGTTGCGCTATTAGAGCTTGTCTAAAAGGCTACCCACCTAACGTTGTAAAAGAGATAGAATAAGTCTCTGCATCTTTGCATCTCTGCGTTCAATTATAGATGGGTAGCCGGTCAACATCATAAGCCTGACCCCTGACTCCTCACCCCTGATTCCTATTACACGACTTTATCCGCACAATAAGTACTAGCAAAAGCATCAGGTTTTGCTTTGAAAACAAAACCCATCCCTAAAATATAGCCCATCGCTTCGCGTAAGGCCACATTGGATTGGAAAGAAGGGTCAGTATTAATATCCGCATGCACTTCCAATTCTACACTATAGGTATCCAGTAAATCACAAAGCCCATAAGCAACTTCAATAGATTTGGCTACCTCCGTAATCATCCGTTCTTTGATTTTCATGCTCTTGGTGGTCTTGTAATTACTAATATACATAAAACCACCTTTTTTCTCTCTTAAAAAAACGATTACGGTAGCAAATTCTGTAACTTCTCCCCGTACCTGAGAGTCGGTACCGATACAAACCTTTAATTTATGACCCGCATCTGTTTCTCTGATAATCGTTTTTTCTACTGCTTCTTTGATCGGTAGTTCGATTTTGTCACCATTTAATTTTCGCCATTTCCCTAGTTCCATAAGATTAGTTTTGTAATGAATGAATCCTATTCTTTATAACGGCTTTACTATGGAAATAATTCCATAAACCAAGCTTCATACAACCCTCAAATATGTTGTATAATGTGAATAAAGTAGGCTATAAACGATGATTTCCGTACAAGTTAAAAAATTATTGGTGTTCTTAGAGTATTATTTTGAAATTTAATTATTTAATAACATTAGGCATTATTTATCTCCCGTTCCTTAAACAAAGAACTGCAGCCCAATTTACTCATTTAATCATTTTCTAATCTACTCATTAAGAATTTACTAATTTTGCAGTTATGAGAATAGACATTGTATCCGCCTTACCAGAGCTATTGGAAAGCCCTTTACAGCATTCCATTATGAAACGGGCGCAAGAAAAAGGATTGTTAGAAGTGCAGGTGCACAACCTTCGGGAGTATGGCATTGGCAAGCATCGGCAATTAGATGATATGCAATATGGCGGAGGGGCTGGTATGGTCATGATGGCAGAACCTATTGCCAATTGTTTTGATGATTTGATGAAGGAACGAACTTATGATGACATTATCTATTTAACTCCAGATGGTATTCGACTGAATCAATCTATGTCCAATCGACTCTCCTTAAAGAATAATCTTTTATTCTTATGTGGCCATTATAAGGGAGTGGATGAACGAATCCGTCAGGAGTATATTACCTTAGAAATTTCTATTGGAGATTTTGTTTTATCGGGCGGGGAATTACCTGCTGCCGTTTTAGTCGATTCTATTGGTCGTTTAATTCCTGGGGTGCTAAATGATGAAACTTCGGCTTTATTTGATTCCTTTCAAGATGATCTGCTCGCGCCTCCTGTCTATACTCGCCCTGCTGATTTTAGAGGAAATATAGTGCCTGATGTACTTTTGAGTGGGCATTTTGCTAAGATTGAGGCTTGGCGAGATGAGCAGGCTTTGAAGCGGACGCAGGAGCGTCGGCCTGATTTGTTGGAGGAGTGAATGCTATAGATAAATAATTAGGTGTATTCTATAAGAAACTTTAATTATGCAATTAGATTAGTAGAAATCTTCTAATATCATTACATTGTAGAATGATTACAACAGAAGGCTATTCTGTGGAAGTAACTCCAAGAAACTTTGACATACCGAATAGGATAGGTGGACCTAGTTTCTTTATTGGGGTTTTAGCACTTTGTATAGTAGTTTCCTTATCAGGTTGGACTAAGTCTAAAAAAATTGGAATAATTACTACGATTATGGGAGTAATTACTCTAATAATGCTCTCATTATCAATGACAGAAAATATATATCCTGCTCAGTGAATTGAATAAGATTAATTGATAAAGAATAAATCAATAAATTGAAAGAATCAAATAAAAACTATAATAAATGGCTAGACAATCTTGCACAAGAAAGTTGGCAATTAGAGCTTATATTATCTAGTATAGTCTTGGTCATAATTACTAGCCTTGATAGTGATTTACGTGCGATAATTGAAAAGTATCCTAACAATATTTCAATAATAATTGTATTTAAATTCTTAATTACTATATTCCTTTTTATTAAATCAAACCTCGTCATACATATTTGCATAAGAGGATTGTGGATTGGTTGTATTGGTTTAAGATATTTGTCCGTAAAAAATAAATCAAAATATAATTCGTATTCAATATTATATCATTCCATACTAAATGAAGAGAATTTAGATTTTGATCTATATATAGAAAGGCTAGAGAGAATATCAAGTATAATATTCAGTTATTCTTTCTTGATGATTTTTCACTTTCTTTCCTTTTGGGTATTTGCTTTGCTATACTTACTTCTAAACTATATTATCGAATATATCGAATATATCGAAATAGATTTCGTCCAATATTTTTTGATTTTTATTAAATCAATCCTAATCCTATCTGGGATACTAAACTTAATAGATTTCATCTTTATTGGTTTCTTTAAAAAGAATAAATGGACGAACAAAGTCTTTTATCCATTTTACAGAATATACAATTTCATAAGTCTTTCCTTTCTGTATAGACCATTGCATTATACATTCATTAATAATTCTCTTGGTAGGATGTATATGATTGCAATGATCCCTTATATGATTTTATTAACCTTCCTTCAAACAGGAATAAATTTTGAAAAACGCAGTTATTTACCAGAAAAAAGTTATAATAAAAACTGGATAGATCCCCAATATTATGATTCTCTAAGAGAAAAGCAGCAAATTAATTACGCCTCTATTAATAAAGTTAAATTTAATAATGAACCAATTCAGCTTTTTCTTAAATATGAGGAAGATGATAAGACTAAGAAAATAATAAAAACATTATGTCCAAGTTACACAATAAGTGATGATTGGAAGTTAGAAATTAATCCCTTTCAAATTTTTAATATTCGAGTGGGAAGTGGATTAACAAAAGATACTATTGAAGTCCCTATAGACTGTATTTCAAAACTATACAGCATATCAATTGACTCTACAAAATTGATATCAAATGATTTTTTATTTTACCAACATCCTAATCAAAATGAAAAGGGATTACTAACATTTATTAATATTGATAATCTAAGTTTTGGAAAACATCTATTAAACATTGTAGTGAAAACCGATTTGGATGATACTGGATTTTTTGCTATTCCGTTTTTTAAAGTAGAAAATGGAATTGATAATGATCACCAACCTAATAAAAAGAATTAAACGTAACCTAAGATCGTCGAGGTTTGTAACCTCGATGCTATACGATTATCCTACTGCATCGAAGT
>CAYOBX010000543.1:0-4079 GCA_964402245.1 uncultured Saprospiraceae bacterium | reverse complement strand
AAGAACTCTTTGAATTTAACCCGTTATATTCGCATCACTTACTTATTAATGCGAATAACGGGCTAAATTTAGATGGATATTGAAAATCAGTTGGTTAGGATGGACGTTTACTAAACTTTAGAAGTTTAGTAAACGTAATCGCTTATCAATAGTAAGATTTAACCCGTTATTCGCATTATTACCTATTACTTATTACCTATTACTATGTCAGCAGGAAATTGGAAAGATATGTTTCAAGGTATCCAAAAAGGAGATATAGATTTAGTAGACTACTATCTCCAGACAGGAGTTGATCCTAACCATCAGCATCCAGAGTTTATGGCATTACCTTTAGTAGAAAGCATACGCTTTAATCATTTAGATATTGCTAAATTGTTATTAGAAAAAGGGGCAGATCCGCAGTTGAAAGAAGATTGGGAAAAGGTAAATGCGATCTCCGTGGCCTTAGCTACTGATAATAAAGAAGCGATTTTGCTCCTTCGTCAGCATATGGATACGTAGCTTAAGCTTCCAGCTTGAGCTACGTGTAAAAGGCTTGATGGCATAGCCATCAAGCCTTTTATAATTTAGTTAAAAAATAAATCGAATGATTTACCTAGTTATCTAAGTAACGACAAAACAATAACTTGAGCATCTTCTTCTATTCTTTTCCAGTCTAAGAAACTTAAAAAATGAGTCCGTAGCCCTGCTAGGAACTAATTTTTTAAATTCCTTAGACTGAAAAATAATTAGAACCAGATTGCCCAACTTATTATTTCGTCGTTACTTAGTAATTTTTTTACTAACCAGTGCTTGGCCTTTCTCCTTAATACTAAGTATATAGAAACCTCCTTCCCATTCATTAGCATCTATCGTATGAACAGGTTGATCTTTTGCTAAAGTCGATTGATGAATCAATTGTCCATTTACATGATGTACCAACAAGATTGCATCATTAGTGATAGCAGTGTAAGTGACATGCAATTGATCGGAAATAGGATTTGGAAAAACAGTGGCTTCACTTAGAAAATTGGCAATATCAATGTCAATAGTACTATTGTTAGCACTCCTAGAAGAAGCACTAGTTAGATTTCCACCTCTTGTATTAAATTGAAAGATTTCCGTAAATTCAGATTCCGCTCCTCCAGCGCAGAAAGATTGGAGACGATATTCTAAATCTAACCGAGTAGGACCTGTAACAAATAATCTAGTTCGTTTGGTCTCAAAATTAATTAGCCAAGTAGTCATTCCTTTTATACGTACTTGTAACAAATAACGAACGGCACCAGCTACTGGATCCCATTCAATATTTACTCTTCCATTCCCCTGAGGGATTACTGTTGGTATAGGAGGAAGACAATCTGTATTTGCTGTAGAAGAAGACATAGCTGCAGGTAGATCAAATAATCCAAAACCACCTGTTTGAGCACTACTAATACCATTGCTAATATTGTCATCTACATTACAGTCGAAGCTGCCATTCTTTGATACGAAGAAAGCATTGGCATCTGGACAATTTTGTAATAAGGATGGACTAGGAGAAAACTGAATGTCATAATCGTAATTAGCAGCAGTTGCTTGCACATTCCATCTGCCAACAACACAATCAACAGTGTTGGTTGTAGTAGTGGGACAAGAAAAACTCATTCCGAGGGGCGTACTAGTACCCGTTTCTAAACTAGCTGTAATATCAGATAGTTCTGCGGGTTGATTAAAAGTGACAGAGAAAGGATTGTTTTCTGTTAGGCCAACAGGAAAACTATAAGTACCTGTTCCCGCTACGCTCCTTCTCAATCTTCCTTCCACGAAATTTCTACTACCAGCAACAGAAACGTTACCAGACAAAGCATTTGGAGAAGGATTGTTGATATACAGCTCATATTGGTAATCAGCCGCTTGAGTTCCACTATCAATATCAGTGCGAAGTTTTCCTTGAGCTAGATTGAAAAACTGACTGACTTCAATAGTACTATTCAGCTCTACCATTCCTTCTTCCTTATCAATTGATAATTCATAGAAGCTTTGTGCTCCTGTAAAATCACCTGTGATCCGTTGAATTGGACTTGCTCCTGAAAGAATTAATTTTCTATTTCCTGCGGTACTATTGGATAGATAGGAAGCTGTTGACTCTTTTGTAACATTCCCTTCTGCCACTATAGTTCCGTTGTTTTCAACAACACCATCTGCCGTTTCAATAAGTATATCAGGTTCTACAAAAACCAATGCTTCCCCTTGAACATGTAATAATCCTTGAACATGCAATTGTGCAGTTCCATAGGGTAATTCTAAGAAGTAGCAGAGGCATAAAAAGAAGATAAATAAAGTATGTTTCATGGATATAAATTTTTTTACTTAGTTTAAAAAATTAGAGGAGCAAGCCTAAATAAGCTCCCCTAACTAGTAAATCACACCGGCGTATCACACCAGTTTCCAAACATTACTTTATATCTAAAGCAGCTTCAATCTTTGCCAGTCGATTTTTAAGGATGGCCATTTCTTGTGCTTGCTGCTTTAGTTTATCTGCTTGTTGTTCAATTAAATCTTGTTGCGCTTTAATACCTTCTGTTAATACAGGAATTAACCCAATATAGTTAACCGCCTTATATCCTTCTTGATCGGTCATTACCAAGTTAGGAAGGATCGTTTCTATTTCTTGCGCGATAAAACCAAATTGCTCATCTGTAGCTACTTCCTTATCTTTTAATAAATAGCTAGTTCCTCTCAATTGGTTAAGAATAGCCAAGCTATTGGAAAGGCTCATGATATTGGTTTTATATCTTCTATCAGAAGCGACCATCATTCCGTTTACTCTTAATACACCAGAAGCATTAATATCTCCGTCTACATCTAATCGGTAAGATGGGGTAGTCGTACCAATACCTACATTTCCATTGTCATTGACTCTTAAAGCAGGATTCATAGGGTTGGCACCATCATGTAAAATATTCATTGCTGGTGCGCCCGCTTCTCCTACGACCATAAATCTTGCGCCAGGCGAAGTTGTACCAATGCCGACTCGTCCATTATCATTGACTCTTAATGCAGGATTCATGGAGTTGGCTGCATCATGTAAAATATTCATTGCTGGTGCGCCCGCTTCTCCTACGACCATAAATCTTGCGCCAGGCGAAGTTGTCCCAATACCTACTCGTCCATTATCATTGACTCTTAATGCAGGATTCATAGAATTGGCTGCATCATGTAAAATATTCATAGCGGGTGCGCCTGCTTCTCCAACGACCATGAACTTTGCACCAGGAGAAAGCGTACCTACTCCGACTCGTCCATCATCTCTTACTGCTAACATCGTTTGATTCATACTATTGGCAATATTCATAGCAAAAGTGCTGCTATTGTTACCTAATGCCGTTACCATAAATCTTGCTCCAGGAGAACTTGTCCCGACACCTGTTCGACCGTCATCTTTAATATGGAATAGAGAACTACCAGCTGCATTCGCAATATTCACTGCTGCTGTACCATTTGTTGT
Organism: uncultured Saprospiraceae bacterium; assembly: GCA_964402245.1. Classification (GTDB taxonomy): domain Bacteria; phylum Bacteroidota; class Bacteroidia; order Chitinophagales; family Saprospiraceae; genus JAFMDF01. The sequence continues at coordinate 610 of CAYOBX010000543.1, read as the reverse complement.
ACCCTCTCCGACAACCATAAATCTAGCACCAGGGGCAGTCGTACCAACACCCACTCGTCCATTTTCATTAACTCTTAAAGCAGGATTCATAGGATTAGCTCCGTCGTGTAAAATATTCATTGTTGGTGCGCCAGCTTCTCCTATTACCATAAATCTAGCACCAGGAGCAGTTGTCCCAATACCAACTCGTCCATTATCATTCACTCTCAATGCAGGATTCATTGGGTTGTTGCCATCATTTAATACATTAAATGCAGGTGCTCCTGCATTAGCTACTACCATAAGGCGTGCGCCTGGGCTAGCTGTACCAATTCCGACATTTCCAGAATTATTAGAAATAATATTATTTCCACTATCTATCCAATTAGTACTACCGCTTGTAGCCCCGCCACCAGTTGTAGTAGGTATTTGCCAAGTAGCATTTCCTTCGCCATCAGAAGTAAGCACTGCTCCAGTGACTGCTCCAGCAGTTACCTGTAAACTAGTTGTTCTTGTTCGACCATTGACCTCTAATCTAGAAGATGGGACAGTTGTCCCGATTCCCACATTTCCATTTTCATTAACTCTTAAAGCAGGATTCATAGGATTAGCACCATCGTGTAAGATATTC
>CAYOBX010000542.1:0-4105 GCA_964402245.1 uncultured Saprospiraceae bacterium | reverse complement strand
CTCATTCATCATTTCTCATTCATCATTTCTCATTCATCATTTCTCATTCATCATTTCTCATTCATCATTAAACCTTAAGCGTACTAGAACTCCGCAACACCTTCTTCATATCCGTCTGTGTTTTAATCAACACCCCCATACCTTGTAATTTTTCAATTTTAGTAATCGCTTCGTTCTTTTCAAAAGTATTTAGGTACTTCAACCAGTTTAATAATTCTCTAGTAGAAGGTGCTCGTTCTAATCCTAGGTCTCTTAATTGGTAGAATATTTTTATACATTTCTGTACCAAATCTGCATTTGCTTTTGGATAATGCTTATTGACGATCTCTAGCATCAATTCTGGTTCAGGGAATGTGATATAGTGATAAACACATCTGCCTTTGAATGCTGTTGGCAACTCTTGTTCTCTATTACTAGTGATCACAATCGTTGGCATATCTTCTTCGCTAATAGAAATCTCTTTGCCAGATTCTGGAAGAATAAATTTTCTATGACTTAAGGCGTAGAGTAAATCATTCGGAAATTCTCTAGGTGCCTTATCTATTTCATCTATTAATAAAACAGAATGTGGCTTGGAATAGGCTTTTGCCCCTGCACCTAGCATCACATAGTCATCTAATCTTTCGGTACTTCTGCCACCAGTACTCAATTTAGATTTCATATCCTTATCCGCCCGTTGTAAGTTTAATACCTCTATTTGAGAATCTCTGAGATACTTTACGTGGTCGAATTTAGCAACAAACTGATCTACGGTACTCTTTGATCCTACTGGAAAAACGAACAACTCCGTATCCGTATCTGCTGCAAATTGTATCGGTAATTCTGTCTTTCCTGTACCTGGCTCTCCCTCCATTAAAAGGGGCATTCCCAATACACGAGCCATGTGAAAGGCTTGTGCTAATTCACTGTCACATAGATATTTATCGGACCCAGTCCACATTTTTGTACTTGCCATATTTTTTAAGTAATAGGTAAAAGGTAGTAGGTATTAAGTAACCGCTACTTTATATTGTTTTAGGAATTGGATTTGATTACGCGTTGGCGGAACGCGGGTAACACCAGTCTGTAGCATGGAATTCATTCCGTACCATTATCGAGCGCAGCGCAGATATATAATAGCGCTATCTGCGCTGCGCTTTAAAGGTGAACAGAATGAATTTCGTGCTACAGGATTTCGATAAAATTCATTTTTATAAAAAACCCTTCATCGGTATATCTCTAAGTTGACGATATACCATCCAGCGAATTTTCGCAAAGGTATGAAAAGTGTAGGGGGAAAGCGACTATTTATATCGTTTTTTTGGGAATTATTGAACACAGAGACACAGAGCACACAGAGCTATTTTATCTCTGTGTGCTCTGTGTTCAATAATTTTAATTTTTTTTTAAAAATAAACGCTATTCTCCTTTTCTCCATATATTTTTTACCTTTATGTGGCATCAATATTTTTATAAAACGTAATCCAAACAAAATGAAAAATTCAAGACGAAATACCATCAAAGGACTGGCTGCCTGGAGTTTATTAGGTATGAGTGCCAGTACCTTTTCTTGTACCAATTCCAATGAATCCACCACCAAAAAAGTAGTAAAAGATATGGTTACCAACAAAGAACCCTTTTTCAAAATCTCTTTAGCACAATGGTCTTTACATAATTCCTTTTTTGGGGATATTTTAAAAAGTGGAGACTTTGCTAAGTTCGGTAAGATGCTAATGACGGACCCTGATTCCCTATTACAAGGTCATTTAAAACCGATTGATTTTCCGACCATTGCAAAGAAAGACTTTGGAGTGGATGCTATCGAACTGGTCAACACTTTCTATTTCAGTAAAGCAAAGGATACGGCCTATTGGAAAGATTATAGAAATCGCTGCGATGGAGAAGGCGTGAAAGCGGTATTGATTATGTGTGATGCCTTGGGCGATCTAGGCGATCAAGATGCGGCTAAGCGACAGGCAGCAGTGGAGAATCATAAGCCTTGGCTAGAAGCTGCACAAATATTGGGTTGCCATGCGATACGGGTCAATGCAGCAGGGAAAGGAACAGCCGAGGAAGTGAAAGCAGCAGCCGTAGATGGATTGGGTACCTTATCTGCTATTGGTCAGCAAGAGAAAATAAATGTGATTGTTGAGAATCATGGAAGTTATTCTTCTAATGGCGCATGGTTAGCTTCAGTTATTAGTCAAGTCAATAATCCTTATTGCGGTACTTTGCCTGACTTTGGAAATTTCTGTATGGAGCGAGGCCCTGATGGTTGTATGGATGAATATGATCGCTATAAAGGAACTGCGGAGTTAATGCCTTTTGCCAAAGGCGTGAGTGCTAAAACGCATGATTTTGATGCCGATGGCAATGAGATTCATACGGACTATAAAAAAATGCTGACGATTGTCAAAGACGCTGGCTATACGGGGTATATTGATATTGAGTATGAAGGGAAGAAGCTATCTGAACCTGATGGTATTATGGCTACTAAACGATTGTTGGAACGGGTTGGAGCGGAGTTAGCGTAAGGAAGAAGTCAGAGGTCAGATCGCTGCGCTGTCAGGGGTCAGATTTATGATGTTGACTGCCATGGTAAGGCGGATTGCTAATCCGCTTTTTTCAAGAAAAATACTTAGTAACGACGAAAGAATAAATCCGTCATTTGGGCGAGATTATTTTGGTCTCAGCAGCCCATCCGCTTTACAAGCGGTCAGATCGTTTAGAACGATCAGATCGCACATTCCTATATTCAATGAAGTTTACTCCTCTTTTAAGCATTGTGATAAGTTTATTATTATCCATTTCCCTCAAGGCACAAAATAAAGCCACTCCTTTTGTATATGGAGACGCACTACCCGATGCACCGGAACTATCCGTTCGTGGCGCACATAAGATAGGCGTACGCACTATGCAATTAGTCAATAAAGGACAAGTAGATGTGCTCAATTCCAAAGAAGGAGTTGATCCAATATACGATCGAAAAATCACGGTAGAGGTATGGTATCCAGCAAAGATAGAAGCAGATAGGATACCCTTAGTGAAATACGAAGAAGTCATGGGTACGGCCAATAACCCTGAACGCCCCTTGATTCCTTTTAGCTTCCCGGGTAGGGCGGTACGAGATGCTACACCTAAGATGACAGACAGGCCATTTCCATTGGTGATTGTGTCACATGGGTATGTGGGTTCTCGATATTTGATGACCTATTTGACAGAGAATTTGGCATCTAAAGGATATGTGGTGGTAGCTATAGACCATACCGAATCAACCTTTAGAGATGCTGCTCCTTTTCAGAGTACATTATTGAATCGCTCTAAGGATGTCTTGTTTGTTTTGGAAGAAATGGCACTATTAAGTGCGGTTAATTCAGAACATTTTTTAGCAGGTTTATTAGATGCTAATAATACAGGAATTGTTGGCTATTCTATGGGAGGCTATGGAGTTTTGAATGTAGCAGGCGCTGGCTATAGTGCAGGTGCAATCGGTTTTTTTGAAAAGATGACTGGAGGTAGTAAAGCTTTATCGACAAGAGGTAATGGCAATGCCGATTATTTGAAAAGTATGGATGATAGAATCAAAGCCGTAGTAGCATTCGCACCTTGGGGCATGCGAGAAAAGGTTTGGGATGCAGAAGGTCTGAAAGGTTTAAAAACGCCGACCTTTTTTATTGCAGGTAGTCAAGATGATATTTCTGGTTACGAAACTGGTATCAAAGCCATTTATGATGGCGCAATCAATGCGGATCGGTATTTATTGACGTATAAAAATGCTAGACATAATGTGGCTCCGAATCCACCACCCTCTGCGGCATTAGCACCAGGTTTGCATATTGATGAATACTATAGATATGCAGAGCCAGCTTGGGATCAGCGTCGTATTAATAATATCAATCAACATTTTGTTACGGCGTTTTTGGGCATTCATTTACAAGGAAAAGAATACCAAAAATTCCTTGATCTTCAAGCAGATTCTAATGAGGAGACTTGGATGGGTTTTATTAAGCGATCCTCTTCTGGATTGGAGTTGTTGCAAGCAAAGGGTATAGAATAGCGGTCAGGGCTTAGGTTTCCCTTATTTAGTTTCTTATTCAAGCATAGCGAGTAATCCCGATTTTTTCCC
>CAYOBX010000541.1:0-4105 GCA_964402245.1 uncultured Saprospiraceae bacterium | reverse complement strand
CCTTTTCTATTTTTAAAAGTTTGATCGAAAAACGAATCGTCTAAAGGTGCTCTGGAAAATACTTTGTAAATCGGCAAATCCCATTCTGGAGCATAAGAAGTTTTAGCAATAGAAACGAATGGAATATCTGGAGACTCAATCTGAAATTGGTTTTATAGATTCAAGTAGTTCTAAGACTTCTTCATACTTTTCAATTTCAGAAGGAACAGTGATAACCTTTTGGGTTTTTTCTTTTTTTGCAATTATAACAATTGTACCAGCTAGGGTTTTTCTAATTACTGAAATTCTATGGTTAGGGATTTTAATGGTATCCACATCCTGTTGTTCGGAAATTATAGAATCGTCATCAAAGCTTAATTTATAATTTTTAAAAATTGTCTTTTGTTTTATGATAATTCGAATAATATTGAAAAGGAGGCTAGAAAAAATTAGCCAAAAAATAAACAGGAGTTTATTCCAATCTATAGGTTCGTTATCTGAATTGAAGTATATTAGAAATAAGACAAATAGACTAATAGATAAATAAACACCTAAATTGGCTAAAATAGCCCCTTTCGATGATTTATAAAATGTATGTTTTTTAATCTTGTACTGTTTCATTTTTTCTCCAAGTAGATTTGAGTAAATTAAAGGACTGTAAACAAATTCTATTTTATTTGAGTGTAGAACATTTGGGGATAGATAAACAACTGATCAGATGACTTTGGAGTCATCAGATCAGACGCTCTCGTTCAATCTGATCTGATTGATAATTCTGCTCCCCCTAGTTTGTTTTACACTCATTTTATTTTCCTTTGGTGCTCATATCGCCCTTCTTCAATTTCCTAGCATACCAATAAAACAAAGGAGTCATGATTAACCAAGGCAATTGCGTATGTAAATGCACTGATTTGCCAGCAATACTAAACAAGACAGGATTCCACCAAGGACCAATCGGAGCTAATGGAGCCCATGATAGTTGATACCCCGCAGCTAATTGAGCTTGATAAATATACAATTCTACTACCAAATTTTGTAAAAGGAAAAAGCTAGCTAAAATAATTACTTCTTTCCAAGACCATTTATCTAGAATGCTGGAGCGTAAACTGCTAAACAACCAAACATAAAATAGACCATTCACGCCTATTCCTGCATCTGCTAAGGAATTGACGAACCAATTTATATTTTGAGGAATTAGGGCATTTAAAGCATCAGGCCTACGAATATTTACCGATTGTCCATCCACTAAACCATAAGTAAACCATATTTCCCAACCAAAAGCGCAGATGATAAACGTTAATAGATAAATTTTCCAAACCCATTTTGGGAGTTTGTTTAAAAGACTAAGTACAATTAGCACTAATAAAGGCAAAAAGGCACTTGTATAAACGATAGTGGCGATGGTTGTTGGTGACATGATGTTTTTTATCTTTATTACAAAGTATTAAGGTAGGAAAAATAATTAGCAAATAGTTATTAGATTTAGGATTTAAAACCTAATTTCCCCGCAATATAATCGCACTTACCCTTTTTTAACTTCTATCATGAAAAAAATACTAAGTTTCTTACTGCTACTAATTGGTTTATTGTTACTCATCGGCTGGATAGTTATGACTTTTTTTCCAGAAAAGTTAGTGCCCTTTATGCTCCAACAGCAACTAAAACGAAACCAAGCAATAGTAGACAAAAGCAATCAACAATTAGCTGATACCGAAAGTATCTATGTGTATACTGTTGGCACCTCTTCCCCTTTGCCAAGTGAACGGGTACAGACAGGAACGGCTGTCATTGTCAATGGGCATTTTTTTATGTTTGATGTGGGGGATGGCGTTGTAAAGCAAGCTGGACTTATGGGCCTACCCCTTAATCGACTAGATGGCATTTTTATTACCCATTATCATTCCGATCATTTTATGGATTTAGCGGCTATGGTGAGTCGTTCCTGGTTAATGGGACGTAAAAACGATCTGCATTTGTATGGGCCTGATGGCACCGATAGTATTAACCAATCTATCAAAGGTTATTTGCATTTAGAAAATAAACATCGGGTAGACCATCATGGACATGACATTATGGATATTTCAAAAGTGCACGCAATTCCACATGAATTTAAAAATGTGCAAAACAGCAAGGAAGTTATTTATCAACAGGATGGCATCACTATCACGGCTTTTGATGTAGACCACGAACCCATTGAACCTGCCGTTGGGTATGCCATTGAATACAAAGGTAAAAAGGTGGTGATTAGCGGAGATACTAAAAAAAATGATTTGGTATTGGAAATGGCACAAGATGCAGACTTATTGTTACATGAGATTATTTTAAGCTCTATGATGCGACAAATGTCTGCTACCTTAGGAGAAATGGGAATGGAAAGAAATGAAAAGATAATTTCGGATATCCAAGATTATCATACGCCTCCAGCAGAGGTAGCAGAGATTGCTGCAAAAGCTAATGTGAAAAAATTGATCCTTCATCATTACGCGCCTGCTCCTGATGTTAGGATTATTAAAAATTTATATAAAAGAGAATTAACTGGCTATGATGGACCCATTGTTTTTTCTAATGATGGAGATTTGTTTGTGGTTAAATAAAAGTAGCTTAGACATTCTTGTCTGAGCATATTTCGATTGAATAACTGCTAAGGCAGGAATGCTTAAGTAACGAAAAACTAATATTATGAAAAATTCAACGCAACAATTTTTAAAAGATACAGGCGCAGCAACACCAATCGTTTGCGGCCCAATGTACCCAGGCTCAAACCCTGAATTAATCGCTGCCGTTTCTGAAGCAGGCGGCTTTGGGGTCGTTCAACCTGTAGCCTTAACATCGCTTTACGGACATGATTTCAGAGAAGGTTTACAGTTGATTAAAAAATTGACGAATAAACCTTTTGGTGTCAATTTTACCATCTTTGGAGGAGCCAACCAAAAGTATCATGACCAAATGAAAGAGTGGATGGATATTTCAATTGAGGAAGGAATAAAATTCTTTTTAACCTCCTTAGGAAAACCTACCGAGATTGTGAAAATAGCCAAACAAAATGGGATCAAAGTATATCATGATGTGCCAAATAAAAAGGTCGCATTAGCTATGCGAGATACAGGAGTTGATGGTATCAACTGTATCAACTGGCGAGGTGGAGGACAGACAGGTATCCAAGCGGCCGAAAAATTTATTGAAGACTTACAGGATATTGGTATTCCATTGATTTGTGCAGGAGGTATTGGTAATGCAGATGATTTTCAAAAAGCATTAGATATGGGATATGCGGGCGTACAAATAGGCACTCGCTTTTTAGCGACCCATGAATGTAAAGTGACAGATGGGTATAAGCAAGCCATTGTCGATTCCACAGAAGCCGATATTGTTTGGACGAACAAAATTGCAGGGAATAATTCTTCCGTTATTAAAACCGATGATATTATGAAAGGGGGACTGCGAACAGGGCCAGTTATTTCTTATATGCTAAAACAGAAAAAGTTAAAAAAATACGCTCGAATGTATTTAATGAATAAAGGTTTGAAAAAATATAGCAAAGCTGCTTTTGATGATAGTGTGAAATTTTGGCAAGCTGGAAAAGGGGTTGGGAATATCAAGTCTGTGGAGTCAGTGGCAGATGTTTTGAAGGAGTTTACTGTAGTAGTTTAGTCCTTACCTGAACTAACGAGAAAGTTCAAATTAAAGTGTCATGCCCAAGTTCAACTGTAAGCTGGAAAACATATAAGTAAGGTATATTTTTGTTTAAATGTTGTGGTAAAATGCCGATATAGATGACCTTGTTGCTATGTTGTAGGGGGCAAAAAGTTCAGTATGCAAAGATTGTATTGTATTTTTGTCCTATATTTAATGAAATGAAATTATTAACAATAAATATTATGAAAAATATTTCCTTCTTTCTAAGTGTTTGCCTTCTTCTCTTAGCAGGTCAGGTAAATGCACAAGGCTATTTAAGTGCCAATGGTAAGAACATAGTCAATGAAAATGGAGAAACAGTCATCCTACGAGGTATGGGACTTGGTGGTTGGATGTTACAAGAAGGCTATATGTTACAAACAGCAAGCTTTGCCAATGCCCAGCATAAAATTAGAAGTAGCATTGAAGATTTAATAGGAGAAGCAGATAC
>CAYOBX010000540.1:0-4152 GCA_964402245.1 uncultured Saprospiraceae bacterium | reverse complement strand
GCCTGAATAATCAAAGAGTCTAAATATTAGAATAATGAAAAATAATATCGAAAAATTAATCCATAATTGGTCAACAAATATTGTTCGACTTGGATTTGTAGGAGTAGTTTTATTAGGAACTAGCGAGTGGTTGATGTATGCGCATACAAGTGAATTAAACGAAACAGAATATGCCGAGTATACAAAAGATCAGAAAGTAGAGCATCCATTACCAATTTTAAAGAAAATATTTACTTGGTAATTACGGGTAGGGCAATTGTAAACACCGTTCCTTCTTCTAATTTTGACCAAACAGTGAGCCGTCCTTTATGGGCATGGACAATTTTTCTGGATAGGCTCAAACCAATACCAGTTCCTTCTTTTTTAGTAGTAAAGAAAGGAATGAAAATATCTGTAAGTTTATCTGGTTCTATACCTACGCCATTATCAGCGACGGCAATCATTGCATTTCCATCTGTATCTATATTCGTACTAATTGATATTTCTTTATTATCAGTATTATTAGCGACTGCCTCCATTGCATTTTTTAATAAATTGATTAAGACCCTAGATAATAATTCTTGATCAATTATTACTTGAGTGCTTATATCTTTCGCATTGATTTTAAATTGAATACCCTTCTTTGTCATTTCTGTTTTATAAAGAGTACCTATCTCTTGAATCCAATTATATAAGTCCGTCTCTTTAGTATGTAGTTGCTGCACACTCGTTAATTGGCGATAAGCTCTAGTAAAACTCATGAGTCCTTTACTCCGATTTTCTATTGCTCGAATACAATCTTGGACATCTTGTAAATCTTCTCCTTCTAATACTTCTGCTCGTTCTGTTAATTGCCGCATAGAACTAGATAGCGAGGTGATCGGCGTAATAGAATTCATTATTTCATGCGTCAATACTCGAATTAATTTTTCCCAAGCACTCACCTCTTGCTGGTCCATTTGTCTAGAAATATCTTGTACTGCAAATAAAGAGTAAGTAGTATCTTGCATTTTTAGAATCCGTAATCGAATGCTTAAAATTAGTCGCTCCGTATCAATATCTAATTTTAATATACGCTCTTCCTGAGGTTGAATTTCTTTAAAACATTGATATAAAATAGGATTAAATGATTCGACACTTTTAAAAGTTGGAAAATGAGATTTATGGAGAAAGTTTTTAAGAGCAGGATTCATCATCAAAGTATTTCCTTTATCGTCAAAGCAAATTAAACCAGTATCCACCTGCGCAATAATCGACTGCAAATATTGATGCTGAAATTCTTTTTGCATCCGTAATTCCCGAAATTTATCTGTTATCACATTAAACATCGAGTACAATTGTTGCGACTCTTCGTTGTATAACCTTTGTCGATAACTACTCTCAAAATCATTGTATAAAACACCCGATAAAAACTGTGTTAAGTCATGGTTGGTCTTATTGATAATGGCAAATAGTTGGTAGATAGCAATAGCGGTAAAAAATAATAATATCCCTCCAAATACCAATTCATTATTGAAAAAATTCCAAAAACTACCAGCTGCTAAAATACTGGATAGGATCAATAAAACGATAATCCTAATTCTAAAAGAGGAGAGTAATCCGGATGAAGGAATTGTAGCCATTTGTTACGAATTATAAATTGCGAGTTGTTCTTAAATTCAAATCCCAAACTTCTCAATACGCCGATACAAAGCAGGACGAGTAATACCCAACTCCTCCGCTGCCTTACTAATATTGCCCTTATGCTTTCGCATACATTGGAGGATACGAGTTCGTTCCATTTCTTCTAAGGTCATAGATTCATCGAAAGGAACAGCTTCAGGCGTTTCAACAATATGATCTAAAGACAATTGATTTCCTTCTGTGAGAATCACCGCTCGTTCGATAGCATGTTCCAACTCTCGTACATTCCCAGGCCAAGCATAATTTTTTATTTTATGAATAGCGGTCTGAGGCATTGTCAAATTAGGTTTGCGATATTTAGTAGCTAGTTTAGTTAGGAAATAATTAGCGAGAGAAACCATGTCTTCACCTCGCTCTCGTAATGGCGGCAAAGGCAGTTCAATGGTGTTAATTCGGAATAATAAATCTTGTCTAAATTCACCTGATTTTACCATCTCCTTTAAAGAGATATTCGTAGCACTGATAAAGCGAATATCAACTTTTTGTGCTTTCGTACCGCCGAGTGGCGTAATCATTTTACTTTGAATAGCCTGTAGTAATTTTGCTTGGCCACCTTTTGTTAAATTACCAATTTCATCTAAAAATAAAGTGCCTCCATCAGCCGCAGCGAAGCGACCAATCTTATCAACCTTAGCATCTGTAAAAGCGCCTTTTTTATAGCCAAATAATTCACTTTCTAACAAATTCTCTGGTATCGCCCCTAAATCAACCATCACAAAAGGACCATCTGACCGAGCGGATAGTTGATGGATACGACGCGCCATTACTTCTTTTCCTGTTCCATTCTCACCACTAATTAAAATGCTTGCATCTGTAGGAGCTAATTTTGTTACGGCTTTCATGACAGCTGTCATGGCAGGGGATTTTCCAACAAAGGAATCTTCATTAGGAAAAAGTTGCTCATTGAGTGCTTCATTCTGAGCTTCTAACTTATTAGAATGTTGAGTGCCTTTAGCGAGTTTCATGGTGGTTTGTAGGGTAGCAATGACCTTCTCATTTCTCCAAGGTTTTTCAATGAAGTCAGCCGCCCCTTTTTTTAAAGCTTGCACGACTAAAGGCACATCTCCATGAGCTGTTATCATGACAACTTCTGTAGCAGGACGTAGTTCTTTGATTTTTTCCAACCATTCTAGACCCTCTTTCCCATCTTGTTGTCCTGGTCGGAAATTTAAATCGAGCAAGATGACATCTGGCTCATATTGATTGATTAAGCGAGGTAGGTGGAATGGATTGTTTTCGCCATAAACAGAGGAAAATAATGGCTTCAATAGCATCTTTAGAGAAAGCACAATATCTTCATCATCGTCTACTATCAGAATGGAACCTCTTTGTTTCATAAGGGTTGTTTAGTGGGTGAAGTATTGATGGTTAGCTGGTTGGCTGTCAACATCTGGTATGTAACAATCAAACAATTTCAACAATTGAACAATTTTGTCCGACTGTTTAAGTATAAAAGACAAGTAGTTTTTTGAATAGTTGTTTATGAGAACTTTCAAATCAAAGATGCAAAAATTAATTCATAAATTGTTCATTTCCGTACACTAGTGTACATATTTGAACAACCATGTCTTATTTTTAATTTTTTAAAACACTGATTTTCAATGATTTGTAAATTGGCACGAATTCGTTTATAATAGATAAATGTGGAAATGTTTATCGTTAAAGAACGAAGGGCAATATTTAACATAGAATATATTCTGTTCTTACATGTTCTTTTTTGCCGATGCAAAAAGAACAATGCTTAATTTCAGAAAACTTTTATTACAAAAAAATAAAACAGCGGAAAATAATATTAAAAAGAAAATATACAATGGATACAATGGATAAGAAAATAAAGAAGAAAGTAATCACCCTACCTAAAGTATTATTGGGAATTGGCTGCTTATTGTTTTTTGGATTTGTTGGTAGTAAAATTCTTAATAATACGGGAGAAACCAAATTGAATGTCAAAGCAGATCGCTTATTAATTGATACGATTCAGCGAGGAGTATTTCAAGAATTTATTCCTGTTACGGGGGTCGTGCTACCCATCAAAACAGTGTTGATAGGAGCAGTGGAAGGTGGACGAGTGGAAGAGCGTTTTGTAGAAGATGGAGCAGAGATAAAAGCAGGCCAATCTATTTTAAGATTGAGCAATCCAGATTTACAATTAAGTTATTTGAATCAAGAGGCGACCATTGTTTCTCAAATGAATCAGATACGTAGTAATAGTTTATTTAGAGAGCAGCAAACTTTAAATCTAAGAGAAACGGCTTTGAATATTGAATATTTATTAAGTCTAGCTGGTAAGCGTTTGACAAGAAATACACAGTTAGGAAAAGATGGAGTTATTGCCAGAGTAGAAGTGGAAGAGTTGCAAGATGAATATGATAACTTAAAACGAAGAAAAAATTTATTGAAACAAACCATAGAAAAAGATAGTGTGTCGAATGCTTTTGAGGAAACGCAAATGACAACGACTATTGATTTAATGCAACGAAATTTAGGTAT